>NZ_JAJONE010000001.1:1500000-1635000 GCF_024700075.1 Hymenobacter sp. J193
TCCAATATTGAGCCCCTGATGGAGTTCAAACCGCCGTTTATCGACGTGACTTACCACCGCGAGGAATACGTGTACCGCCAGCACCCGAATGGCCTGCTGGAAAAGAAAACGGTGCGCAAGCGGCCTGGCACGGTTGGCATCTGCGCGGCCATCAAAAACCGCTTCGATGTAGATACCGTGCCTCACCTGATCTGCGGGGGCTTCTCGAAGGAAGAAACCGAAAATGCCCTTATCGACCTGCACTTTCTGGGCATCGACAATGTGCTGGCTTTGCGTGGGGACCCTATCAAGTCGGAAGGCAGCTTTATACCTAACCCCGACGGCCACGCGTACGCCTGTGACCTGATCGGGCAGGTTTCGGACCTGAACAAAGGAGCATACCTGGATGAAAAGCAGGATGACGTGTGGGCCACCGACTTCTGCATCGGCACGGCCGGCTACCCGGAAAAGCACTTTGAGTCGCCGAACTACGGGGCCGACCTGCGCTACCTCAAGCACAAGGTAGACCGCGGGGCCGACTACATTGTAACGCAGATGTTTTTCGACAACGAGCAGTTTTTCAACTTCGAAAAGCGCTGCCGCGAGGCGGGCATCACCGTTCCCATCATCCCCGGCCTCAAGCCCCTGACCACCAAAAGCCAGCTTACGATGCTGCCGCGGGCTTTCTTCCTGAACATTCCGGAGGCGCTGGCCGATGCCGTGCACCTGGCCCCCGACAACGCGGCCGCCCGCGAAATTGGCATTGAGTGGTGCATCAACCAAAGCCGGGAGCTGATGGCCCACGGCGTGCCGGTACTGCACTACTACAGCATGGGCAAGTCGGAAAGCACCCGCCGGGTAGCAGCGGCCCTGTTTTAATCGGTGAAATGGTGCGTTTTACGCTCTACCAGCACAAATGGCGCAGTAGGAACGTAAAACGCACTATTTCACCATCTCACCATTTCACGCCTTGGACGCCCTCAACGAGTTGTTTGTTCGCCTGCGCCGGGCTGCTACACCGCCGGAAATAGAGGCCCTGCAGGAAGGCATCTGGCTGCTATGGCTGCGCACCGGCAACCCCTCGCAGGACAAGCAGTTGGAAGCTGGTATGCGTGCCCTGGCCGCCGACGACTACACGCAGGCAATCCAGGATTTTTCTGCGCTTATCGAGGCCGCCCCGCAGTACGCGGAAGGCTGGAACAAACGCGCTACCGCGTACTACATGCGAGGCGAATACCGAGCGGCGTTGCAGGATATTGCCAGAACCCTTCGCCTGGAGCCCTGCCACTTTGGGGCACTGATGGGCAAGGCCCAGATACTGCTTATGCTGGAACACTGGTCAGGGGCCCTGGCGTCGCTGGAGCGCGTAGCGCGCCTCTGCCCCAACTGGCCGGGCCTGCAGGGTCAGATATATGATCTGAGGGATAAAACAGATGAGCTTGAAAATTAGCTGCGTAAGATTATTCCTAGTCAGGCGGAAGTTTTGTAAATTTCCCGGACGGTAGGTGCCCCACCCCTTGCCGCATGGTGTTCCAATAGTCTGGCTCAGACGGTTGGAACAATACTTGCTACCTGGTAAGGGAAGGGGAAGCTGCCGTTTACAAATTGCACTGATCCTACAAAAAATTTCCCACCTCGCACGCATAATTCCCATGAAGCAAGCTCTACTTTTTACCTTACTACTACTACTATGTGTTTCCGGGGCTTTGGCCCAGCGCACGCGCAAAACCGAGTTTGAAAGCGGTACCCTGGAAAAAGGCAATAAAGTAGGCGTGTGGGAGTACTACGCCTATACCCGCGACGGTACGCAGGTAATAGCTCAGAAGTACGACCACTCGAAAAACCAGCTGATCTACTTCCGGCCCATCGAAGACCGCGTCTACCGCATCAAGGAAGGCGACTCTTGGACCAGTGGCCGCGTCGATCAGCCCCCGCTGTTTCTGGGTGGCGACGCCCTGCTGGGCACCTTCATGACCCGCCTGAACTACCCTGGGGAAGCCCAGGCTAAGAAAATTCAGGGCAAGGTCATTATTTCCTTTTTAGTAGATACGCTGGGTCGCGCTACCGACCACCAGGTGCTGCTGGGTATTGGGGGCGGCTGCAACGAAGAGGCGCTACGGGTGGCTAAGTCTATTCCGCAGCAGTGGATACCAGCCCGTCGGGGTTCCCGGGCGGTACCAGTGGTATACGAAATGCCCTTTACCTTCCGCATGCAGACGCAGTAGCGGCCTGCACCCATCAAATAGCGAGGGGCTGCGTATGTTAGGGGCATGAAAACGTTCCTACCCTACGCAGCCCCTCTTCTGTGCGCCGCCTTGCTCACCGCCTGCGACTCTACTCCGCGTGAGCGGCAGGAAGCCGTGCGCAACGAAGTGCATGAGCTCGACACCCTGGCCAGCACTGCCGCCAGCAAGATGCGCGTGGCCGCCCGCCGTGCCGCCCGCTTCGATTCGGCCTCGCGGGTCCGCAGCCGCCAGCCCCTGGATAACGCGGCCACCACGGCTTTCACGCAACAGCTGCTGGGCACCTACGCCGCCATCGACCAGCTCACCGTCACGACCATTGAGCCGGCCTACACCCAACTGCTGCGCCAGACCCGCACCCTGCGCCGCCAGTGGACGCAACGCGACTGGGACTATGCCAGCGCCATCTACAAGCAGCTGAACGAGCGGCTGAAAGCCATTCGCCTGGATTTGCCGGCCCGTAGCGAGCTGCGCATTCGGGCGCTGCAGGCCGAGTTTGTAACCATGGAAACCAGCCGCGACGTGAAAGACCTGGGCGGCGCCGTAAAGCAGCCGTAAGCCTGCGGCCTTAGTTTCCGTTGTCAAAAGCACCCAACCGGGTGCTTTTGTTGTTTATTGTATTGCCACGCTGCTCTTACCTTATGCTTTCCGAGCCTCCATCGTCTTCGCCCATTGTGCTCGTCGCCACTTTTGCGGATGGCATTGCGGCCCATCTGGCTAAAAATCAGCTGGAGGCGGCTGGCATTCCGTGTTTTCTCAGCAACGAGCACCGCCCCTACAGCTCGGCCCTCGACCCGGTGCGCCTGCACGTGCGCCAACCCGATCTGGCCGCCGCTCAGGCGGTGCTGCAGCCAGCCCAGGCCCTCATGCACGCGCTGCCACCCGAGGACGAAACAGCAACCGAAACCGTGCGCTGCCCGCGCTGCCAGCACTCCGACGTGGTGTGCCGCCAGCACCCACAGCCTACTGACACCTTACTTACCCGCCTGCGCCTGTGGTTTCTGGCGCCCGAGCGGCCTCTGTGCCACTGCTTTCACTGCGGAAACGATTTTGAGGGCTGATGCTTTACCGATTAGTACCTGCCTGAATACTCATTCCCGAAACCACCACGCCGGCAGCACCGTGCCGGCCGGAAAGTGCTCAATCTCCGGTGGCAGCTCCAGAAAACCGTTGGAGATAAGTAGGCTGGCCATGTCGCCGGAGCCCCCGGCCCGCTCCGGGGTGGCCAGCAGGCGGCCATTGGAATCAGCAGCCAGGCGCACGAGCAGAAAGTGGGTGATGGGTGGCTTGAAATCGACGGGCTGCGTGAGTACAGCAGTGGTGGGGGTGGCACCACCCGGCGCGGTGCCGGTAGGTTGCTGCACGGCCAGCAGCCAGGGCCGGGCGTAGCGGTAGAAGTTCACAAACGACGACACCGGGTTGCCGGGCAGGGCAAACACCACCGCTCCGCCCGGGCGCTGCCCAAACCAGAAAGGCTTGCCGGGCCGCTGCCGCACTTCATGAAACAGCTGCTCGACGCCCAACTCGCGCAGCACTTGGGGCAAAAAATCGGCCTTGCCCATGGATACTCCCCCGCTCAGCACCACCGCATCGAACCCGGTGAGCAGCGCCGGCAGCCCCTGGCGCAGGGCGGCGGGGTCATCGTCGAAGTGAAACGTTTCGGTGATGGCGCCGGCAGTTTCGGCCGCCGCCTGCAGCATAATGGCGTTGGAGCGCCGGATCTGGTGGGCGGCGGGCACCTGCGTAATCGGCACCAGCTCATCCCCGGTGCTCACCACTGCCACCCGCGGCTGGCGCGTGACGGCTACGGTAACTGCTCCAATGGTAGCCGCCACGGCCAGCTCGGCGGGCCCCAGGCGCGTACCGGCTGGTACGAGCAGGTCACCCTGCCGGCGGTCGGCGGCCTGGGGGTGGATGTTGTGGCCGGCCTTGGGCGGCGCTGCTTCCACCCGGGCCCAGCGCTGGCCAGCGGCATCGGTGCGGAAGGTGAGGTCTTCGTAGCGGATAACGGTATCCAGCTCCGCCGGCAGCATGGCCCCGGTCATGATTTCGATGGCGGCCGTGGCATCCGGCACGCACACGGGAGGCTGGCCGGCAAACTGGGTGTTGTCGATGCAAAACTCCGTTTGACCGGCCGCCAGGGCCGCGTAGCGCAGGGCAATACCGTCCATAGCCACGCGGTTGAAGGGCGGAAAGTCACGGTCGGCGCGCAGGTCTTCGCGCAGCACCCGCCCGGCCGCCAAATGCAAGGATAGAAACTCAGGCGGCAGCGGGCGGATGGTGGCGGCCACGAGGCGGGCGGCTTCGGCAACGGAAATCATACCCGCGAAGGTAGCGGAAGCGCCGGAGCGGGCGCAGCCTTTCTCATCCGCATACCTGATGCACACTCCGTATTGCCGGGCAGCACAGCACCTTCAGCTGCCGCTATACACCATGCAAGGCAGTGACATCCGCAATGTTCAGTAACGACATTTCAAATGTTCAGTAACGATATTCTAAATGTTCAGCAACGACATTCCAAATGTTCAGCAACGACATTCGCAATGTTCAGTAAGGACATAGCTTCAGCTTTGGATTAGCACGCTTCAGACGTGGGGTGCATTCGTGCCCGAAGCGTACACGCCCCGCATCCATTCCCTGATCCGTTAGCTTGCACGGCGCTTTCCGTTGGCGCGCCTTCAACTTACTCCGTTGGCAACGGTTATCCTTTTCGCGTACTACTCCTGCGCGGCCAGGGGTTCGGCCGCTGCTTTTCTTTGTCTTTTCGCTTTATGTCTGACTCTGCCAAACTCACTCACCTCAACGCCGCCGGGCAGCCGGCTATGGTGGATGTGGGCGCCAAACAGCCTACCCGCCGCGTGGCCCGGGCCCGCAGCCGCGTGGTGCTGGGCCCCGAAATCATAGCCCTGGTGCAGGAAGGCGACCTGCCCACGCGCAAAGGCCCCGTATTTCAGACGGCTATTCTGGCGGGCATCATGGGCGCCAAGCGTACGTCCGAACTGATTCCGCTGTGCCACCCGCTGGGCCTCGACAACTGCCAGGTAACCATTGAAGTGGATGGCCCCGACGCCGTGCTTATCGAGTGCACCGCCACCGTGACGGGCAAAACCGGCGTGGAAATGGAGGCCCTGACCGGCGCGTCCGTGGCCGCCCTCACCATCTACGACATGTGCAAAGCCCTGTCGCACGACATTGTGATTCAGGAAACGCGCCTGCTGGCGAAAACCGGCGGCAAACAGGACTTCCACCATGCTGAATAATTCCGCCGCCGACACCCCGCGCAGCAAGCACGCCCACCTGGCCCGCCCGCACCTGGGCGAGTTCGGCCGTCATGAACTCGCTATTCTGGGCGCGCCCTGCGGCAAAATCAAGGAGCTGGTAACCCGGCTGCTGCCCGTGCTGGCCCCGCAGCTGCGCGTAGCCTACGTGGATGCCGACCACGCCGCCGGCGACGACGCGGCCCAGGGCGGCAGCGGCGGCCAGGATGCTATTTTACAAGCCAGCGCCGCGGCCGAGCTGACCGACAAAATCACCTTCACCCGCCTTGATGTAAAGCGAAGCCTAAATAAATTCAGTCAGCCGGAACTGCTGCAGCATGAAAGCCTAGTGCTGGTAAACGGCAACCACTTTCGCGCCCGGCAGCAGCTCGTGATTCTGGACCCGGCCAAGCCGGTGGAGAAAAAGCTGGACCGCCTCACCGACGTGCGTGCCCTGCTTTTGCCCGAGGGCATAACGGAAGTACCACCCTACCTGCGCGCTCACCTGGGCGAAGCGCCGGTGCCCGTGCTGTCCCTGCACGATACGGCCGCTATTGCCGCGCTGATTTTGGAGGAATGGCAGCAGGCCGCGCCGCCGCTGCGGGGGCTGGTACTGGCGGGCGGCCGCAGCCAGCGCATGGGCCAGGATAAAGGCAAGCTCGCCTATCACGGCCAGGAGCAGCGTGCCTACGCCGCCGAGCTGCTGGCGCCTTTTTGCCAGGATGTGCACGTTTCCTGTCGCCCCGATCAGGTGGTGGAGCTGGAATACGCCGGGCTGCGTCCCCTGCCCGACACCTTTGCGGACCTGGGCCCGCTGAGTGGCCTGCTCTCGGCTTTCCGCCAGGACCCCAACGCCGCCTGGCTGGTAGTATCCTGCGACCTGCCCCTGCTGTCGGCGGCTACGCTGAAGCATCTGGTGCGGCACCGCCACGCCGGGCGGCTGGCAACGGCGTTTCGGAGCCCTGAAAACGAGTGGCCCGAGCCGCTTATCACCATCTGGGAGCCGCGCAGCTATACCACGCTGCTGCGCTTCCTGAGTTTGGGCTACAGCTGCCCGCGCAAAACCCTCATCAACTCCGACATTGAGCTGCTGCCCGCGCCCGCGCCCCAAGAGCTACGCAACGTGAACACCCCGGAGGAAGCCGCGCAGGTGGTGGAAACCATGAGGAAGGTGTAATCAGACTGGCGAAGCCGCTTCATTACCTGTGTAAGGGCTTTGTTCCCGTCCGCGCCGCTCGACGGGTATCGGGCAACGACCGGGCGGGGACAAGCCCCGCCCCTACATTCCCTTACGGATGCGCGGCCACCCATACGTCGCCGTCCTCATAGAACTCCTTTTTCCAGATGGTGACTACCTGTTTTAGGGTGTCAATGATAAACTGGCAGGCGGCGAAGCTCTCGGCCCGGTGCGGCGTTGATACGGCCACCACCACGGCCACGTCGCCGATGTAGAGGGTGCCTTTGCGGTGAATGACGGCCACTTGCTGGAGCATGGGCCACCGCTCCAGGGCCTGCTCGGCCACTTTGCGCAGCTGGTGCAAAGCCATGCTGTCGTAGGCCTCGTACTCCAGGCGCACCACGGGGCGGCCGGTGCTTTGGTTGCGCACCGTACCGATGAAGGTGTTGATGGCGCCCGCCCCATCGGCCTCCACCATTTGCAGGGCAGCGGCTACGTCAATGGGCTGGTCGGTCAGGTCGATGTGAATCAAGACAGTAATGGGCTGGGTGATAGAGACGAAGCATGACGTTCTACGTCTTGCTTCGTTGCAATGGTAATCCAAAGAAGCAGTAGAGATGCTTCGACAAGCTCAGCATGACAATTTACTTTGACATCGTCAGCGTGCGAGGTTCCTCGGTCCCTTGCTTGACGCGCCACATGCTCGGAATGGTGGGCTCAACTATCCGCCGCTGACCGGCGGAATGAGGGCAATTTCGTCGTGTTCCCGCAGGGGTGCATCCTCGGCGGCGTATTCGTTGTTGACGGCCACGGCCAGGCTGGAAAGGCGGGCCAGCTCGGGGTAGCGGGCGTGCAGATCCTGCAGCAGCCCCCGCGCCGACTGGCCCTCGGGGGCGGAAACTTCCAGGGCAGACTGCCCCACGATTTCGCGGGCAATGCCGAACAAGGCAATTTTCAGATTCATAGCAAGTCAGTAAAAGCAGATTTCAGCGCAGATTACCCGTTTTCCGGCGAAACCGCTACTTTGGAACAAGAAACCGTCGTGCCGTCTGCCAGGGCTTGAACTACGGAGCCGGCCAATTGTTGTTCGTATAGCCAGCTTCTGACCGCCTGCGTATAGGGGCTTCGCCCCGTCCGGCTTCTTTATTTTTTCTCAGTCCAATCTGCAATGTCTGTTCCGTCGGTGCTTTTTGATAACCACGGCCGCCCGCTGGAATACCTGCGGCTGGCCGTCACGGACCGGTGCAACCTGCGCTGCTTTTACTGCATGCCCGAGGAAGGCATTCAGTATCTGCCCAAGCGGGAGCTGCTGAGCTACGAGGAGATGGAGCGACTGGTGGCCATCCTGGCGGGCCTGGGCGTGCGCAAAGTGCGCCTCACCGGCGGGGAGCCGTTCGTACGCCGCGACCTAGTGCCCTTCATGGACCGGCTAAGCCAGCTGCCCGGCATCGAGGAGCTGACGCTGACAACCAACGGTGTGCTCACGGCGCCCCACGTGCCGGAGCTGGCCCGGATGGGCGTGCGGGCCGTCAACCTCAGCCTCGACACCCTGGACCGCGCCCGGTTTGCTAGCATCACCCGCCGCGACGAGCTGCCCCGGGTGCTCGACACCTTTTATGCGCTGCTGGCGGCCGGTATCCGCGTCAAAATCAATGCCGTGGTGATGGACGGGCAGAACACCCAGGACCTGTTGCCCCTGGCCGAGCTGACGCGCGACCTGCCCGTGGATGTGCGCTTCATCGAGGAAATGCCCTTCAACGGCCACAGCCACGCCGCTACCCTGCCCTGGAACCACCACCGCATCCGGGAGCACCTCGAAGCTCACCTGGGCCAGCTTACTCCCGTGGCTACGCGCCCCGGCGACACCGCCGCGCACTACACCGTGGCCGGGCACCAGGGTCGCCTGGGCATTATTGCGGCGTACTCGCGCACGTTCTGCGGCACCTGCAACCGCATCCGCCTCACGGCCGAGGGTGGCCTCAAAACCTGCCTCTACGACCAGGGCGTGCTCGATATCCGGGCTTTGCTGCGCGGCGGCTCCTCCGATGAACAGATTGCCGAGGCCTTGAAATCAGCTTTCCGCCGTCGTGCCGCCAACGGCTTCGAGGCCGAGCAGCAGCGCCCCGTGCATCAGCTTAGCTTCGAGTCGATGAGCACGATTGGGGGGTAACGGGTTAACATTCCTTTCCTGATGAAAGCTTTGCTGTGGATTCTGGGTCTTGGAGCCGCGCTGTACCTAGCCGTGTGCCTATTGCTGTACTTCCAGCAGGAGCGGCTGCTGTTCTTTCCTACCAAACTCCCGCCCAGTTACCGCTTTCGGTTTCCTCAGCCCTTTGAGGAGCGGTGGATTACGGCCGCCGACGGCACCCGCCTGCACGGACTATTATTCCCCGCCGATTCGTCGAGGGGCCTCATCTTTTACCTGCATGGCAACGGCGGCGCCCTCGACACCTGGGGCGAGGTAGCCCCTACCTACACCCGCCTGGGCTACGACGTATTTCTGCTCGATTACCGGGGCTACGGCAAAAGCGAAGGCCGCATCAGCAGCCAACAGCATTTTCTGGCTGATGCGGATACGGCCTATCAGCAACTACTGCTGGAGTATCCGGAAAACCGGACGGTGCTGCTGGGCTACTCGCTTGGCACAGGAGCGGCGGCCTGGCTGGCGGCCCGGCACCATCCTAAGCTGTTGATTCTGCAGGCGCCCTATACCAGTATGCGGGCAATGGCCCGGCAGCACTACCCCTGGGTACCTGGCCTGGTGGTGCGCTACCCACTGGCTACCGACGAAGTGCTGCCCCATGTTTCAGCCCCCGTCGTCATCTTTCACGGCGAACAGGATGAGGTTATCAGCCACCAGGCTTCGCTGGCGTTAAAGAGTGTCCTCAAGCCCCAGGACCACTTTATCACGCTGCCCGGCGTGGGCCACAATGGCATGACGGACGACCCGTTTTATCAACAGCTTATCCGGCAAGTGCTGGTCAAGCCGTAGGTTGTGGATTGTATCCCTCAACAAATGACTTCGAGGCCGAGCTACAACGTCCGCTGCATTGGGCTAGTTTTGAGTATATGAGTATATGAGTACGATTAGGTAAGAACAGAGAATAGATATGCGGTATTGGCAGATAACTTCTTGGTTGATTTTTACGGGCTTATTGCTGGCAGGAAGCTGCAAACCATTGAAAAGGGTGTATCGGCGCACTCTGCATTGGCAACAAACGCAAACCAAAACCAGCTACCTGCGCCGAGCAGATATAATTGGAGGCACCGAACTGGACAGCGGCCGGTTTGAGGTATTGCAATACAGCTACTATTCCAGCCGACCGCATATCAGTGATACATGGTATAGCAAAAGGTTTTTCTGCGTATCAAGCACTTGAACGACTTGGCCGTTGGCCAGCGTATGCCGGTGCCTAATGCTGCTTTTACCATTATCGGCTATGACCGGGCTACGTGGCACTTTGAGCAGTTTCAGGGTATTACAGGTACCATTACCCGACTGAATACTTCCGCCACCCAGCCGCGCCTACGGTTTGATTTGCAGTACCTCGACGCGAAAAAGCGCCGGAAGCCTCTCTTGCGGGGAACGTTTACCTTCCGGCTCGATGCCAACTACTTTGAGCGGACCCGCAAGGACTTCAAGGGCCGGTACGACGACCTGCGGCTGGCGCTGAAAGAACCAGCCAAAGTAAAGTCACTGGATTTGGTTACGTATGCCATTCAGTATGAAAAGCGCAACGGACGGGACAGTGGCCCCGACACGCTGTATGTCCGCCTCGGAGAGCTGTATAACCTCGAGGAACTGAATCTGCATCTAAGCAGTCTACCTGCATTACCCGTTGGCTTTACCAATCTGAAGCGGCTGAAGAAACTAAATCTGGGCTATAATGATTTAGCGCAGTTTCCCATAGAACTTTACCAGTTGGACAGCCTTCGGGAGCTGAATTTGGAGCTGAATCGGCTGGACAGTATCCCGGAATCCATCAAGCAGATGAAAAATCTGCAGGTGCTGAACCTGAATGATAATCGCTTGGTCCGCTACCCGCAAGCTGTAAACGGGCTGGCAAACTTGCATGAGCTACATCTGGGCAATGCCAACCTTCGCACACTGCCCGCCAGCATTAGCCGGCTCCAAAACCTGGAAATAATAGAGTTAAATAGCTTCTGGAATAACCCTCGTAAGAATAGGATAACCAACGTTGATGCACTTAAAACTTTACCTCATTTACGGCGTCTGAGTCTGAAAGACAACCCACTGGATTCGCTGCCATCCGCAGTATATCAATTAAAGCAACTGGAAGAACTCAACATTCAGTACACGGGCCTTGACACTGTAGACCTGCAGCGGCTACCGAAGCTTCGCAAACTCGAGCTGCGGTATCGTCCTTATCTCTTCCCCAAACCCACCCAGCCCTGACGCATGGCGTAGTACAGCGCCGTGCCGGCCACTAGGCCCACGAGGTAGCCGTAGGGCAGGCCGCTGCACAGCAACCCTACCAGCAGCGCCAGAAGCAGGTCGGCGCGGTGGGTGCTGATGTCGCGGAGCAGGGTGGCCAGTGTGAGGGCCTCGAAGAGCAGCAGCACGCCCAGAATGGGCAGCGGGAAAATGTGCACAATCTGCTGGAAGCCCTGGCTGAAAAACAGGCCAAGCGTGAGAAAAAGCAGCCCGTAGAGCACCACCGAGCCGCCGGTGCGCCCGCCAAACGTGTAGTGCCCCACCATGCCGCCCGAGCCGTGGCACACCGGGAAACCGCCCAGAAATGGATTCACCAGGTTCATGAGGGCGTAGGTGAAGCTGATTTGCCGCACCGTGAGCGGCCGCTCCGGGAAGTAGTCCTGCACTACCTGCCGGGTAGCCAGCACCGAGTTGCCCAGCGACAACGGAATCTGGGGCAGGGCCAGCAGCACTGCGCCCGTGAGGATATCGGGCCACTGCGGCACGTGCCAAGTGGGCAGGCGCAGCCCGATGGCGCGTTGCGCGGTAGCCAAGTCAAGCTTGAACAGCAGCCCGTAAGCCACGCCCAGGGCCAGCACCACCAGCGCGGCCGGCCAGCGCCGGTTGCCCAGCAGCACCACCGTAACGATGAAGCCTGCGGCTGCCAGCGCGTAGCCCCCGAGGCCGTCGGCGGGCACGTACTCCTTGAGGGCCAGCGTAGCCAACTGCAGGGCCAGCCCAAACTGAATACCCCGGACAACGGGCTTAGGCACCAGCCGCGCCAGCCCATCAATCAGCCCCGAAACCGACAGCAGCAGCATGCCCACGCCTATGGCCAGTCCCCCACCGAAGATGACGCGGCCGGGAATTTTCTGGGCAATAACCAGGGCAGCAAAGGCCTTGAGCGGCTGCACCGGCATGGGCATTCCGTACCACCACCCCGAAAACACCTGCATCAGCCCAAACAGGATGAGCACGCCCGCACTGTCCATACCTGAGGCCGCAATAACCCCGATCAGCAGCGGCAGATCCGTCCCTAAATCCCCAAAAGCCCCGGCCAGCTCGTTGCGGTCGAAGCGGAGACGGGGACGGTGAGGCGGCAAAGCAGTAAGGGGCATGTGCGTTAATGTGGTTGAATGTGCTAATGTGGGGAATGTGCTGAGGTGCTAATGCTTTAGCTTTTATGGCGAGCTAAGCCATCCGTTCTGGGGAACGTGCCAAAGGGCTGGGTGAAAGTCTGTCAATACCGCAAGAACAAGAATAAGCTTTCCGGGGTAAGTATGAGCAGTGCGTTGCTCACCACGACATGTACCAGCATCTGAGCACATTTCGAGTATTAGCACCTCAGCACATTCACCCACATTAGCACATTAAACAGCTTCTTCCCAGGCCAGAAACCCGCCTTCCAGGTTCAGAAGATTAGCAAAACCGAACTCCATCTGGAGCTGCTCAACGGCGCGGCGGCTGCGGGCCCCGGAGCGGCAGTACACCACTACCGGATGGTGGCGCGGCACGGCGCCCACGCCCTGGCCGATGCTGCCGAGCGGCAGTAGCGTGGCCCCAAGCAGGTGGCCAGCGGCGTACTCCTCCGGCTCGCGCACATCCAGCAGAAACGGCGGGTGCGCCGACTCCAGCTGCTGGCGCAGCTCCGCGGGTGAAATCTGATTGACCTCGGCACCGCACAGGTCGGCGTAGTCAGCGGGGTTGGCGGTTTCGAGGCTGATGGCGGCCTGCTCGGGGCGGCGGGCAAAGCGCAACGTGCGCGTCTGGAAAGTAAGGGCATCAAAAAGCCACAGTCGGCCCGACAGCACCTCCCCGATGCCCAGCAGCACCTTGAGCGTTTCGGTGGCCTGGGCCGTGCCAACCAGGCCGGGCAGCACGCCGAGCACGCCGGTGGCGGCGCAATTAGGCGCCTCGTCGGCCGCGGGCGCCTGCGGAAACAGGCAACGATACGTAGGCCCACCCTGGTAGTTGAATACCGAAACCTGTCCCTCAAACTTGTAGATAGCTCCGGAAATCAGGGGCTTGCCCAAACTCACGCAGGCGTCGTTGAGCAGGTAGCGCGTTGGAAAGTTGTCGGAGCCGTCCACCACCACGTCGTACTTGCGCACCAGCTCGCGCACGTTACCCAACGTAGCGCGGCAGCCATGCACTTCGGTGTGCACCAAAGGATTGAGGCGGTGCACGGCGCGGGCGGCGGTTTCGGCTTTAGGCTGGTCCAGATCGGCGGGGCCGTATAGAATCTGGCGCTGCAGGTTGCTGGCATCCACCACGTCGGCATCCACAATGCCCAGCGTGCCCACGCCGGCGGCGGCCAGGTATTGCAGCACCGGGCAGCCCAGGCCGCCGGCTCCTACCACCAGCACGCGGGCGGCTTTCAGCTTTTCCTGCCCCGCCTCCCCTATTTCGGGCAGCTGCAGGTGGCGGCGGTAGCGTTGTCGTTCTTCGGACGTGAGCATAAAAAACAGGAAAACTAAACGCCGGGGCAGCTAGATCAAATTCCCCACTCAAACTTACATCCGGTCTGAAAGGTTAACTCTGCACCTCCCAACTCGTTTTGTCCTGCGCTTCTTATGCCCGCGCCCGTTCTACTGCCGCCCACCAGCTACGACTACGTAACCGTGCACAAGGTGCAGGGCACTACCATCACGGCGGCGTCCGACATTCTGGCCGCTGAAGAGCCGCTGGAAATCCGGCTGGGGTTTGGGCCCACCGGCCAGCGGGAACACCGCACGCTGGCTATTACCATGCGCACGCCTGGCCACGACTTCGAGCTAGCGGCCGGGTTCCTGCTCACCGAAGGCATCATCAGCCGGCGCCAGGAGCTGCACGGCATCCTGTACTGCCCCGATGTGGAAAAGGAAGAAGAGCGCGAAAACGTGGTGCGGGCCGAGCTGGCATCCACCGTATCCGTAGCCCTGCCGCGCCTGGAGCGCCACTTCTACACCAGCAGCAGCTGCGGCGTGTGCGGCAAAACCAGCGTTGAGGCCGTGCACGCGGCTGCCTGCCCCGTGCTGCCCACCGATGGCCCCTACGTAGCCGCCGACCTGCTGCACCAGCTGCCGGAGCGGCTGCGGGCACAGCAGGAGCTGTTTGAGCAAACCGGCGGGCTGCACGCGGCGGCGTTGTTTTCGCCGGAGGGTGAGCTGCTGCTGCTGCGCGAAGACGTGGGCCGCCACAATGCCCTCGATAAGGTAATCGGGGCCGCGCTGCTGCAGGAGTGGCTGCCGCTGCACCGGCACGTGCTGCTGGTGAGCGGGCGCGTAAGCTTTGAGTTGGTGCAGAAAGCAGCCGTGGCGGGCATTGCGGTACTGGCTGCCGTGGGCGCCCCCAGCTCCCTGGCCGTGCAGGCCGCCCACAACTTTGGCCTGACCGTGTGCGGCTTCCTGCGCCAGGGCCGCTATAACATATATTCCCACCCCTGGCGGATTGTAGGCAGAACCGCCGGGCTATAAAGGGGCCTTCACGTCAAAGGTGAAGGAAGCGCTGCCTGCCTGCCCGGTCCCAGCCAGGCCCTGCACCACCACCCGGTAAGTGCCCACCTGGTCGGAAGTGTAGAAGGTGAGCGGGGCCCCGGCCGGCGCGTTGGGGTTCCAGTACAGCAGGTTGCGGAAATCGGGCAGGTGGCTTTGCTGCTGCCGGGGCGCGTCGTAGCGGGGGGCGTAGAACTCGCGCTGGCCCTGCAGGCCTTCGTATTCCTGGAGCAGCGCGTGTGCGTCAAGGGGAAAACCGGCCAGGTCGCCCTTATAGGTGGTGTAGCTCACGATACCGTCCGAAATCAGCGGCCCCAGCAGGTAGCGTGACTTCACCACGTCCAGCTTCTGCACCTTCAGCGGATCGAAAGCCATGATGCGGTTGACGTTGAAGACGGGCATGCCATCCAGCAGCACCAAGGGGTTTTCGGAGACGGTATTAGAGTTGTTGTCGGGCACCAGGAAGTGGAAGCCGTCTTTGCGGATGCGCACCAGCACACCGGGCACGTACTCGCGCATTACCTCCTCCATCACCTTAAAGCGGGTGTAGTCGTCGAGGCGGTATTTTTCGCTGGGCTGTCCGTAGAAGGCAATGCTGTCGGTGGCCGGGGCCGTGTATACCACGGGGCGGCTACCATAGTAGCGCTGCTGCACCTCGGCCTGCACGGCGCGGCGGCGGAGCCCCACGGCCCAGCTTTCCGCCACAGCCAGCGGCGAAGCCGGCAAGCCAGCGGGCCGGGGCGCGAAGGCGTCGAACAGCTCTATCCGGTACATACTGTCGCGCTGGGTGTTGGTCTGGGCTATCAGCTGCCGGCGGCCGTAGAGGTCGGGCACTTCAAACTGCAGGCTGCCCTCGGGCTTGCTGACGGCAGTGTACAACTGAATGTGGCGGCTGGGTGACGACAAGTAGGCCGGAATATTGGAGGCCGATGCGCCCGTGAAGCGGTGCATCACCCGGCCCCGCACCAGCGGGCCGTTCAACTCGGGCAAGTAAGGCAGCTGGCCGGGGTTGTTGCTGAGCACGTCCTTCCATTGGAACCGGCTCCAGCCCTGGGTGAGCATCAGGTTGTCGGCGGCCTCGGCAGCTTCGGGGCTGAGGTAGTACCCGGGGTTTTCCACGGCGCCTTTCAGATCCGACGTCAGCCACAGGTAGCCGGCCATATCTGGCCCACCCGCCGCCGACAGCGAATCGACCTGGTACACGGCTACCGATAAGCTGGCAGCCTGGTCGGCAGCCACCTGCAGGGTCACTTTTTCGCGGGCCGTGTACTGGCGCTTGTCAGCCTGGGCCGTGAGCTTGAGGGCATTGGTAGGTGGGCGGAAGTAGAGCCGCTCGCACACCGGCTGCCGGCGGCTGTTGAAGAGGGTGAAGTGCGAAATACCGGCCGCCAACTGCTGCTTGTCCACAGTAAATACGGTTCGACCCTCAAACAACTCCCCGGCAGTGGCCAGGGCTACTTTTTGGCCGGCGTGGCCCAGTAGATACACCCGCTCATTTTCCAGGGCTGCGCCCCGCGTTTGCACTACCAGGCGCAGCTGGCTGACGCCCGCGCCGCCGTCTACCAGCCGCATCACGTAGCCTTCTTCCCGGGCTGGCGGCAGGCTGGCCGTTACGGTTTGCTGGTTGGCCAACTTCGCCACTACCCGGTAGGCCTGCCCCGCCTGGGCGGGCGTGAAGCTGAATGAACCCAGGCCAAAGCGCAGGGTGCGGAAAGAAGCTACGGTGTTGCCGCTCTGGTCCAGCACTGTGCCCTCGGCCGCTACGCCCTGGCCAGCGCCGTTGGTTAGCTTGAAGCCCACTTTGCTCGGAACGCCCTGCACGAGGTAGCCGCCTTCGGGAAACAGCTGCAGGTCGTAGGCGGCCGCGGCTGGCTTGGCCGCTACACCCAGCGGCGCGCGGGTGTTCACGATGGCGACGCTGGTATGGAAGTACAGCTCCGGGCTGAAGTTGCGCATCCAGCTGGTGTAGGCCCGCACCGTGTAGCGCCCGGAGGGCAGCGTGGCGGGCAGTACAAAGGAGCCAGCACCCGTGGCCTGCTTCAGCGAAACTTTGGCTTGCAATACGGGTTTCTGTACCGGGTCCAGCACTTCCACGTACGCCACCGAGCTGACGGGCAGGGGCCGGTGCGAGCTGCCTTCCACGGCGTACACCTTAAACCACATGCTTTCCCCGCTCACGTAGCTGGGCCGGTCGAGGTGCAGAAACAGCTTTTCGGCGGGGGTTTGCTGGCTGTAGTGGGCGAAGCGTCGGGCTATGCTCTGCAGCGAGTCGGCCTGGGCCAGCGCCGGGCTTGCGTTGCCCAGCCCGGCCAGGCAGCCGCCCAGCAGGACCACGCAGCGCGTCAAACAAACCAGGGAAAGGCGGCGAAACAGCATCGGGCAAAGGGTTCAGATAAAACGGGTATCAACGCAACGGCTGGTCCGGCGCTAGGGCCAGAAATCGGGTTTAACCGTGGTGCCGCGCAGGCGGCAGTCCACGCACACGGCCGGGTTGCCGGTATACCCTATCAGCGTGCGGGCCACGTATATGCCTTCTATGGGCAGCAGGCTGGGTCTGCTGAAGTACGAGGGTACATCGGCCAGCAGCACCGTGTCGGGGTTGCCGCAGTCCTCGTAGCCGGTCTTAAAGCGCAGAATGGACCCCAGCTCGGTACGGTCGATAAACAGGCGCTTTTCCGTGACCGTGGCCGCGCCCACGTACCCGATTACCGGCTCAGACGCGTCGGCCAGGTTGTGCACGTTGCCCGTCAGCTGGGTGGGCTGCGGGTCAAACAGGCCGCCGAGGCTTTCGGTGTTCTTTTTCAGCTTTTCCCAGTAAGCAAATTCCTCAGCCGTGAGGGCATACTGCTTTACCAGAATGCTGTATTTGATGCCCAGCTTCAGGGAGTTGGACTCCAGCAACCGAAGCGGCGCATCCGTTACCACGTCCTGGCTGAGCCGGCTGGTGCTGCCCAGCTGAATAGCGGTGGAGTTTTCGCTGCCCCAGCAGTAATAAATGCTTTCCTGCCGGTTCTGCATTACGCCGTCCACGTACTCCAGGCCCGACTGGTAAGCTGAGTGAAACAGCCAAGTTTCCTCGTAGCGCCAGCGGTAGTAGCGCGTGGCGTTGGCATCGTCGTGGGTGCTCACGTAAATCTGCACGCCCCGGTTGTTCAGCTCCCAGCTTACCTGGTCAATCGGCGGGGTTTGCCGGGCCGCCACCAGGTCCGACTCATACTCTTGGCCGGAAGCGGTGCGGATGCGCAGGCGGTAGCGGTGGTCAGAGCTCAGGCTCAGGGGCGCCGACTGATACGTGCCGGGCTGCTGCTCGGGGAGCAGGTAGGCCGCGCCGGCGTCATCCAGAATTGTGACGACGGCGGCGGCTTCTACGGGTACAGGCGCGTTGGCCTCGTTCTTGGTGCGCGACAGGCGGATGGTGGTGGGGCCGCTTAGGTTGATGAAGCCATCCACCACCAGGTAGTTCTGCGGCGCGTCCAGCACTTCCGGCTCAAACTTATCGACGCAGCTGCCCAGCAGCAGCACGAGGGCAGCGGCCAGGTATTTCCGCAGGCGGGAATTGAAGCGTATCATCAGAACTTGAAATTATACGTGACGCTCGGAATCGGCTGCCCGAAAATGGAAAGCTGGTAGCCGTTGATTTTGCCGTTCTGCGCCTTGAAGTACACGGAATAGGGGTTGCGCCGCCCCGTGAGGTTGTACACCGACAGCGTCCAGGAGCTGTGGGCCAGCTTTTTGGCTTTGTGGCCACCTTCGATGTTTATGGCAAAATCCACGCGGTAATAGTCGGGTACGCGGTAGGCATTGCGGTCGGAGTAGAACACGCGGGTGGCGCCCTCCAGGTAGTAGGTGGTGAGTGGCAATGTGATGGGGCGGCCGGTGCTGTAGTTGAAGTTCAGAGACGTGCTGAAGCGGCGGCTAAAGCGGTAGTTGCCGGCCAGGGTCACGTCGTGGGGCTTGTCGAAGTTACTGGGGTAGTACTTGCCGCCGTTGATCTGCTCGGCGGGCGTGCCGGCGTTGGCCCGCACCAGGGAGCGGGAATAGGTATAGCTCAGCCAGCCGTTGATTTTGCCCGTCGACTTCTTCACCGAAAACTCCACGCCGTAGGCCCGGCCCTCGGCGTTGATGATATCGGTTTCGAGGTGGTGGTTCAGCAGCAGCGAGGCCCCGCTGATGTAGTCCACAAAGTCGTGCATGAACTTGTAGTAGGTTTCCACCGAGGTTTCGATGGTGTTGTTGCGGAAGTTGCGGTAGTAGCCCACCGAGAACTGGTCGCCCACCTGGGGCCGCACGTAGGCGTCGCTCAGCTTCCAGGTGTCCGTCGGCGACAGGGAGGCCGTGTTCGAAAGCTGGTGAATGTACTGGCGCGTGCGGTTGTAGCTGGCTTTCAGCGAGGAGCGGTCCGACAGCGCGTACTTCAGCCCGAGGCGGTACTCGGGGCCGTGGTAGGTGGCAATGGTTTTGCCGGCACCGTAGTGTACCGTATCGGTGATGCTGTACACGGTGCGGGCCACGCCGGGCGCATACTCGTACACGTCGCGGGCGCCCAGAGCCTGGTAGAGCGAGTAGCGCAGCCCCACCGAAAGCGCCAGCCGCGGCGTCACGTCCCAGCGGTCCGACACGTACAGGGCGCTTTCTTGGCCCTGCTCGCGGCCCAGGTCGTCGGGCTCCACCAACGACTCCGGGCCCTGGGGCGTGAGGCGACCCGGCCGGAGGCGGTAGCGCAGCGTACTGGCCCCAAAGTCGATGGTGTGCTGGGCGTTGCGGAAGTAGCTGAAATCGGCCTGCAAACCCACCTGCGCCAGATTGAAGGCCAGCGCCGAGGCACTCACCGGGTTTTTCTCGCTCGTAACATCGTACCCGTACTGGCTGCCGGTGGCCGTGAGCACGCCGTAGAGCGTGTTGCTGAAGGTGTGGCGCCACTTCAGGCTGGCGTTGCGGTTCTGGTAGGCGTAAGCGGTGTCGGAGGCCAGCTTAAACCGGTCCCGACTCAGGTAGCCGGTGGCGTAGAGCGTGTTTTTATCGTCCAGCTCGTGGCTGATGTGGGCACTCACGTCATAAAAGGAGGCGGCGCTTTCCTTGAGGCTGCGGTCGGGCAGGCGGCGCAAAATCCAGTCGGAGTACGAGGAGCGGCCCCCGATGATGAATGAGCTTTTGTCTTTGATGATGGGGCCTTCCAGCGTGAGGCGGCTGGTGAGCAGCCCGATGCCGCCCGAGCCGGCCAGCTTTTTCTTGTTGCCGTCGCGGGTGGCAATGTCCAGCACCGACGAAAGGCGGCCGCCATAGCGGGCCGGAATGGCGCTTTTATAGAGCTCCACTGTCTTCAGAATGTCGGGGTTGAAGGCCGAAAAGAAGCCAAACAGGTGAGATGGGCTGTACACCGTGGCGTCGTTGAAGAGAATCAGGTTCTGGTCGGTAGCGCCCCCCCGCACGCTGATGCCGGTGCTGCCCTCACCGATGGATTTCACGCCGGGCAGGGTAAGCACCACCCGCAGAATGTCGGTTTCGCCGAAGGCCGTGGGCACCTGCCGGATGGTCTTGATGTCGAGCTTTTCGACGCCCATCTGCAGACCAGCCACGTTTTTGTCTTTCTCCGCTTCCACCCGCACTTCCTTCAGGGCGGTAATATCTTCTTCCACTTCCACTTCCAGCTTGCCATCGGCGTGCACCACAATGCGGCGCTGGGTGTTTTTGATGCCAATGCCGCGAATGTTGAGGATATGGGCACCCACCGGCAGCGTAAGGGCATAGTAGCCAAACTGGTCGGTGGAGGCGCCGATGGATGGGGAGGTAATGTACACCGAGGCGCCCAGCACCGGCTCCCCGGATTTGGCTTCGCGGATGTGGCCCGCCACCGTGGCCGTGGGCCCCTTGGCCGCGCCCGGCCGCCCGATTTCATAGAGCCGGGCCGGGCTGGTAGCGCGCCCGCCGCGGATGGTAGTCAGCGTATCGGCGGTAGCGGCTACATCGGCCACCGCGCCGGGCTGGAAGAAGTTTCCGGGGACATTGGTAGCCATAGCCGTGCCGCTGGTGAAAAACACGTTGTGGTCCTCGTCCACAGCAAACCGCACGGTGGTGGGCGCCAAGGCCTGCTGCAGCACCCGGCTCAGGGGCTGCGCCTGCACCTGCAGGTTCACCTTCACGCCCTGCACCGCCATTGAGTCAAAGAAAAAGCGGTAGCGGGTCTGGGCCTGGAGCTGCCGCGCAAACTCTTCCACGCTCAGGTTCTGGAAGCTGCCGCTCACCAGCGGCTCGGTTTGCTGCCCGTAGCTGCGAAGGCTACCGAGGGCACACAGCAGCAGCAGAATAATTCGGTAAACGAGTTTCATAGCAAGGTCAATGGCCCCGCGGGTGGGGGCCGTACAGAAAGCGGCTTACTTGCCGGGGGTAGGCGGCAACGAGGCCTGGTACCGCGCCAGCTCCACCAGGGAAGCTTCGCGGCTGGTTTTGCCGAACTTCAGTTTCTCGGTTCGGATGTATTTGCGCAGGGCAGCCTTGTTCTGCGGGAACAGTGACAGCATCGTCTTGCCATTGTCCACGCCGTAGTAGCGGGTGCCTTTGCCGATGTAGTAGCTGTCCTTCTGGGTGATTTCGCCCTCCATGCCGGTAGCCGTGGAGCGTTGCTGCATGTTTTTGCGGCGGGCCGCCAGCACCTGCACCGGCCCATCCAGCAGCACTTCGTAGAAGCCCGTGCGCACCGGCGAGGCGCTGGCCGAGTCCACCACGAGGCGCACAAACTGGCGGTCATCCAGCGTGAAGCGCGTTACCCGCTCACTTACCAGCTGCATATCCAGGGCGCCCAGCGGAGCCTTCACCACCAGCAGGTCGCGCAGCAGATCGTAGCGCATCGCCACGTCGGTGTACAGGGCTCCGCCGTACTCCACGGTGGCGGGCAGCGGGTCGGCCGAGGCCAGAAACGCGTGCCCCTTGATGTAGGACCGCACGGTGCTCACGTACTCGGGCCCGTTGTAAAGCCGCGACTCGTAGCGCAGCCCCTCGGAATACCGCTGGCTGAGGCTGCTGATGGCCGCCGCCACGGCGCTGGAATCGGCTTTGATGCTCTGCGCGCAGGCTCCGGACGCGGTCAGCCAAAGCCCTATGCTCAGGCAGCCGTAAAACACTTTCTTCATTTGATCTAACCCGTGCGCACGCCGCCCCATTATACAGTCTCCAATAAGCCCTCCAAAGTATAAAAACTTCCTGAGCGGGCATGCACCCACCTGCACAATTCCGGGAGAATAGTACAAAAAACCGGGTAACCCAACCAGCCTGCTCCCTTAGCACCCCGCTTTTCGGCTGAAACCTTTTCCTGCTGATTGCATTGTTTAAAGCGAAATGAAGCTCCGCCTCGAAGACAACACCCTGCGCCTGCGCCTCGATCAGCCCGAAGTAACCGCGTTCCGCCAGCACGGTCGCCTGGAAACGGTGGTGCCGCTAGGCTTGCGGGCCACGGACCAGCTGACCTACACCCTGGAGCGCACCACCGATGTGCCCGCCCTCACGGTGCAGGCCGAAGCCGGCTGCATCCGGGTGCTGCTGCCCGCCGCCGTGGCCGACGCCTGGACTTCAACGGAGCAGGTGAGCCTGCGTGGCACCGTAGCCGTACAGCACAACCAAGTGCTGCATATTCTGGTAGAAAAAGACCTGGGCTGCAAGCATTAGCCCGGCTGTTCCCTCCCACCCCTGTTTCGTTGCGCGCCCTTATGGAAGATTCTCCCAAAGCTGACCCCGGTAAAGCCGGCAATGCCCCCCAGCAGCAAGCCGCCAACAAACCACAGAGCGGGGAGCGGGCCGACCAGGGCGAGGCCCCGGCCCCCGACCACTACCGCCCCGACCCGCAAGCCATGCGCGACCAAAGCACCATTCCCGCCCCCGACGTAGCCAACGCCAAGTACCACCACCCCATCTTGGCCCAGCCGCCCGAAGCGCCCACCGGCCTGCACCTCACGGAGCCCGCTAAGGTGGCCGCCGGCGTCACGGCCGTTATCAAGTCCATGGCATTTGGGTGGAGTGAGGGCGGGCTGAACCGAGGCACGCGGGGGCTGCTGAACATGAACCAGAAGGACGGCTTCGACTGCTCCAGCTGCGCCTGGCCCGACCCCGACGACCACCGCTCCGTAGCCGAGTTCTGTGAAAACGGCGCCAAGGCCACGGCTTCCGACGCCGATGAGCGGGCCGCCGGCCCCGAGTTCTTTGCCCGCCACAGCCTGGCCGAGCTGTCGAAGATGACCGACCGGGACCAGAATAACGCCGGCCGCCTCACCCACCCCCTGGTGAAGCGCCCCGGCGACAACCACTACTCCCCCATCGAGTGGCCGGCGGCATTCCAGCTGATTGCCGATAACCTGAACGCGCTGGCCTCGCCCGACGAAGCCGTGTTTTATACCTCGGGCAAAGTACCCAACGAGCCGGCCTTCCTGTTTCAGCTGTTTGTGCGGCAGTTTGGCACCAATAACCTGCCCGACTGCTCCAACATGTGCCACGAAAGCAGCGGCGCGGCCCTCAGCCCTACGCTGGGTTTGGGCAAAGGCTCCGTCACGCTCAACGACATCCACGAGGCCGAAGTCATCATTATCATTGGGCAGAACCCGGGCACCAACCACCCGCGCATGCTCACGGCCCTGCAGAAAGCCAAACGCAACGGGGCTAAAATTATAGCGGTGAACCCTCTACCCGAAGCTGGTCTGCTGGCCTTCAAAAACCCCCAGGATTTTATGAATCCGCTACGGGCGCTGGGCACTTTGCTCGGCGACGGCACCCAGATAACCGACCTGTTTCTGCAGGTGCGCGTGGATGGGGACATGGCCTTGCTGCGCGGTATTATGAAGCACCTCTTCGAGGCCGAGGACCTGAATCCCGGCCAGGTGGCGGACCGCGCTTTCATTGCCGAGTACACTACCGGCTTTGAGGCCTTCGAGCAGAATATCCGCAACACCAGCTGGGAAGATATTGAGGAGTTGAGCGGCATTTCGCGGGCTCAGCTGCTGGAAGCGGCCAACCTGCTGGCCCGCAAGCAAAAAATCATTACCTGCTGGGCTATGGGTGTAACGCAGCAGCGCCAGGGCGTGCAAACCATCCAGGAAATCGTGAACCTGCACCTGCTGAAGGGCGCTATTGGCAAGCCCGGGGCGGGAACCTGCCCGGTGCGCGGCCACTCCAACGTGCAGGGCGACCGGACTATGGGCATCTGGGAGCAGCCGACCAAGGAGTTCCTGGATGCCCTGGGCAAGGAGTTCAATTTCACGCCGCCCTACGCGCACGGCCTCGATACGGTGGAAAGCATCAAGGCCATGTATAAGGGCAAAACCAAGGTATTCTTCAGCCTGGGGGGCAACCTGCTGGGTGCCGGGCCCGATACCGAAGTTATTGCCGAGGGTATGCGCCGACAGAAGCTCACGGTTTTTGTGGGCACCAAGCTCAACCGCGGCCACCTCACCACCGGCGAAACCAGCCTGCTCCTGCCTTGCTTTACCCATGCCGACGTGGACCTGCAGAAAGCCGGGCACCAGATGACGTCCTGCGAAAACTCCATGGGCGTGGTAAGCCAGAACAAGGGCGTGCTCACCCCCCTCCCGGGCCAGATGATGAGCGAAGTAGCCATTCTGGCGGGCGTGGCCATTGCCACCCTGGGCAACCGCACCAACATTGCCGACTGGGTGGCCATGACGGAAAACTATGACGTCATCCGCGACCATATTGCGCGCGTTATTCCGGGCTTCGAGGACTTCAACCAAAAGCTGCGGAGGCCAGGGGGCTTCTACCTGCCTAATGGCCCGCGCGAACGGAAATTCACCACCAAAAACGGTAAGGCCAACTTTACGGCCACCGCGCTGGAAAAGCACACCGTAGAGCCCGATCAGCTGATTCTGATGACCGTGCGCAGCCACGACCAGTTCAACACGACCATCTACGACTACAACGACCGGTACCGGGGCGTGCACGGGGAGCGGCGCGTGCTGTTCATGAACCGCCAGGATATGGCCGACCGCAGCCTGCAGGCTCAGGCCCTCATTGATATTACGAGTCACTTCGAGGGCACACGCCGCACGGTGGAAAAGTTTATTGCGGTGCCCTACGACATTCCGCGGGGCAACGTGGCCGCCTACTTCCCTGAGGCCAACCCGCTGGTGCCCGTGGGCAGCGTGGCCAAAGTCAGCAACACGCCTACTTCCAAGTACGTGGTGGTGACGGTA
This sequence comes from Hymenobacter sp. J193, assembly GCF_024700075.1. Classification (NCBI taxonomy): domain Bacteria; kingdom Pseudomonadati; phylum Bacteroidota; class Cytophagia; order Cytophagales; family Hymenobacteraceae; genus Hymenobacter; species Hymenobacter sp. J193. The sequence goes on from NZ_JAJONE010000001.1 coordinate 1,524,755, forward strand.
GTGCCCACCCGCAAAACCGTGGGCGCCCCGCTGGAAGTACGTCTGGCTGCCGAGGCGTAGCCACTTCCCAGAATACAGCTTGCTGATACGTCCTTCCCGGTTGATGCCGGGAAAAACGTTTTTTGATGGCTCTCCGGAAGATATGCTCGGCATGCGGGGAGCATAGCCGACAAGCATGAGCTATGGGTTGACGAGTTGAACCGGGTTATTTCGTTTCTTCGTCTTCTCTCCTTACTGCGCTATATCTCTTGCACTATGCTGCGGCCGCTTCTACTTACCCTGTTGCTGGCCTTGCTGCCACTGGCCTTCGGGGTATACGTCAACTCCACGGGCCACCCACCTACTACCACGCGCCGGGCAGCCTACTGCACGCGCTATTGCTACTACCATGCCTGCCCGCACGCCACGGCCGCCAACAGTCCGGCTTACGTGCGGCTGCGGCCGCTGTATAGCGCTACCGTTCGAGGGTTGGCATCGGGTGGGCGGAAGTATTACGAGGCTATGAACTTGGCTTTCTACCTGGGTCTGACGCCCGCGCTGCTGGTCTGGCTCACCTACGGAGCTCTGCGCAACCGGCAAACTCTCCGGCACCTTCGCTCCCGGCTGCGCCATGCGTAAGGAGCTGATAGATCTGGCCGGGCAGGCCTTCTGGTATTGCACCGATTTCATGGTGAATCTGGCAAACCTGACGCACACTTCCTACCCAGAAGCCAACACGTGGGTGCTGCTGATTTTTATTCCGGGGCTGCTCACGCTGCTGGTGGCCGTACGCCTGGCACAGAGCTTCCAGCTCCGCAAGCTGCGGCGCCGCCTTCGGCAACAGCCGTGACGCCAACGACCTCGGTAGCACGCTCGGTCCATCTTGGGGCGTGAGGTATTGTTTAAGCAGATGGCATGCAGCTGCTCGCTGGGATACACGCCCTTAAACTCAGTATTTCACCGCTAGAAGGGGTAGCCGATGGCCAGGTTGGGCACGAACGACTTGCTGCCGCCCGAGCCGTAGGGAGCCCGCAACGGGTAAGCCACGTCCAGCCGCACCACAATGAACTCGATGTCGATACGCAGGCCCACACCGGCGCCCACGGCCAGCTCCTTGAAGAAGGAGCTGAATTGGAACTGCCCATTGCGCCCGTCAGGTGTGGCCCGCGTTGGGTCGGGGTTCACGAGCCACACGTTGCCGGCATCCACGAACACGGCACCCTTCACGTAGGGAAACAAGTCCTGGCGGTACTCAGCGTTGGCCTCCACGCGCACGTCGCCTACCTGGTCGTAGAAGCGGGTTACTTTTTCCGAGGTATTGGTGGGCCGGTAGGTGCCGGGACCCAGTTCCCGGGGCAGGAAGGCCCGCACGCTGTTGGGGCCGCCCGCGCCGTACTGCTTCAGGTAAGGCAGCACGCGGGAGTTGCCGTAAGGCATGCCCAGGCCCACCAGCAGGCGGGTGGCTATTTTGTTGCCGCTTTTGGGGTCGGGGGTGATGCGGTAGTAGTTGCGCACTTCCACATCAAACTTCCCGTACTGCGAAAACTCCTGCCCAAACACTTCCTTCTGGCCCGCGGCGTTGGGTTTGCCCAGCAGGCTGGCCACAAACCCGGAGGTTTCTACGCCCCCGTTGAAGTAGAACTGGTTGCGGCGCTGCTCATACACCTGCGTGTTGTAGGTGTACATATAGGAGCTGGCCGGAATGAACTGCTGCCGGAACGAGGCCGCCAGAAACGGCCGATCCTGCAGCAGCTGCCCAAAGGTGGCCGTGGTATCGGCCAGCCGGATGTACTGCAGGTCAATAGGCTTGAAGTCGTGCTGGTTGGTGATTTTGGTTTTCCAGCTGTAGCCGTAGTTCAGGTTGAAGAAGTCTTCCCGGAAGAAGTCCTGGCGCGTCACGTACTTGTAGCCGGCCCCGAACACGGTGCGCGGCTGGAAGTCGGATTCCCTGAGCTTGATGTCGAAGGGGGCAATAAAGCGCGGCACCAGGAGCTGAGCGTTTACGCCCAGCTCGTAGGACGTGAGCCCGAAAACCGGCAGCTTTTCCCCGGTATCGGGGTCGGTGGCCGCGGCGCCCGTGCGGGTTTCGAAGGCGCCGACCAGGTTCACCAGCAGCTGCTCGGCCCCGCGCAGCGCCGAGCGGTTGCGGTACTGCACCGTGAAGCCGGGCCCGGTAAAGCCGCTGGTTTTCTTTACCAGCTGCACCTCGGCCCGCAACGACTTCTTCTTGAGCTGGGTCATGCGCACGTAGGCGTTCAGGAAGCCATAGCCTAGGGAATCGGGCTTCTGGCGGGTGGGCCGAAACTGGATATCCACGAACTTGAAGGTGCCCAGACTCATCAGGCGGCTCAGCGTCTGGTCGTGGCGGCGGCGGCGGTACAGGGAGTCGGGGTACAGGAACGTGGCCCCCGTGATGGCGCGGGCCTTGAAGACCTTTTCATCGGGCACGTAGCGGTACTTCTGGTAAATGATGGCGTTGTTGCGGGTGGTGGTATCCGTCAGGTCGTAGCGGGTGTTCAGCGTCACGCGGTTGAGCACGTAGGGCTGCACCGCGTTTTCGGGCACCGAGCCTTTTACCTTAATGAACACGTTCACCTGGTTGTGCTGGGTGCTGTCGACTTCGTAGAGCAGGTAGTCGGGCGAGAAGTAGTAGTACCCGTGCTGCTTCATCTGGTCGTCGATGCGCGTGCGCTCGGTTATCAGCGTGTTCAGGTTGTACGGGTCGCCCACTTTCAGCAGGCTGGCAGCCTGGGTTTTGCGAATGTCGCGGTCTACCAGGGTGTCGCGCTCCGGGAAGTGAATTTCCTTGATGGTGTAGGGCCGCTGGATGTTGGCCGTGTAGTCGATGGCCGCCGTGGCGCTCTTGGCCTTTACCGGGCTCGACACCTGGGGCGCGGCAAAGTAGCCGTTGTTGTAGAGCCGGTTGATCATCAGCCCCTTCACCTTGGTGGTATCTATCTGGCTGAGCAGCACGGGTGCCTCGCCGTAGCGGTCGGCCAGAAACTTGCCCAGGCCCTTCTTTTTGCCCTGGCCCATGTGCCAGAAGTACAGCTTGGGCCGCAGCCCCAGAATGGAGGCGTTGGGCTTGGGCCGGATAACCGATTCCAGCTCGGTGGTAATTTCGGCCTCGCGCGGAATGCTGTAGGGTGACTTCAGCTTTACGGTGCTGCCCGTGTAGAGCTTGTCGCCCTCGGGCACGAAGCGCGTGCCGCTGCACCCAGCCAGCCATAGCCCGGCCAGCAGCAAGCCCAGCCGCAGCCCGGCCCGCCCGGTACGGGTTGAAGTAATAAGAGCACCCCTCGACTGCATCTGCGTCATCCGTTCAAAAATCCGTGTCAATCTGTGGTCTTAGTTCAGGGCGTTGTTCTTGAGCGTGTCAGCCTCGGCCTTGCGCTCGTCGCGGCGGGCGCGGCGGTCGGTGCGCACGGCCTCTTTCACTTCCGTTGGTGGCTTCGCGAACAGGTCCTGCAGGCTGTTGTAGTCACGCTGGAAGATGAGGGCGGCCCCGGTGCGGGCAAACGGCCCGTCGATGTCCTGGTAGGCGTTGTCGCGGAAGGCCCGCAGGCGCAGGCGCCCATCAGGCAGGATGTTGTATTCGACGCTCACGTTGCCGGCAAACTGGCTGGTGGAGGCACTACCCTGGGAAAGCTGGTTGCCGGAATTGCCACCCAGGGGCACATCGGTACCCAGGCGCACCGTCACCCGCTCGTTGAACAGCTGGCGGCGCACGGCCACGTTCAGGTCGGTGCGGTTGGTTTGTTCCCCGCTGCCTTCTACGGCCGTATAGGAATTCACCCCCAGCTCCAGCCCTACGCCGGCCAGGTACTGCCCGGTGAGGTTGTTGAGCTGGTCGGTGAGCACCTGGCTGGCCGAGCCCCGCAGCTGATTGCCCACGAAGGTGCCGGGGCCGGAGGTGCTCTGCAGCGGGTTGTCGGCCAGGAAGCGGCCCAGCACCATCAGGGCAAATACCTGCTTGTTCAACTCGTTGGTCTGGCTGGGCTGGCGCAGCTGCTCCAGCTTGGCCCGCACTGGCTCGGCAACGGCACCGGTGGTGGTTTCGGGCAGCCGGATATCAAAGCCGATGGTAGGCTTGAGCAGCTGGTCGGTCACGTTCAGGTACACCTCGAAGGGCAGGCGGTTGCGGGACAGATTGCTCAAAGTAGCGTCGCCGTCCAGCTGGTTGGCAATGAGGTCGGCGGCCACGGCCTGCACCTTGTAAATGGCCGACACGTTCACCTGGGCGTTGTACGGGTCACCGGTCCACACCAGGTAGCTGCCCTGGCCAATGACGAATTTGCGCTCGGCCAGGTCGTAGAGCGACATTTTGTACTGGCCATCCGTCACGTTCAGGCGGCCTACCAGCGTCTGGGCGCCGCGCTCATCCAGCTTGGCATCCAGCTGCCCCTCGGCCCGCACCCGCAGGTTGTCGCCGGAGGCTTCGTCAATCACCACGGTGAAGGGCGTACGGTCCGTTACGGTGATGTTGGCCTGCACGTCGTAACCCGTAGCAACCAGGGAAGAGTCGATGTCGGCCACTTCGCGCACCAGGGCCGAGTCCACCTTGGGCGCGTCCTTGTCCACGAAGATGACGATGCCTTCGCGCTCCACTACCACGGGGTCGTCGGAGGGCACTACCACGGTCAGGTCGGAGCCATCGGCCACGGTGGCGCGGGTGCGCACCTGCGGCCGGTACAGGAAGCCACTCACCCGCGTGTCGGAGTCTACGAACAGCTTACCGTAGTAGAGCGGGTTGTCGCGCCGAGTGCTTTGCACGGCCAGGAAGTTGTTGGTCGTGGCCCGCAGGTCAAGGCGGTACTGCCCCACCGCGGCCAGGCTGCGGGCCGGCACGATGTAGCCATCCACAATGGCTTTTTTGCCCAGGGAGTCGATAATGGCGAAGTTGTCGAAGTGCAGGCCCCGCTCATCCAGCACCAGCTCATCTTCCGAGAGCCGGAAGGGTGCCCCCAGCTGGGAAAGCGTGAAGCCCGCGTCGCGGAACCGGACGTTGCCGCGCAGCTGCGGGTTGGTGGTAGTGCCCCGGATGGTGAGCGGTCCGCTGAGGGCGCCCGTCATTTCGCGCAGCTGCCCGGCCGAGAAGGGCTCAATGGTTTTCAGCTGGAGCTGATTGAGGTCCACGTCCAGGGAAATTTCGCCCGAGCCCAGGTAGTAGCCGGTCGCCAGCACGTCGTTCTGGTCGGGCCCACCCGTGAGCGAGGCCACAATGTCGTAGCGGTTGGCGGTCTGATTCACGGCCTGTAGCGCCACGTTGCCCAGAATGTACTTGTTATAGGCGAAGTCCGTCAGATCCATATCGGCGGTGAAGGCCTGGCCCGTGCGGCCCAGGTTATACACCACGGCTTCGCCATTGAGCCGCCCACCCACCAGCGAGTCCTGCAGGCCGGCGGCCCGGCCCAGAGCGTAGAGGTCGAAGTTGCCGATCTGCACCTGCAGCGGGTTGCGGGGACCGGCCAGGGTTTGCAGCGCCAAAAACCGCTCGGTCTGCCCGTTGCGGGAGAGGCGCACGTTCTGGGCTTCGATGTTACCCGTGGCAGTGGTATAGCGCACGAAGTTGTTGGGCAGAGCCGACCACTCCTTGCCATCTACCATAATCTGCTGGCCGAAGCTGAACTGGTAAGCGCCGCCGCCATTGAGCACCTGCAATACGCCCGGCAGATTCAGCCGCTCCACCGAGTCCGACTCGGCAATGCGCACCCGCGTGCCGATCTGGTTGTTGGCAATGCTGCCCACTATCGAAGGGTTCGGAATACGCAGTGTGGTATCCTGCCGCACCTGGTCGAGAACCACGGAGTAGTCGAGCTTCTGCGGGTCGGAGCCCACGCGCAGCTTCAGCGAGTCGAAGGTGATGCCCTGGTAGCGCATGCGGGCCACGTCGGAACGCACTGTGAGTGAGGCCACGCGGCTGTCGTAGGCACCGGTGGCCTGAAAGGGCGTGATGCGCGTGAGGCCCGGCAGCAGCTTAGGCAGCAGCTTCGTGCCCGACTGCGGCACCGTCACATCGAAGGTGAACTGCCGGGCCGCCGTGCTGGGCCGGTACTGGATGCCGGGCAGGTCAAAATACCGGTCGATGTGGCCCTGCAGTTCGGTTATCATGTCGCCCAGGCGCGTATTGCCCCGGATGGTAGCCTGCAGGATGCTGGAGGCAAAGTCTACCTCCGTGCGGCCGGTTTGCTGCAGGAAGCGGGCATTGAGCGTATCCAGCGGAATCAGCTGGTTGTTGAGGTTGATGGCCACGCCGGTGCCCTTCACAGTGCCGTTCAGCGTGTTCAGGTCCGAGCCGCGCAGGTTGGCGTCAAGGTTGCCCTGCACCCGGAGGGAGCCGCCCGAGTAGAAGCCCAGGGCGGTCAGGTTCAGGCTCTGCACGTTGCCGCTGAAGGCGTACTGCGGGGCGTTGGGGTTACGCAAATCCACGGTGCCTTTGATGGCAAAGGCCGCATTGGCGTCGCCGGTGCTGCGGGCATCAATGTCGTACTGCTGCCCGCGGATACCCACTTTCGCGTCGATGTTGCTGTAAGTGTAGTTCCCGTAGCGGGCCTTGGTGAGCTTGGCCGTGAGCTGCCCCTGCATGGTTTCGGGGTCGAAGCCACGCCCGGCGTAGGTGCCGCTGCCCGTGATGGGGCCAATATCGGGCTGGCGCAGCAGCTTGCCCAGCTGAAAGTTCTGCAGGTTAAACTTCGCGTTGAATGGCTCCCGGCCCACTGGTCCCGGTTTCATGGTAGCGGCAATGGTAGCGCCACCATACGAGGTGTTGGCCTGCAGGTTCAGGGCCAGGTCGTTGGCCGTGGGACGGCCGCGCACGGTGCCGCTTAGCGTAGCACGGTCCGGCAGGTTGATAACGTCCTCCGGAATGAGGCCCGCGGGCAGAATATCATTCAGGTCACGCTTAGAGGTGGTCAGCTGCCGGATGTTCAGGTCGGTGTAGAGGCGGCCGTCGGTGTTCGGCAAGCCCTGGATGCGGCCCGACCCACGCACGATGGTGTTGCGCAGGCCCACAATTTCCAGATCGTTGAGCGCGAAGTTGTTCAGGCGCCCGTTCACGCGCCCGCTCAGCAGCACCGACTGGTTGGCCCCGCTGGTAAAGGGCTTTTCGGTGATGAGGTCGGGGGCCAGGTACAGGATGTCGCGGAAGCCCAGGCGCGTATTGCGCAGGTCGGCTTCCAGGCGCATCTTGCCCACCTGCTTCATGTCCGAGAGCATACCCAGCGAGTCGAACCCGATGGCGAGGGTGCGGCGGATGCGGGTGTGCGGGGTAATCAGGTCAAGGTCGTCGAGACGGATCTGCACCGAGTCGTACACCACGTTGGCCTGGGCCTTATCCACCCGGAAACCGCTTTGCTCCCGCCCGCGCAGCAGATCGATGCGGCCGGTGGTGCGGTTTTCGGTGTACACCAGGTTGCGGGTGCGCAAGGCCAACGAATCGAACAGCAGGTGGTTGTAGTCCATAGCCGCCAGGCGGGTGCGCTGCCGCTTTTCGTCCACGTTGTCGAAGGCAAACCGCAGCCCGCTGATGTCGGACTCCTTGAGGCTCACGCGCCAGGAGGTTGGCGCCCCGGTGGTCTGCGTCACGGCCGAGTCCAGCTTCTGCACCGTTTCGGCGGGGTTGATGACGCGCTGCGCCACCGGCACGTTCTCATTCTGGGCATAAGCCAGCTCCGAGTTGCGCAGCGTAAGCGAGTTCAGGTCGATGCGCTGGCGGATGAGGTCGATGTTATCGGCCGTGACTTCGCCCTGCCCGATGCGCGTTTTGATGTACTGCCGCGAAGGGTCGTTGCGGTAGTTGAGGGCCACGTTGTCGAGGGTGGCCTTGCCCAGCCCGAAGGTGAGCGTGAGCGGCTCGGCGGGCGTATCCGGCGGCACTTTGGTTTGGGTGATGTCGAGGGCCGTGTTCTTGAGCGCCGCCGATTCCACCCGGTAGATGCTGCGGTCCACGTCTACTTCATCCATGGCCACGGCCAGGTCGCCCACGCGGGTGCGCACGCTCATGCCGTCTACCTGGTCGTTGTAGGTCAGGTAGATATTCTGCAGGTGGGCGTCGCCGATGTCGTACTTGAAGCCACCCGTGGAGTCGGCCGCCGTGGTGGTCGTGGTGTCGCCGGTGGCAAAGGCGGCCAGGATGTAGTCGAAGTTGTAGACGGAGTCGGGCTCGGTGCGGCTGAGGTGCACGGTGCCATCCACCAGCTCCACGTTACTCACGTTGATCTGGGATTTGGTCAGCGCCCACAGGTCGATGCCCACCGCCAGCTTGCCTACCGAGAGCAGGGTGTCGCCTTTCTGGTCTTCGAGGTACACGCCATCCAGCGCCAGGCCGTGGCGCCAGTCGGTGCGGAACTTGGCAATACGCACCTCCGTGCCGATCTTATCCTGGAGGTAGCCGGCTGCTTTGCGGGCGGCAAAGTCCTGAACAGAAGGAAACTGCAGGGCCACAATAACCCCAACAACGAGCAGCAGCACAAAGGCCAGCAGCCCGAGCACAACGTATAGCGCGCGACGAACGGGAGTAGACAAAGACTTGATAATGCGGAAAGTTGGAAGGGTTTCGGCCTTCCCAACGGAATTTTGGCCTTCGGGGTTAGGGTCGGGCTTAAACTCCCTGTTTATCGGCACTCTGAATAAGCCCTTATCCTACCTGCTTCGCTACCCCAATCTTCTACCAGGTTGCACTATAGCCAGATGCTGCTTCCAGACTGCTTCTCGACTCCTTCTAGACTGCCTCTAGACTCTGTAGCCTGTGGCTACATAGCAGGCCCTGGCCTAAATAGGACAGAAATAAGCCCGGCTCTTTGTGCTCTATAAAGCAGCAGCCTGCCGGAACCCTCGCTGGCTTATGCCAGCAAAGATTCCGACAGGCTGCTACCTTAATATTCCTGGATGCGGCATCCTTCTCCCCGTAGTATGACAGCGTGCTAGACAGGTTGCTAGTTCCGGCTCAGCACTTTCTGAGCGTAGCCGCTCTGGGCCAGGAAGGCGGTGGCATCTTTCAGGTTGAGCATATCGGCTATGGCCTGCTTTTTATCGGCAGCTTGCTGGTAGTAGGCCTCGCAGATCTTGTAGCCGATGTAGTACCCCAGGTCGCAGGGCCGCTCGGCGGTTTCCTCCTGGGAGTTGGCAATCCAATGGTCCCAGTCCTTGCCGTTCATTTCCTTCTCAAACTCCGTCCAGAGCTGCTTCTCGTGGGCGTCGCCGTAGGCAAACAGACGGCCATTGGCGCCTTTCGTGTCGCTTACCAGCCCGGCCAGAAAATCAGCCATGCCTTCGTTGATGGCCCCGTGCAGCAGCGTGCCGTTGGCACCCAGCTGGATGTTGTGAATCATTTCGTGGACTACCACAATAGGTAGCTCTTCAATGGGCGCCAAGCGGTTGCGCTGCACCATGTTCAGCTCATTGGTATGCACGCCCGGCCCACCAGCGGCCTGGTCGGTACCCAGCAGCAGGCCTGAGGGGCTTACCGTACCGCCAGAGTGGTAGCCGCCAATCAGGAAGTACACGTCGGAAAACGTAGCGGCCGGGTACAGCTCCTTCAGCCGCTGAAAATAGCCCAGTACCCGGGGCTTAAGGCCCTCCAGTGCCAGCGTAGTGGGCCGGATGGAGGCGTAGAACTGGGGCTTGCGCCGGATGCCCTGCACAAAGCGCGGCACGGTGTAAATGCGGGAGCTGTAATAGTCCTGCAACCCCACCGAGGCCTTATCGAAGTAGTATTTCTGATAAATCCGGGCGGCGTGGGCCGTATCGCGCTGGGCGCGGTCGTAGGCCTGCCAGAAGTGGTCGATGTCGGAGGAAACCAGCTTCACATCCTCGGGCCGGCTGATGATGCGGCGGTTGGCGGCGGTGCGGCGGATGAGCTTTTCCCAGTCGGGCCGCGTGCGCAGCAAGGCCAGGTCGGTGTCGTTGCGCAGGTTGTTGGCGTCGTCGAAGCCGGCTTTGATGGACTGGTTCAGATACTGGTAGGCTTTGGCCGCGTTGCCCTGCAGGCCGTAGCAGCAGGCTTCGTTGTAGAGGGCTGAGGCCCGCTGGCGGCGCGTGGCGGCTTTCTGGCGGGTGGCCAGGTCGTAGGTAGCGGCGCTGGCGGGGTACTGCTTGTCGCGGTACTGCTTCTGGGCCACCTCCAGCAGCGAATCGATGGACAACGGGCGCTGAGCCAGGGCGCGGGAAGAAATAAGGCAGGCAGCGGTAGCCAGGGCGAAGAGAACAGGTTTCATAGAAGAGCGGAACGGTGAAAGCGCGAAGAATGCCCTAAAGTACTGGCGCCGGTTGAGGCATTGCAATAAGCTTCACCCGTTTATGTGAGGCTTGCGCCATGGGGCCGGGCTGCGGCGGGCGGTTTTCCCGTATGATGTGGGGTTTTCTCCGGCCGGGGTTGTCATCGGCCTTCCTTCGCCTGTTATCTTTCGGCCTCATTTCCGGTTTCAGCCGCTTTCCCTATGCAGCTTCAGTTTACCTTACCTTTTCGCACCGAATGGGGCCAGCGCTTCGCGGTGTGCGGCAACCTGCCCGAGCTGGGCAACTGGCAGACCGACCAAGCCCTGCCGCTACAATACCAGCCCGACACCGGCCTCTGGGCCCGCGAAATAACCGTGCCCGACGGCGAGCTGACGGTGGAATACAAGTACCTGCTGCTGGATGAGCGCGACGGCGGCACGCACTGGGAGTGGGGCCCCAACCGCCAGGAGCACGTAGCCGAAAGTCAGTTTGCCCGCGTGGTGCTGGAAGACTACTGGCGCGCCCCGGCCCAGCCCGAAAACGAGCTGTTCACGGCCGCCTTCACCCGCGCCCTCATGCGCCGCCCTGGTACGGACACTGCCCCGCGCCCTACCGCCCGCCTGGCCGACTCCGTAGTGCGCTTTCAGCTACCGGCGCCCCGCGTGGATACCAACCACCAGCTCTGCATCCTGGGCTCCGATGGGGCGCTGGGCAACTGGGAAGCCCACAAAGCCGTGCTGCTCTCGGACCAGGCGTACCCTACCTGGAAAGCCGACGTGGCTCTGGAAGATGCCGGCCGCCCCGTCTACTATAAGTATGGCATCTGGGACCCGGCCGAAAAGAAAGTGGTGCAGCTGGAAAGCGGGGAAAACCGCGTCCTGAGCCCGGCTACCGAGAAGCACACCCTGCGCGTGCGCCACGACGAACATTTCCGCTACCCCACCGGGCCCTGGCGCGGGGCGGGCGTGGCGTTGCCGGTCTTTGCCCTGCGTACCCAGGCCGGTCTGGGGGTGGGCGAGTTCACCGATATTCAGTTGCTGGTGGACTGGGCCAAGCAAACTGGCCTGAAGATGGTGCAGATCCTGCCCATCAACGACACTACCGCCACGCACGCCTGGGTCGACAGCTACCCTTACGCCGCTATATCGGTGTTTGCCCTGCACCCCATGTACTTGTCGCTGGAGGCCATTGCCCCGCTCAACAGCCCTGAACAGCAGCAGGAGCTCCACCGCCTCCGCGACGAGCTAAACCAGCGCGACTTCGTGGACTACGAGGCGGTGATGAACGCCAAGTGGCACTATGCCCGCCTGCTGTATCAACAGGAAAAAGCCGCTTTCCTGGCCGATACGGAATTCCGGGAGTTTCTGGCTGAGCAGCAAAGCTGGCTGGTGCCCTACGCCGCCTTCTCGGCCTGGCGGGACCGGTTCGGTACGGCCGACTTCGAGCAGTGGCCCGAGGAGTTTCGTACGCCGCCCGGCTACGAGCAGATCATCAACTTCGACGCCCCGGACTTCGACGAGTACGGCCTGCACCTGTTCACGCAGTTTCACCTCGACAAGCAGCTGCGCACGGCCGTGGAGTATGCCCGCTACCACGGCGTGGTGCTCAAGGGCGACTTGCCCATTGGCATCTACCGCCATTCTGTGGATGCCTGGACCCAGCCTGAGCTCTACCACATGGACCGCCAGGCCGGCGCTCCACCAGACGATTTTTCAGTTACGGGCCAGAACTGGCGCTTCCCAACCTACAACTGGCAGCGCATGGCCGAGGACGGATACGCTTGGTGGCGCCAACGCCTCACTCATCTTTCCCGCTACTTCGACGCCCTACGCATCGACCACATTCTGGGCTTTTTCCGCATCTGGGAAATCCAAGGCGATTCAGTAGAAGGCTTGCTCGGCCGCTTTGCCCCTGCCCTGCCCCTGCACCGCGACGAGGTAGCTACCCGTCTGGGCTGGTTCGATTACCAGCGCCTGTGTGAGCCATACATCCGCTGGCACATGCTGCGCGACATCTTCGGCGACGATGCCGACGCCGTGCGCCAGGAGTTTCTGGAGGAGTCGGGCTATGAGTCGTTCCGGTTCCAGGACCACGTGCGCACCCAGCGCCAGATCGAAGCCGTGTTCGGGCAAAAGCTCCAGGCTCAGCCCGGCAACGCCGACCATCTGCGCCGTGTGCGCGACGGGCTCTACCGCCTCGTAAATGAAGTGCTGTTCCTGGAAGAGCACGGCACCTACGGTCAGTACCTGCACCCGCGCATCACGCTGCAGCACACCTACTCCTTCCGGGAGCTCGACGACGAAACGCGCGCGCGCCTCTGGGACCTGTACCTTGATTTCTTCTACCGCCGCCACGAGGAGTTCTGGCGCCGCCAGGGTCTGGTGAAGCTGCCGGCTGTGCGCTACGCCACCGATATGCTGATCTGTGGCGAAGACCTAGGTATGGTACCGGAGTCGGTGCCGGGGGTGATGAAGGCGCTGGGCATCTTGGGCCTAAACATCCAGCGCATGCCCGCTGACCCCAAAACCGAGTTCGGCCACCCCGGTGCCGCCCCGTACCTGTCGGTGGTGAGCCCCGGCTCCCATGATATGAGCACGGTGCGTGGCTGGTGGGAGGAAGACCGAACCAAAACCCAGCGCTTCTTCGAGCAGACGCTGGGCCACTGGGGTGAGCAGGCGCCGCTGTTCTGCGAGCCGTGGGTGGCCCGCGAAATTCTGGTACAGCATCTCTACTCCCCGGCCATGTGGGCCATCTTCCCTATCCAGGACCTCTTGGCCATTGATGGCAGCCTGCGCCGCCAGAACCCGCAGGAAGAGCAGATCAACGTACCGGCCAACCCGCAGCACTTCTGGAAATACCGCCTGCACCTGCCCCTGGAGGAGCTGGTAGCTGCCGCTGGCTTCAACACGCAGCTGGAGCAACTGGTGAGTCAGAGCGGCCGGACGCAGGGATAAGAGCCGCAGGAAGCGTAGTTAGCGGAGGAAGTGTGAGCTGCAAATGGTGGCTTACACTTCCTCCTGTTCGTTGGGACAGAACCAGGTTGACACTGGCTGGAAGCAGAAATCTATACACTACCAGCCAAAGCCTGTACCGTCTGAGTGTAACGCTACAGCTACTTTTGCGGCTGTTACATTGTTGAAACAGCTCACCCTCATTCGCCGTTGGCAGTAACTTTAAATTACTGCCGCAGCCTAAAAGCCTCGTTTTATATGCCTACTCTTCAATTCAAAACCAGCATCAACTGCGCCAACTGCCTGCGGGCCGTTACTCCGTTTCTCGACGCCGAGCCCACGGTGAAAAAGTGGAGCGTGGATACCAGCAACCCCGCCAAAGTTCTGACGGTGGAAGGTGAGAATGTTATTCCCGAACAGGTAATGAAAGCCGTAGCCCAGGCCGGGTTCGATATCGAGCCGTTGGCCGCCTAGAGGCTCCGGTCCCAACGCAACAAGCCCCGGCCTGCAAAGGTCCGGGGCTTGTTGTAAGCAGGAAATAAATGGGAGTGAGTGGTGTCCGTCTGGCTCGCAGGGGCTGATGTGGGGCCACGCACAGATAGGTGCCTGCTTCTCTGTAGGGCAGCTGGTAACAATTGCTGCACGAAAACGGGTGCGGGCATTACCTAACGGATGTTTGGCGCGTATACCTTTTCTTTGGTTCTCGTACCGATCATCTGCTTACTACCCACCCATGAAATACCTTGTTCTGGTGTTTGGCCTGCTGGCCAGCAGCTGGGCAGTGGCCCAGGAAACACCTTTCCAGTTTTCGCCGCTCCCGCTGGATGCGCGCACCCATCAGGTACTGTACACGGGCACCGTGCCGAAAGCGGCTACGGCCGCCCAGCTGCTGGAGCGGGCCCAGAGTTGGCCCGGCTCCGCGCCGTATCAGGCCACGCTTCGGCGCTGCAACCCCGAAACCGGCACTATGAAAATGCGCGTAGACAGCCGCCATGGACTGGAAAACTACACCGGGCAGTTGACGATACGCGTAGAAGATGGAGCCTATACATATCACCTCACCGACCTTACGTACACCCAACCCGGTTTTGCCCGGGCCGGCAAGCACAGCCCCGGCACCATTACGCAGCGCCTGGAAAGCCTTGTGTACACGCGGCCCAGCAAGTACCGCACCCGTAAGCTAACCGAAATCCACGCCCGCCTCCAGCAGCTGCTCGAAAGCCTGCATCAGGCGATGCACGCCGAGGGCCCGGACCTGGTAACCCGCTAGCGGCGCGGCCAACAAACAGCCGACCGCGCCACTGCAGGCCTACGATACCAGTTCCTTGCGGTAGGTTTTCTCGAACTCCTCGTCGACGTGGTAGATGGACTCCTCGTGCTGGCTCAGGTCGAGGCCCAGTTCTTCGTCGGCCACTTTCACGCGCAGGCCGAACAGCTTGTCGGTAAGCTTCAGCAACGCCCATGATACGGCGAAGGTGTAGGCAATAACGATGGCCAGTCCCAGCATGTGGTAGCCGAACACGGTAGCCGTACCATTCACCAAACCTACTTTAGCGGCGAAAACGCCCGTCAGAATCATCCCTACGATGCCGCCCAGCCCGTGGCAGGGAAATACATCGAGCGTGTCGTCGAGGGTTGTGCGGTTTTTCCAGTTCACGCCCATAAAGCTCACGGCCGAGCCCACCACACCAATCAGGATGCTTTGCCCGTAGTCGACGTAGCCGGCGGCCGGCGTAATAGCCACCAAGCCCACTACCGCACCGATACAGGCGCCCATAGCCGTGGGCTTGCCCCCCGGCTTACTTCCAGCAGCATCCACACCACCAGCGCGGCGGCCGAGGCCAGGTTGGTATTCACGAACGACAGCGCTGCCATTTCATTGGCGCCCAGGGCCGAGCCGGCATTAAAGCCAAACCAGCCAAACCACAGCAAGCCCGTACCCAGGAGCACAAAGGGTACATTGGGAGTAGAGAAAGCCGTTTCGCGGTGTGCCCGCCGAGGCCCCAAGACCATTGCGCCGGCCAGTGCCGCAATACCGGCTGAAATGTGTACTACCGTGCCGCCGGCGAAGTCGAGCACGCCCCATTTGCGCAGGAAGCCCTCGGGGTGCCAGGTCCAATGGGCCAGTGGGCAGTAGATGAACAAGCAGAAAAGGATGATGAACGCCAGGTAGCCTTTAAAGCGTACCCGCTCGGCGAATGAGCCGGTAATAAGCGCTGGGGTGATGATGGCAAACTTCAGCTGAAAGGCAAAGAACAGCACGAACGGAATAGCTGGCGACAAAGTAGGGTGCGGGGCCGTGCCCACGTTGCGTAGCATGGCAAATGTGAGCGGGTTACCGATCAGCCCATTCCAGGAGTCACCATACGCCAGCGAGAAGCCCACGAAGTACCATACCAGCGAAATCACGCCCAACGCCACAAAGCTCTGCAGCATGGTGGAAATCAGGTTTTTGGGCCGCACCATCCCGCCGTAGAAAAACGACAGGCCCGGCGTCATAAGCAGCACGAAAGCCGAGGCGGTGAGCATCCAGGCTATGTCGGCGGTGTTCAGCGCATCGGTCGACGCAGCGGATGGGTGCGGAAGGGGCACAAAGGCAGCCACCGCACTTAGCACGAACAGCACTATCAGCAGCAGCGTGCCGTAGTTTAACCTGGGCTTGGTAGAGAGGGTAGTTTCCATAAAGAGAAAGTTGATTGGGTTTGGAACGATGGAAAAAGCGCGACGAAGACCTGAGTTACCGGGGCAGGCGGGGCACTAAAACTTGTACACGGCTGCCAGCAACCCGCTTACCGTGGAGCGATGGAGGGTGCCGGCCTTGTTCACGAACAGGCCCTCACCCTGCTGGCTGCTGTCGATGCGCAGCTCGGGAATGATGGTGAGGTTGTCTTTGCGCAGGTTAGCAGAAAGGGTACCTTCAAAAATGTTGCTGTCGAAGCCCAGCACATTCTTGCGGTCGGAGAAATACTCGCCCCGCAGTGTAAGACCCAGCCAGGTAGCCGGATCGAAGTTGACGTAGCCCGCCGAGCCCCACCACGTGGTGCCTTTCTGCCAGCCGGTTTCCGTCCGCTCGCTCCGGTACTGCACCGTACCATTGTAGGAGAAGCTGAACTGGGGCGAAAACGCGTACGTCAGCACCAGGTCGCCCTGCTGCAGGCGCAACGAATCAAGCTGGCGGCCGCCCTGGTAGTTGAAGTAGGCTTTGATCTTGTCGTCGGCCGAGCTGGTGCCTACCTGCCCGATCAGCACTTTGGGCATGGCGCTGGCGCTTTTCAGGTCCGTAGGATTGGCTAAGCCGGCCATCAGCGTGGTTTTGGGCGTCAGCTGGTAGTCGGCCTTCACGCCCGTATGGAAAAACGGACCGTAGGAGAACATGTAGCTCATGCTGTAGTTACGGTTCAGATACGGGTCTACCGACTCGTACCCGACGTGCGTGGACCAGCTGCCGGCCGTGAGTTTGAGCTTGGCGGTGGGCGCGTACGTGACGTACAGCTGCTTGATGATAAAGCGCGTGTTGTCGTCGGCGTAGGAAAACTCTTCGGCGCGGCGCCCAAAGCCCAGATCAGCCACCAACCCTACTTTGCCAATAGTATGCTCGCCTTTCAACGAAATCATGCCCAGCTCAAAGGAGTTGTGGCTGTTGGTGAAGCTGGTGAGGTTGTTATACGGGGCCTCCTGGGGGTTCTGGAAGTTGTACCGGTAATACACATCGGCATAGCCCGAAAGCTTGTAAGGAGACGCAGCCGGCGCGGTAGAATCGGCCGGAGTACCGCCCAAGGGAGCACACATAGCCAATGCAGCAGTAAAAAGCAACATACTTTCGGAGATTAAGAGTGGGACACACGGCAGTGCAGCGCAAGCCCTAAGCGATGCTTGGGGCGGCTGAAACATTGACTCTCACCTTCCGTGGCGGCAGACGAACGAGTGCCGGCGCATCCCGGGCCCGTCCTTGCCAACGGCAAGCGTACTCTGTTCAAAAAAATGCTGACTGGTCCTGCAGTACCAGTATGGGCCAAAACAATGGGTGGCCTCTCTCCGCAAACCAAGGTGGGTGTAGCCTGGGGGAGGTAATCAGAGCGAATAGTTTCGAGAGAAGTATATATCTGGCCGGCGCCTGAATTTCTTGCCTCTCATATTATAGGCACAATATAGATAAACAGCATATTAAAAAGCAAACACCCCTTCAAATTTTATATCAATTCTATCAAATAAACATCATATGCCAGAATACCCCCTTTCAAAACAGGGCCATTTTCTTAAACTTCTAATTTCCGATTTTCTCCTGAGCCTAATAGGCATGAACATGAAAAAGCCCACCTCTTCTCTCTGCTTCAGCAGAAAATTGAGGCGGGCTCAGGTTGTTCAGTTGGTATCAGCGGTACCAAGCTGCTTGGTACAGCAGCAACTCGATTGTTGATTCTTCTAGGCCTCGTAGCGCAACTCGCCGGCGCCTACCTGTAGTACCACATCCGTTTCCTGGGTGATGCGCCCGGCCACTTGCGCCTGGTAGCCGTGGCTGCGCAGAGCTCCAACCACGGCCTCGGCCTGGTCTTCGTCGGTAACGAGGAGCATTCCGTTGCCCATATTCCAATAGAGGTAGGCCTCGGTAGGTGTGATGCCGGCCAGCTCGGCCAGCTGCCGCATGGCGGGCAATGGCTCGAAAAGATTGGTCAGCTCAGCTCCTACCCCGTTTTTAAGGACGCGCTTGAAGTTATCGGCAATACCGCCGCCGGTGATGTGCGCGGCCGCGTGCAGGGACAGGCCAGCATCCAGCACCGCTGCCACGCCGGGTGAGTAGATGAGCGAAGGTGCCAGCATCACCTCTCCCCAGGTTTTCGCGCTGTCGGTTGTCAGTTGCTGGTTGTTAGCCCCACCTTCGTTGGTTCTTAGTTCTGCATTCTTGATTCCACCATAAGGTGCTTCGTGCCACTTCTCGCCAAAAGCTTTGGTGAGGGCGCGGCGGGCCAAAGAATAGCCATTGGAGCGGAAAGAGGGTGAGCGAAGTGCCACCACAGCTTGCCCGGCGCGTACGTTGGCTCCGCTCAAAGGGCGCTCCAGGCTGGGGTGCAGCACACCCACGGCCGTGGAGCACCAGTTGAAGTTCATTCGGGCGCCGGGGTAGCCGCCGATACGGTTGCCCAGCTCGGCAATTTC
Organism: Hymenobacter sp. J193; assembly: GCF_024700075.1. Lineage (NCBI taxonomy): Bacteria > Pseudomonadati > Bacteroidota > Cytophagia > Cytophagales > Hymenobacteraceae > Hymenobacter > Hymenobacter sp. J193. The sequence goes on from NZ_JAJONE010000001.1 coordinate 1,543,054, forward strand.
GCCGCCTGTTACGGCTATCTGACTGAACTGGGCCGCGTCGTGCAGGCCACGCATGAGCTCATCCACCACCTCGTAGTTGAGCGTGTTCACGTCGATGATGTTCGACAAGTTGGTGGGGATGAAGCCGGCCACCACCAGGTCGTCGGCTACCATGGCAATCAGGTCGTAGCCCAGGGTATCGTAGCGGTCCAGGCGCTCAGCCACCTCAATCTTGGTCCCGATACCGTCGGAACCGATGCCCAGCCGTTCCGCCCCAAACCGTATTTCGTTGGAGAAGCCGCCCGCTAGGTCCTGAGCTGGCTCGCCAGGTTTGCCGGCGCGGGTCGAGAAGGTTTTCTGGGCCCAGTGGTAGGCGTTCTTGGAGGCTGCGTTGCCTTCTTCGATGGAGTAGCCGGCGGTGGCTTTGAGGTCGTTCATGTAAAGAACTTAGAGGTTAGAGGTTAGAAGTTAGAATGGCTGAAAGTCAGATACTGTTGGCTTAAGTCCTACGGCCTGCAACGTGGCCCAAACGACTCTTGCTTCTATGCTCTGACTTCTAACTTCTCCCTTAATGCTCGGTAGGCGCAGGGGCCTTGGCACTGACGGAAGGCACCACAGTAGAGTCGCCTTTCTTGTCGCCGCGGTGGCTCTGGCGCTCTTCCTGGATGTGACGCAGGTACTTGGTTACGTCGCCGGTGGGGTAGTTGCCGGTGAAGCACGCGAAACAGCTGCCGCCGTGGCCCTTGTCTTCCGAAAACAGCTCCTGCAGGTCCTCAATCGACTGGTAAATCACTTTGTCGGCCTCGATGTAGCGGCAGATTTCCTCCTCGGTGTAGTTGGCCGCAATCAGCTCGGTGCTCATGGCCATATCAATGCCGTAGATGCAGGGCGCAATGATGGGCGGGGCACTGGAAATAAAGTACACCTCCTCGGCTCCGGCCTCGCGCAGAATCCGCACAATGCGCCGGGAGGTAGTACCGCGCACGATGCTGTCGTCGACCACGGCAATCTTCTTGCCCTCCACAAACTCCCGGATGGGGTTCAGCTTTTTCTTGACGATGTCCTCGCGGCCAGCCTGACTGCTCACGATAAAGGAGCGGCCCATGTGGTTGTTCTTCACCATGGCCCGGCGGTAGGGCACCCCAATGGCTTCGGCTAGGCCAGAAGCCGAAAAGTACCCCGATGAGGGCACGTCAATCACCATATCCGGCTGAATGCCCGACTCAATGACCTTGCGGGCCAGCATCTTGCCCAGCCGCACCCGCTCCCGGGCCACCAGGCGCCCGTGGATAGTGGAATCTTCGCGGGCGAAGTAGATGTGCTCGAACACGCAGAAGTTCTTTGGCAGGCTGTACGGGTTTTTGTAGTGAACCTGGAAGTCCTTGTCGATAAACACCGCCTGACCGGGACCTACGTTCTTGATAAACTCGAAGCCCAGGTAATCAAAGCAGGTGCTTTCCGAAGCAAAAGCGTAGATGGGCCCGGCTTCCGTGTCGCGGCGGCCGAGCACCAGAGGGCGGATGCCCAGCGGATCGTTGAAGGCCAGCAAACCGTGCCCGGCAATGACGGTGATGGTGGCATAAGCGCCCTTCACCAGCTCCTGCGTCGTCTCCACCGCGTCGAAAATATCGACTACGGAAAGGTTATCGAGGTTTTTCAGGCGCAGCTCCGAGGCGAAGGTGTACATGATCAGCTCTAGGTCGTTGCTGGTCTTGGGCAGCACGTGGTACTTCTCGTGCAGGCGCTTGGCAGCTTGGCGAAAGTTGATGACGTTGCCGTTGTGCACCATAGACAGCCCAAAGGGGTAGCTGGTGGTAAACGGCTGCGCCAGCTCAGCATCGTTGGAGCCCTGGGTGGTGTAGCGGGCGTGGCCAATGCCGATGTTGCCCTTCAGCTTCCGGAGCTGCTTGGGCTTAAACACATCCGAAATCAGCCCGTTGCCTTTGCAGAGGTGAAAGTTGTCGTCGAAGGTGGCAATGCCGGCTGCGTCCTGGCCGCGGTGCTGGAGCGCCGTCAAGCCAAATACGATGTCGTGGGCGACGTCATCGGGGCCGTAAAAACCTACTATTCCGCACATGGTGAGTTGTCAGTTGCCAGTTGCCCGTTGCCAGGCCGCTGCGGTTGGGTGGTGGGTGGGCTAATGGGTTTTCTTGCGGTCCTTCGTGACCAGTGCCACTAGGGTATCGGCGTACAGCATATGCTCCACGGCCAGGCCGCGGCGCTCTACCTCCGCCAGGGTATCGGCCCCGCGCAAATCCACGGGGTGCTGGGCTAGGATAGGGCCGGTATCCAGGCCTTCATCAACCAGATGCACCGTGATTTTGGTTTCCGGCAGTCGATTTTCAAAAGCCCACTCGTAGGCATGCAGCCCTTGGTGCTGGTGGGTATCGGCGGGATGAATGTTGAGGATACGCCCCGCAAACGCCCGAATAAAGGTTGGCGACAAAATGCGCATGTAGCCGGCTAGTATCACGTAGTCGGGCTGATACTGTTGCAACACCTCTACTACTTCGGCATCAAACTCCGCCCGCTTGCGGCCCTGGCTGCTGAGGCTGGCCGTCGGACACCCCAGGGCAGCCGCCGTTTCCAAACCGGGCGCGTCGGGCTTGTTGCTGAACACCACGGCTACCTCAGCCAGATTCTGCAGCACGCCGTGTTGCACGGCCTGCACCAGGGCCACCATGTTGGAGCCCCGGCCCGACAGCAGAATGGCCAGGCGCTGCTTGCGGTTGCTATGGTTACCAGTTGCCGACAAGGACGGGTTCCGGCCGTTGGCCGATATCAGTGCGGATGTATACATCCTTGAATTTAACTTTTTCTGCTTCCCGATACACGTGAGCTACAGCGTCTTCCAGCTCTTCCCCGTGCCCGACAAGTACCAGCACCCGGCCACCGCTGGTCAGCAGCTCCCCATCCTGGCGGCGGGTAGCGCCGTGGAAAGCCAGAATGCTGGGATGCAGCTGATTGAGGCCCGTAATAGGGAAACCGGTAGGGAATTCGGCGGCCGGGTAGCCGCCCGAGGCCAGCACCACGCCCACGTAGCAGCCGCGGCGCTGGCGGACTGTGGTTTGCTGCAGCTTGCCGTCGAGGGTAGCTTCGATGAGTTCGAGCAGGCTGCTTTCCATGGCCGGCAGCAATACTTCGGCTTCCGGGTCGCCGAGGCGGACGTTGTATTCCAGCAGCTTCGGGCCCTGCGGGGTGAGCATGATGCCGAAGTACAGGAAGCCCTTGAAGTTGAACTGCTCGTTTTGCAAGCCGCGCAAGGTGGGGTCCACGATGCTGGTGCGGATGGCGGCCAGCACGTTGTCGTCGCAGAAAGGTACGGGGCAATAGGCACCCATACCGCCGGTGTTCGGGCCCTGGTCGCCGGCCAGCAGCTGCTTGTGGTCTTGCGACGGGGCCAGCAGCCGCACCCGGTTGCCATCCGTCACGCCGATGATGCTGATTTCGGGACCGGTAAGTTTTTCTTCGAGCAGAAACGAAAACCAGCCGGTGTGCTGCTGCTGCAGATCATCCAGCGCAGCCTGGGCTTCTTCGATGGAGGAGCACACGTACACTCCTTTGCCAGCGGCCAGGCCATCAAACTTCACTACCACCTGCCCATCCAGCTCAGTAGCTTTGGCGCGGGCCTCGGTCAACTTGTCGCTCCGGTACTGCCACGACATAGCCGTAGCCACGCCATGCCGCCGCATAAAGTCCTTTGACCACACTTTGGAGCTTTCCAGCACAGCGCCGGCCCGCGAGGGGCCAAACACGCGGATATCAGAGCCTGCAAAGTAGTCCGTCACGCCCGCCGCCAGGGGTGCTTCGGGTCCTACTACAATCAGCCTCACGCCATTGGCTTCGCAAAAGCGCTGAATGACGGGGAAGTCGGTGGCACTGATTTCGGGGTGGCTGTTCGGGATGCCGGCGTTGCCGGGCAGCACGTGCACGGTGGCGCCGTCGCGGGTCAGCTTCCACGCCATGGCATGTTCGCGGGCCCCGCCACCGAGGAGTACGATAGGTTTATTGGGAGAACTAGTCATGAGAAAGTAACTCGGCTGCGTCAGTAGGTGTCAGAAATTTGCCGAAGCAAGCAGAATGGTCGCGGCCAATATAATGCCCGTAGTTGGGGCGGCGCTGGTAGCCATTCTTAAGGTAAAATCGGCAGGCTTCGGTGTTGGCTACCCGCGTTTCGAGCCACAGCTCGGTGTAGCCAGCCTGTTGGGCTTCGGCTTCCAACTGCTGCAACACCGCTTCTCCTATTCCCCGCCGGGGATACTTGGCAAACATGCGCTTCACCTCGCCAATGCCATCCACTATAGGCCGCACCGCGCCGCACCCTACGGCTTCACCATCCTGCTGGGCTAGCAGAAAGATGTAACGAGGGTCATCCTGCCGCCACTCCGTAAACGAAGCCCGCCCGTCGCTGCCAAAGCGCGCGCCCAGCTGCTCCGACAAGGCGTCGAGCAAGGGCTGCGCTTCCATCGCTTGGGGCGAGGAAACTTCAAGCACAATGGCAGTAGCGGTGGTCATCGGGAGTTGTCGTAGGCTTAGCTGATGTCGTCAATGGAAGATATCAGCCCGTCGGCAAACTGAAAAACGGTTTTGCCCTGCAACTGCAATGTGTCGCCAGGTTTGAGGCCGTTGGGAAACTCGATGGCCGCCACGCCGGTGTAGTCAATCAGCACTTCCATGCGGTGGTCGGCTACTTGCCAATTGGTAACGCGCTGCTCCCGTTGGGAGAAGTACTGCCTGGCTTGCTCGGCCTGGTGACGGAAGCTTTCTTTGCCAGTAGTCGTCAGGTTAACTTCGCCGCCGGAAATATTGCGGAACACCACGTTCTCGTGCAGATGGCGCAGCATGCCATCCACATCGAAGCGGTTGTACGCTTCGATGTAATCTTGCACTAGTTGTTTCTGTTGAGCAGCGTCCATTGGTTTTGTTCTTACAGCACCCGCAGTTCAGGCTTCTTTCATAATGCCAGCGCGCACAAGGTTGCCCACGAGGCGGGCTTGCACGTCGCCCCCGGTAGTGGTTTCGTCGCCGGTGGGTAGCGGGGCGCCCGTGATACGCTCGTAGATATCGAGGTAGCGGCGGGTAGCTTCAGCAGATACTTCGGGGGTGAGGGCGCGGGGATATTGGCCGTCCTGCTTGTTGGCAATCAGCCACTGACGCACGTACTCCTTGTCCATCTGCTCGGCCGTCTCGGGGTTCCTGGCGTAGTCCTCGGCGCTCCAGAACCGCGACGAATCGGGCGTGTGGATTTCGTCAATCAGAATCAGTTCCCCATCCAGCAAACCAAACTCGTACTTGGTATCCACGAGGATAATGCCGCGCTCCGCCATCCACTGCGAAGCGAAGTTGAACAGCTCCAGCGACTTCACCCGCATCTTCTCGTACAGGTCCGCCGACACCCAGCCTTCCGCCACCAGGTTCTCCGGCGTAATCTCGCGGTCCGACTCCTCTTTGGTAGTCGGCGTCACGATGGGCTCGGGGAATTGCTGGTGCTTGGTCAGGCCGTCCGGAACGGTTACGCCCGAGAAGGTACGCTGGCCCTGCTGGTAGCCGCGTAGCATCGAGCCCGTGAGGTAGTTCCGCACTACCATCTCCACCCGAATCGGCTCGGCTTCCTTAGCCAGCGTCACGTTCGGGTCGAGCAGCGAAATCACGTGGTTCGGGATGATGTGCTGAGTTTTGTCGAACCAGAAAGCGGCCAGCCCGTTCAGCACCGCGCCTTTGTGGGCCACGGGCGTTTCCAGCACCGAGTCAAACGCCGAGAGGCGGTCAGTTACCACGATGAGACGCTCGCCCGAAGGAGCGCGGTACGAGTCACGAACTTTGCCGCGGTGCAGAAGTTGGAGCTGGGGGGTATCGAAGTGGTTGAGGGTGTTCATACAACAGGTTAGCAGCAGGCGCCAGGCCAGTAGCTTGCGAAGGTATCTAGGATGAAAACTGGCGGGCTTCCTGGGGTGTAGCAGCGGTTTGGCGCTGGCTTTGCACGTGCTCCACAATGTTGCGGAACAAACGCAGACCGTCGCCCTCCTCACTCAGACCAGGGTTTTGGCGTTTGCGCCGGGCCCAGTCGGGGTGGTTATAGAGCGAGAGGAACGCCTCGGGGTGCGGCATCAGGCCAAATACCTGGCCGGTGGTGTCGGTCAGGCCGGCGCAGTTGAGGTCGGCGCCGTTGGGGTTATGCGGATACACGTCCGTTGGTGAGCCGTCGAAATCGGTGTAGGCCAGACAGTTCAGCGCGCGGGCTTCGATTTGAGCAAGGGTTTCTTCGCCCTTAATAATCAGGCGGCCTTCGCCGTGGCGCACGGGCACTTCCATCGAGTCGATACCTTTAAGGAAGGGCGAGTTCGACTTCGGGTTGACTTGCAGGCGCACCCACCGGTCCTCGTAGCGGCCCGAGGCGTTATGCGTCAGCGTCACTTCCGGTGTCACGTTGCCGCTCAGGTTGGGGAGCAGGCCTAGCTTCACCAGCACCTGGAAACCGTTGCAGATGCCCATCACGAACTTGCCGTTGGCAATAAACTCCTTGATATCATCAAGCAGGGTGCGGCCTTCGGCGTTTTTGCGGTAGCGCAGCTTGTTGGCCAGCACCACACCCGAGCCTAGGTCGTCGCCGAAGCTAAAGCCGCCGGGGAAGTTCAGGATGTCGTAGTCGTGGATGCTGACATGGCCGTGCAGCACTTGGTTGAGGTGCACGATGGTTGGCTCGGCGCCGGCTAGCTTGTAGGCGGCAGCAAACTCCTCTTCGCAGTTGATGCCGAAGCCCGTCAGGATGAGGGCGCGCACCGTTGAGTTGCCCGTTGCCAGTTGCCGGTTGTTAGGTTGTTCTTCCGTTGATTTCAGCGGCTCGGTGCTTTCGTGGCCTCCGTCAATGCTCTTGTAGCCGAGCACCGTCACGGAACCGTCGGCGTTGGTTTGCGCTGGCCCCGTCTCGTCGCGCTGCGGCATGGGCGGCGAATTCAGATCCGGAAATAATGGTTTCTCGTTCATGATACCTGAGCCGCTTCGTGCTGGCCGAAGCCGATGATTCTGTTTACTGGGCCATTTGTCCACTCGTGGCGCAGGGCCGCCGTGCTGGCCGAAATGACCGTCTGCCCGTTGTGGCGCACTGTAAGCTGGTTGTCCTGCGTCACCACGCCGAGGCGGGTAGCGCGGGCGCCGAAGTGCTGCTCAAAAGCCACTACATCTTCCGGAGCCACTGTGGCAACGAAGCGCGAGTGCGACTCCGAGAACAGCTGCGCCGACAGACCTAGGCCAGTAGCGGGCAGTTCCAAATCGGCGCCAAACCCATGACCAAACGTGGCTTCTGCCAAGGCAACCGCCAGGCCACCATCCGACAGATCGTGGCAAGATTGGATGAGGCCGTTGTCGTTGGCCTGACCCATCAGCGTGTAGAGGGCTTTGGCTTCCTCGAACCGCACTTTAGGTACGTTGGCGCCTAGCTCACCGAAGAGCTGGTAGAACTCCGAGCCGCCCAACTCGTCGTAGGTTTCGCCCAGCAGGTACACCACGTCGTCGGCTTGCTTGAAGTCGGAGGTGACAGTGCGGCGGATATCCTCTATTTTGGCGGTCATAGAGTACAGGACCGTCGGCGGAACTGAAATCTTCACGCCATCGGCTTTGAAGTCGTTCTTCATCGAATCTTTGCCCGAGGTGAGCGGGATGCAGTAGGCTGCCGTGGCATCGCGCAGGGCTTGGCACATGCGCACCAGCTTGGCCAGCTTGTGCTTGCCATCGGGATTAGTGGTAGGGTCGTACACCGAGTCGGGCACGCAGAAGTTGTCGTTCACCGACCAGAAGTTGCCGTCGCCGTAGCTCAGGTTGGGCAGCTTCCCTCCCACCGCTACAATCTGGCGCACGGCCTCATCAAACGCGCCGGCCGACATATCGTAGGCGTCTATATCTCCAAAGCGGGGCAGGATACCGTTGCTCACGGCTACCCCTTCCCAGCTCTCGAAGTTGAAGCGCACCACAGCGGCATCCTGCGGGGCCTGCCCGGTTGCGCCCATCAGCGGCTTGATAATGGTGCGTCCTTTCACCTCGTGGTCGTACTGCCGAATTACCGACTCACGGGAGCAAATGTTGAGGCTGCCCAGCAGCTTAAACAGCACGTCCGTTGTAGAGACGCATAGTTCCGTCTCGTCGTTGCTGAGGTTGTTTGCCCAGGCGGCGCGGCTGGTGTCGTTCACCGGGGAGACGCAAATATGCGTCTCTACACCGTTCTGCCGAACTTCTATGGCGGGCTCCTGGGCCGTAGGTTTGGTCCACTCGGCTTCCAGCACTTTGCGCGGCACGCCGTTGTGCAGGAACTCCATATCGATGCGCGCCACCGACTCACCGTCGAAGCGCACGTCGAGGCTGCCATCGGCGGTGAAGTAGCCGATATCGGTTAGTTCCACTTCCATTTCCTGGCCTAGGGCCATCAGCTCGGCCATCTTCGCGGGCTCCACGGCCAGCGAGAAACGCTCCTGCGACTCCGACACGAAGATTTCCCAGGGCCGTAGGCCAGGGTACTTCAGGGGCACTTTTTCCAGCTCCACCACGGCACCACCGCTGATAGTCGCCAGCTCCCCTATGGAGGAAGATAAGCCGCCTGCACCATTGTCGGTGCTGCACTTAATCAGGCCGCGACGGGTAGCCAGGATCAGGAAATCCATGGCCAGCTTCTGGGTAATCGGCGAGCCAATTTGCACGGCAGTAGCGGGCGAGGTTTCGTCTAGCTCAATAGAGGAGAACGTGGCACCGTGGATACCGTCTTTGCCCACCCGGCCCCCGGCCATGATGATGCGGTCCTGGGCGTCAATGTTCTTCTCCCACGAGTCGAGGCCAGCTAGTTGCATGGGCATCACGGCACCGGTGCCGCAGTATACCAGCGGCTTGCCAGCGTAGCGGTCATCGAACACAATGGCGCCGTTCACCGTCGGTACCCCCGACTTGTTGCCGCCATCCTCGATGCCCTTGCGCACACCTTCGAAAATGCGGCGTGGGTGCAGCTGGTTGCTCAGCAAGGTGCCCGAAAACTCCGGGTTACCGAAGCACAGCACGTTGGTGTTGAACAGCAGCCGCGCACCCCCAATGCCAGTAGCCAGCGGGTCGCGGTTGTTGCCTAAGATGCCGGTAATAGCTCCACCGTAAGGGTCAATAGCCGAAGGCGAGTTGTGGGTTTCTACCTTCCACACGAACAACGACTCGGGATTGATGCGCACGGCACCGGCGTTGTCACTGAACACCTTGATCAGCCAGTCGTTGCCGTTGGCGCGGAGCTGGCGGTCTACTTCGGAGGTAGCATCTTTGATGTAGGTTTTAAATAAGGAGTCCACTTCAAACTCCTTGCCCGTATCGGCATCCTTATATCTGATAATGGCACTGAACTCCTTATGCTTGCAGTGCTCCGACCACGTTTGGGCTATGATTTCCAGCTCGCAGTCCGTCGGGTCCTGGGGTAGGCCGGCGGCCTGGCGCTCCTCGGCAATGCTGGTGTAATGGTCGCGCACGGCGCGCATTTCCTCCAGATTCAGGGCGTAGAGGTTGTCTTTCGACAGCTTCACCAGCTGCTCATCGGAGAGGCCTACCAGCGGCACCGTGTCCGTAATAGATTCGGCCCCACCACCCGGCCGCGGCGTATAGTCGCGAATCTGGGCTATGAGGCCGACCTCGAAGCGGTTAATCATTTTGTTGCCGAGCAGGTCTTCGGCTAAGCGGCGCAGACTACTCTCAGGCAGCTCGTGCTCCAGGAAGTAGAGCCGTTTGCTGAAGATGTGCTGGGTATGCGTGTCCAGCGGCTGGTTCAGGAAGTCACCGAGGGCGTTTTGGGCCGATATGCCTTCGTCGTCGGTTACGCCGGGCAGCTTGGCCACCAGGATGTAGCTTTTGTATTCGGCACCGTGGCGGAACTCGTCGAGGGCCACGTCGTGCAGCACGGGGTCCTGGAGGCAGTGGGTGGCGAAGTCGCGCAGTTGCTCGTCGCTCACGGGGTAGCGCACCGTGTAGAGGGCGGTGCTTTGCACCCGGCCGGTCGAGAGGCCCAGGTGGCGTTGGGCAGCTTCGGCTACGCGTTGGCCCTCGCCATCGTGTTGGCCGGGCTTGAGCAGAAGCTGTATGGTTCTTTGGGTAGCGTCCAAAAGAGGGAGGTTTGTCTATTTTTCGGGTTTCCCACGCTGAGGCGACTGTGCCACCGTGAGGAAGCATACCCGCGCAGGGTACGCCGAAAATGCCTTGCCGCAGCGCCGGTTGCGCCGCAGTAGGTTCAAGAAAACGCTTTATCGGGCCGACTGCCCGGTTTCACCACCGGAATACCTGCCCGGCACAGCGGGCAATCATCGGGTGCGTAGGTAGCCGCCGTAACCGGCAGCAGGGCAAAGTTCGGGAAATTCAGCGCAGCATTCCCACCCGTGCGGTCAATTAAACTGGCCACGGCCAAAACTTTTGCGCCCAGACCTTCCAGCACCCGCGCTACCTCGTTGGTGCTCTTGCCGGTAGTCACTACGTCCTCGGCAATAACAATGGTCTGGCCGGGCTCGATGGTAAAGCCCCTTCGCAAGGTCATCTGCCCCGAATCGTCGCGCTCGGTGAAGATGCCGGGCACGCCCAGCTGCCGGGCCAGCTCGTAGCCAATTACCACGCCGCCCATAGCCGGGCCCACCACCACATCGGGCTGCAAACCGGCCTGCTGAATCTGCCGGGCCAGCTCCGCAGCCGCTGGAGCTGCCAGGTCAGGGCGACGCAGAAACCGGGCGCACTGCACGTAGGTATCAGAATGCAGGCCCGAGGAAAGGCGGAAGTGGCCGCGCAGCAGCGCGTCTTCTTGGAGCAGTTGCTGCTCTAGCGCTTCGGAGGTGAAGGTGCTTGAGGTGGAAGTCAAGGGTAGCACTCTATTATATAAGGTTTGGAAAGTCTTCTTTGATGGAACGCCATGCTGAGCATGACGGGCTGGATTACGCCGTTACGGGCCGGAACCGATTGATCTGCTCTACCAGCTCCCTCGCCGTTGCGCCGGCATCAGCTGCTTGCCATAACACGCGTGACGTATTAATAAGAAGTCCGGAGCCGTCGGGGCGGAGGCCTGCTTTCAGCGTGGCCTGCAGGTCGCCGCCCTGGGCGCCTACGCCGGGCACCAGAAACCACTGCCCGGGGCAAAGTGTACGCAGGCGGCCTACGGCCTCGGCGTTGGTGGCCCCTACTACCAATCCGATACCCCCGATTTCAGAATCCAGGCGGCTGGCTACTTTGGCTACCCCATCGGCCAGGGAGCCGCCCCGGGTCAGGGCCATGTCCTGCATGGAGTACTGTGACTTGTTGGACGTTTTGGCCAGCACAAACACTAGCTTGTCTTCCCGCACAAACGGCCGCACTGCGTCGTCGCCCATGTAGGGGTTTACCGTCACGCCGTCGGCGCCTACCACATCGTAGGCGAAGCGGGCGTAGTGGTCGGCGGTGTTGGCTATGTCGCCAAACTTGCCGTCCAGAATCACCGGAATGTCTTTCGGTATGCGCTGCACAGTTTCCTTCAGCAGCTGTACCCCGTTTTCCCGGCTCAGAAAGAAGGCCAGGTTGGGCTTGAAGGCGGCGGCATAAGCATGAGTCTGGTCGATGACTTCGGCCAGGCGGCGGGCTACTTGGGCGTCGTCGCCCACTGGGTCAAGGCCGACGCAGAGCAGGGAGTTAGCGGATCCAGTGCGGTGAATGAGCTTTTGCATGGGTGGAAAGATGTGCGAGGTGTGCGAATCAAGTGAAAATAGGAAACGGAAAGATAGTCCGGGCCAGGTTTTATTGGCCTGAAAAATTTGCCTCATTCCACGCATTTTCCGCGCTGAAGGAGGTTCCGCATTCAGCAGCCAGGCGCGCCGAGAGGCCGGGCTCCAGCCATTCACCGCTGGCCACCTGCACGGCCGAGGCACCGCACCGCAGGTAGTCCGTCACGTGGCTGGCCGTAAACACGCCCCCCGTACCGATGATAGGCAGGGCGATTCGGTCATCGTGGGCCAGCTCCCACACGCAGCGCAGGGCCACGGGGCGGAGCGCTTCGCCCGAAAGACCACCGGCTACGGGTGCAGCGGTAGCATCGTCGGGTAGGTGCAGGGCTTTGAGCAGGTTGGTAGCGGCCAGGGCCGTAGCACCGCCTTCCTGCGCGCCCAGGGCCAGACCCCGGATGTGCTCGGGCCAGGGCGGCAGCTTCACTATAATGGCAGCCTCGGGGCCCAACTCGTTGCGCACGGCCTGGGTGGCGTCGCGCACAAACCGGGCGGTTAGCTCCCCGCCTTTTTCGGTATCGGGCTGAGCTATGTAGACCTCTACGCCCGCAATCTGGCCGCCAACTTCCCGCGCCAGAAAGCGCGCAATTTTGCGGAAGCCGGGAATGCCGGGTGCGGTAATACTCACCAGCACCGGCACGCCGTAGCTAAGCAGGTGAGGCAAATGCTCCTGCACCAGAATTTCGGCGCTTTCGGTGCGCATGTTGGTAGCGTTGAGCAGGGTTTGCTCGTTCACCTGCCAGATACCTTCCTCGTACAGCCCGGGCCGGGGCTCCATCGTCACGGTGCGGGTGAAAATGGCGCCCAGCCGCTCGTAGGCAGGTCCGGCGGGCAGCTGCCACGGCGCGGCGGCCAGGCAAACGGGGCTTTGCAAAGTAAGAGTGCCGAGTTGCATGGAAGTTGTTGCTTAGAAAATGAAGACTAGTAGTAGCCGGCGGTGCTTTCGGGTGGCCCGCTTGCCCGGACCTTCACCAATTACCTCTGATTCAGAGTTCCGAACCAGAACCGCCCTTCCCTATTGGCGGGTAGGACTACCGCAACGAGCCTGGTGGGCCGGACTGAAAAGCAAAGTGCCCAGCACGAGGCCGGGCGCTTTGAGAGTCAGAACTAGATAACGTTGGTGCGGTTGATCAGGTAGGGCACGCAGTCACGGATGTCTTTCTGACCGAGGATGACCTGCGCTACTACACTCACACTGTGCGGCGTGTTGAGGATGGCGACGAAGCCTTCCGAATCCACATACTTGTGGGAGCAGCGCACACCGCGGGTAGCGGCAGGAGCGGCGGCTACCATCTGTTGAGCGAGGATAGTGTTGTCATTCACGGGCATTACCATTGTATGGATGAAGGCAGAGAAATGGTCGTGCACAGCTTGCGCGAGGTTTCAACCGACCCGGTTAGGCACAAAAAAACCGCTTCAAAAACAGAAGCGGCAAAACGGGAAAATCCTGAAAAAACAAAAGAGCCAATGTGGCAAAAGACCTTCCGGTCTCTTCGCAGAACAGCTTTATACTGAGCCCCGCACTTCATCAGTTTTGCTGGATAAGGTGAAGCATGCGACAAAGCTACGGATAGTTTTTTACGCCGCAATACTGCCGTAACATTAAGTTTTGTTTGCCAACATATTGCACTGCGTCTTTCTGTTGCTTGCCTACAACTAAGTACCTTGCGCGCCATCATCCTACTTATATAGCTGATTTATAATGATATGCGCGCACAGCATATTTTCATAATACCATCTTCTCATGAAGATTTCACTATTCAATTGAACTAAGAAAAATAGAGTGGCCTGATAAGCTTCCTCAGTAAGAACTACTTCTCCAAGCTTCTGTGACAATGCCGAAAAACAGCCTAAAGTAGATAAACAAAGCGTTTTTTTCCTATGCCACGGCTTATCTGAGCGTCCTGTGAGACAGCACACACCAAGGCCTGAATACTGTTAAAACACAATTTTCTTGCAACTTAACAAACCAATAACGTGCTTTGGAATGTTCAACAATGCGAAAGCCTGTAATTTTGCGCTGAGTTCTACGCATCCCGCCCTGCCTTATTTCGGTTCCCTTGTCCGTCGCCATGAAAAAAACTTTATTCACCGTGGTTGCCGCAGCCCTGCTGACGGTTTCCACAGGCCACGTCCTGGCCCAAAACCACGAGCCCCTGCAGTACGCTGAAACCGTAGCCGCGCCCGAGCCGGGCAAAGCCGCCTTGTTCGGTCGGGCCGCCGAGTGGGTAGACAAGCGCTTTGCTTTTGGCCCTACTTCCGATGTGGTTAACAACGCAGCCACGGGCACCCTGCGCATCACCGGCACCGCCAAAGTGCAGCCGGTTTCCTCGTCCGGCAAAAACGAAGAGCGGGCCGTCCGGTTCGACTTCACTTTCCACTGCACCGACCAGGGCTACGATTACCGGGTAGACAACTTCCGTTACATTGCCGACCCGGCCAACCCCACGGAGCTGGTGCTGCTGGAAGAGTACGTAACCCAGCTAAGCCTGCAAAAAGCCACGGTAAAGACCCACAACGACCGACGGCTGCGGGCCCAGGCTATGTCGCTGGCCAGTGAGGTTGCCATGGCGTTTCGCTCTTAGAAGCTGTTTAAGTTAGCGAGTAGCTTTGGGGATGCAGCAAAAGCGTTACAGTTCGGATCTAACGGAGCGTCAGTGGGCAAAGCTGGCGCCGTTGCTGGTGGTGCAGCGCACGAGCAAGTGGCCGTTGCGAGCGGTAGTAAACGGCATTTTCTACGTGCTCAAGAACGGCTGCGTGTGGCGCGACGTGCCGGCGGACTTTCCACCCTGGCCGACGGTGTACTACTATTTCACCAAGTGGACAGCGGATGGCAGCTGGCAACGGGTCAGTGCTTGTTTGACGATTGAGGCCCGGGAGCGGGCAAAAAAAATGCCCAGCCCACCGAGGCCATCCTCGACAGCCAAAGCGTGAAAAACACGGCCACCAGTACGCGTTGCGTGGGCTACGACGCGGGCAAATGCATCAAGGGCCGCAAGCGCTTTTTCCTGGTGGATACGCTGGGCAACCTGCTCGCCTGCTGCGTGGTCGCCGCCCACTGCCACGACGGCGCCAGCACGGCCCGCTTCTGGGACGCACTGGCGCTGGACAACGAACTACTTGACCGGCTGCAGATCGTGTTCGTGGACGGCGGCTTTGGCCGCTGCTTTCGCCAGCACCTGGCGGGCCGGGGTGTACTGGCGCAGGTACCCAAGGGCGTAGTGGCCGACAAAGGCCGTTTTTTTATCCACACCAAGCGCTGGGTGGTGGAGCGCAGCATTGCCTGGGCCGGCAACAACCGCCGCTTGGCCAAAGACTACGAACGGAAAACGCAGCATGCCAACGCCTGGCTCTACCTAGCCAACATCCGACGACTCACCAAGCTAACTTAAACAGCTTCTTACATGAACAGCCTCCCCACTACCGACGACAGCACCGTGGGGCTGCCGGCTCAGGACCACGAGTAGCAAAGAGGCTATTATCTTACTCGGTTGTGGCAACAGTCAATAGTTGCCCGAAGAATATTCCTATTGTGGTGCTAAAGCCAATGCTGCCCCCGCTGGCAAGAGCCTTTCGCGCGTGCAAGGTTATTACTAAACCATTATCACCAGTATCATTTTTGCGTAAGCCCGACAGTGCAGTCCGTGCCATCCTTGAAATGCAGAAAGCCGCGTTGCAGCGCGGCTTTCTGTCTTGCCTGTATAGGCTCTCACATCACTCACTCACTGAATTTTACGAGACACCCAAGATATAGGTTAAGAATATACCACGCAACCTATTTCTCAGTTATTTCACTCTGGCTTTCACAGTATCCCACGAGCTAACGTATGTTAGGTTTGTTTTAGCATATTTCCGCGAAGGCCGAATTATTATCCTGGCCGAGGGACATACTTAGTGTAGCAAAGCCCCCGGCAGATGCTACGCAGCATCCGCCGGGGGCTTGTCATACTTGGTGGCTGGCAACAGCTACGGCGTAACTACTATTTTCTGGTTGGCCAGCCGCTGACCGTTGCCACCCCGCAGCAGCACGTGATACATACCGGCGGGCAGGTGCTGCACCAGTAGCTGCTGCCCTAGCTGCAACACCGGATACTCGCGCACCAGCCGCCCCTGGTTGTCGAGGATACGCACCGACTGCCCCAGCTGCGGCAGGCCCGTGAGGGCAACCTGCAAAACACCAGCTGCGGTAGCCGGGTTGGGGTACACCTGCAGCGCGTAGCTGGCCGCGCCCAGCTCGGCCACCACCACTTCCGATATCTTCTGATGCCCGTCCAGGTCTACCTGCCGCAGGCGGTAGTAAAGCTTGGCGGCACCCAGCTTACCGGCCTGCGCGTCGCGCAGGGTGTAGGTACGGGCCTGCGAGTTGCTGCCGGCGGCCTGCACCTGGCCTACTGCCACAAATTCATTAGCGCCGGCCTGGGTGGCCCGCTCCACTATAAAGTGGCTGCTTTGCTGCTCTGAGGCCGTACGCCACTGCAGCAGTACGCTGCCACCCTGCACCTGGGCCTGCCAGGCGGTAAGCTCCACGGGCAGCACCACGGGCGTTACGATGTTATTGGGAAAGCCGTACGGACGGTCATCGGCCAGCCCGTAGTACATGCGCACGTCACCGAGGGCACTGAGGCCGTTATTTACTTCCAGCTCCACCCACGAAAAATCCTGCGTGGTCCGGAGCGTCAGCTCACTCTTGTTGCCGCCCAGCACCGCCAGCTGCAGGGCCGAGGCTCCGCTGGCGCTTTCGAGCAGGGTGTTGCCATCGGGCCCGCCGTAAGTGTTGATACGAAAGTTATTGAGCAGGCTGGCGTCGAGCAGGCCTTCCCCCAGCTGCAGCACCACGCCGGCGGTATTGCCGGCCTGGCCGGTGCCATTCAGCTTTACTTTGAGGCGCTGCGTACCCAACACGTTTACCAGACTGGTAATCTTGGCATAGTCCGTTGTGGAGGCATTGGCGGCATTCTGCGGGTTTATAATGCCATTTACCGTTCCATTGATATTCACCGACAGTACACTGTTGGACCGAGCCTGAAAGTCCTGGGTTGGCGTGGCGGTGGTATTGTCGGAAAGCGTAATGGTTTCGGCCTCGAAAGCCCGCGGCTCAATTCCGAAACCGTAGTACAGACGCACATTATTCAGAGCGCTCAGCAGCTCTGTCCGGCTGATAGAAACCCGGTCAAAGGCTTCGCTGGTGGCAAAGCTCACGTAGTAGCGGTTGCTGCCGTCGGGCAAGAGATTAAGGCGCAGCAGGGAGGCGCCGCTAAATGTTTCCTGCTCCTCATCACCGAGGTAGGTGCGCACCTGCAGGCCGGCCAGTACGCTGGCGTCGAGCAGGCCGCCATTGCCAATCACAAACCCCGCGTGGTAGCCGGCTGGAGCAATACCTTCCAAACCAACGTTCAGCGTGGCCGGGCAGCTTACATCAACGGCGCTGCCAAAAGAAGCGTAGTTGGAAGTCAGGTCCGTGTCGGTGGCCCGCTCGGGGTGTGCTACGGCCGTATTCAGGCACAAGCCCAGCGCACCCGGCGATACGGCCGTGCTGGCACTGTTGGTACGCGACAGGTAGCCCTGCACCTCATTCTGGTTGCTGTTGCTGATGCCGTAGGCGTAGTATACCCGCAGGTCGTGCTGGTTGAAGATGTCGATGCTGGCGGTCTGGTAATACTCCAGCTTTATCTCATCGAAAGCCTGCGGGGCCTCAAACTCCAGGCGCGTAGGCCGGCTGGAGCCAATAGCGGGCTTGAGCAGGTTCATATCCACCACCATCTTGTCTTTCTCCACGCCCTTGGCATACGTGGTAATACGCGCCCCACCCAGCAGGTTGAGGCTGAGTACCGTAGCCGTGCCGCTCACTACTACCCCCGCCCGACTGTACGCCGGAACCGTACCGTTGAGCTTCATAGAGATGGAAGCTGAGCCCGCAATGATGCCCAGATCCAGGGTGGCAAAATTGTCGAGGGCCGCGTCAGTAGCTCGTTCTTTGTTGTTTACTTTGGTACAAACCACCGTAATACAACTGGTGGCAACCACGGGCGGTGCCCCGGTTACAGAATAGTACGTCACGGGGTCGGCGGCGGTGGCCTGCAGCCAGGAAATCAGGGCCAGGAAAGTCAGAATACCGCGGCGACGGGCGGCGGCACAAACAGGAAGAAGGCTCATAGCAAACTGCGTTAAAGTGTATCCACTGGGCAGTCTGACTTACAAGCTGTTTGCCATCTTCAATAAAGCATGCCAAAACCCTGCTAATCGTCTAATAGTGCAGCTAGCCACAACCTGTATTTCCCAAAATGGGAAATACAGGTAAATATTAGAGAATGACTATTATACAAAACGTGGCTCGTTTTTTCAGCAACAAGATTTTGAAAATCAGATATTTAGCAAAGTTCTAAGCTAAACACTCCAAATTAGCCAAACAGGCCACATCTGGGCCCCTATAGATTATCGTAGGTTATAGTTAAGCTTCCCACCTTACCGCTGCTATTTCTATGCCCATTGCTACGCCGGCCTTCCGCATATTCATCGTTGAAGATAATGAGTGGTACGGCCAGCTGCTGGCTTACCGCCTCAACCAGAACCCCGACTACACGGTTACCCGGTTTGCCTCGGCCCAGGAGTGCCTGAGCCAGCTCGCGCAGAAGCCTGACCTGATCAGCCTAGACTATGGCCTCCCCGACATGGCTGGGGATGAGGTTTTTCGCCGCATCAAGGTGCAGCTGCCTGACGTGGCGGTAGTCGTTATATCGGCCCAGGAAGACGTGCGCACGGCCATTTCCCTGTTGCGCCAGGGAGCCTACGATTATTTGGTGAAGGACGAAGACACCCCGGACCGCCTCTGGCATGTGGCGGGCAACGTACAGCGGCAGGTGACGCTGCGCCGCGAAAACGAGCAGCTACGCCAGCAGCTGGGCCAGGCCACCGACCCGCGCCGGACGCTCTTGGGCTGTAGCCCACAGATGCAGCAGCTGCAGGGACTGATTGAAAAAGCGGGCCGCACCAACATCAGCGTGTCGCTGACGGGCGAAACCGGCACGGGCAAAGAACTGGTAGCCAAAGCCATTCATGCCCTTTCGGAGCGGCGCACCGGTGCCTTTGTGGCCGTGAACGTGGCCGCCATCCCGCGGGAGCTGCTGGAAAGTGAGCTGTTCGGGCACGAGAAAGGCGCCTTTACGGGTGCCGTGAGTCGCCGGGTGGGCCGGTTTGAGGAAGCCCACCAGGGCACCCTGTTTCTGGACGAAATTGCCGACCTCGACTTCAGCCTGCAGTCGAAGCTGCTGCGGGCCCTGCAGGAGCGCGAAGTGTACCGGGTAGGAGGAAACTCCGCCATTCGCTTTGATGCCCGCCTAATTGTGGCCACGCACCACGACCTGGCCGAGCGGGTGCGGCAGGGCGCCTTCCGGGAGGATTTGTTTTACCGTCTGCTAGGCCTGCCTATTGCGCTGCCGCCCCTGCGCGAGCGGGGCGACGACGTGCTGCTGCTGGCTGAGGCCTTTCTGCGCGACTTTGCGGCCCGCAACAACTTGGCCGTGCATTCTTTTTCGCCCGCTGCCTGCCTCAAGCTCCAGCAATACGCTTTTCCTGGCAACGTGCGCGAGCTGAAAGCCGTGGTGGAGCTGGGCGCCGTGCTGGCCGAGGGCGACACTATCGAGCCGGCGGACCTGCAGCTGCGGTCTACTTCGCCCGCTGCCAGCCCGGACACTCCTGCGCCCTTGCGTGCTCAGGTGGCCAGCATTGTACAGCGCTGCCTCGATGCAAACCAAGGCAACATCCTGCAGGCAGCGGCCCAGCTTTGCATCGGCAAGTCCACGCTGTACCGCATGCTCCAGAACAAGGAAGTGTATATCAAGTAAGTATCTGTATCTGACTTTATGGCCGACCGCTCCGCTGCCGCTTCCCGCCACCTGCATCATAAGCTAGCCCAGGCCCGGCGCCTGCTGGGCGAGACCCGCACCCAGTTGCACCAGGCTCGTCTGCACACCACCCGGCTGCAGCAGGCTGCCGCCACCCAGGCGGCCGCCCTGCTGCACACCCTTGACAATGCTATTATCGTAGCCGGCTCCGACCTGCGCGTTTCCCTGGTCAGCCCGGCTTACTGCCACCTGTTTGGGCTGCCGCAGCCGTATATTCACTACCTGGGTGCGCCAGTGGGCGAAGTGCTTGAGCAGTTTACCATCGGATTTCAGCACCCCGACGAAGCGGTGAAGCTGCACCGCCACGCCCTGGAGCAGCAGGTACCCCTGCAGGACGCGCTGCTGTCCCTGGCCAATGGGCGCATTTTGAAGCTCAACTACCTGCCCGTGGCCGAGCAAGGCGTGGTGGCCCTGCACCTGTGGAGCTACCAGGACGTGACGCAGCAGCAGCACCTGCAGGCTCATATCAGTCAGCTTTCCCGCCTGGCCGAGTTCAGCCCCCACCCCATTATCTGCTACACGCCGGCCGGCCATCCGCAGTATTTCAATCCCGCGGCCGGGCCCGTGCTGGAGGAGCTCACCGCTCAGCCTTCCCAGGAAGGCAACCAGTTTCTGCGCCATGAGCTGACGGCGGCCCTGGCGGCGGGCCAGACGCGCTTCCGGCAGTTTGCCCTGAACGACCACGTGTACTACTGGACGGTGGTGCCGCTGCTTACGGAAGATTGCGTGAACGTGTACCTCACCGATTTCACGGATCAGCAGCGCCTTACCACCGAGCTGGCCAGCAGCCAGCGCCTGCTGGAGCGCGTGCTGGAAACGGCACCGAACGTTGTCTACACCTTTGATCTGCTGGAAGAGCGGGTTACGTACTGCAACCGGCACATGTACGACCTGCTGGGCTATACCGAGCAGGAACTCATGGCCATGGGCGTGGAGGAGTGGCAGCAGCTGCTCGCGGCCGAGGACCGCACCCCCATGCGCGACTACTGGCACGCCATGCGGTCCGCCGCCGACGGCGAAATCCGAACGATGGAGTACCACGTTTACCATCGCAACGGCGCCCGCCTATGCCTGCGCACCAGCACTACCCCGCTGGAGCGCGACGCCTCAGGCCAGGCCTGGCTGGCGGCCGGGGCCCTGGAAGACATTACCAAATGGAAGCAGGCCGAAGCCCAGCGCCGGGCCATCAACCGGGGATTGGCGGAGAAAAACCGGCTGTTTCAGCAGATCATCGACACCTCGCCCCAGCTTATTTTCATCCGGGATAACCAGGGCCGTTTTCAACTGGCCAATCAGGCAGCCGCAGACTTCTACGGCGTCTCGAAAAGGCAGCTGCTACGCGGCACCTATGCCGATGTGATGCCCGACGAAGAAGTGCGCACGCGGCTGCTGGAGCAGGATCAGCAGGTTATTCAGGCACGGATAGAGCTTTCCACCGAAGAGCATTTTGAGTGGCACGACGGGCGTGAGCGGTGGTTTCAGTGCCTGAAGCAGCCGTTTGTGCTGGCCGATGGCACGGTGCAGGTGCTGGCGGTAGCCAGCGAAATAACGGCGCAGAAACAGGTCAATGCCGAGCTGCGGCAGGCCAAGGAAACCGCCGAGCAGACGGCCCGCGTCAAGCAGGAGTTTTTGGCTAATATCAGCCACGAGATTCGCACGCCCATGCACGGCATTCTGGGCGTAGCCAACCTGCTGGGCCGCACTCCGCTCACCGATGAGCAGCGCGAGTTTGTGCAGCACATTCAGGAATCGGCCGAAAACCTGCTGGTGGTGATAAACGACGTGCTGGACGTGTCGCAGCTGCTGACGGGCAAAATTAAGCTGGAGGAGCGGGTGTTCGACGTGCGCGACGTGCTGCGCCGCAGCGCGGAGGCGGTGCGCTTCCGGGTTGAGGAAAAAGGCATCAGCCTGCATTTGGAGCTGCCCGCCCCCGACGTGCCCACCCAGGTGCTCGGCGACCCGTACCGCCTCACCCAGATCCTGCTGAACCTGCTCAGCAACGCCGTTAAATTCACGAACCAGGGCCACGTGACCCTACGCTGCGAGCCGCTGCCCCACCAAGCCAAGATGTGCTGCTTTGCCTTTGTAGTGGAAGATACCGGTATTGGCATTGCGGCCTCGCAGCTCGAAGAAATGTTTGAGCCCTTCACCCAGGCCTCAGCCAGCACGGCCCGGCGCTACGGTGGCACTGGCCTGGGGCTGAGCATCAGCAAAGGGCTGGTAGAGCGGCTGGGCGGCACCATCACGGCCCACAGCCAGGTACAGCAGGGCAGCACGTTCCGGGTAGAGCTGCCGCTGCAGCCGGTTATCGGCCCGGCTACGGCCGCCCCTACGGCCGTGGAGCAGCCCCCACTCGGACCCCACCGCCTTCTGCTGGTGGAAGACAACGCGGTGAGCTTGTTTCTGACGAAAAAGCTGCTGGCCAACTGGGGGCTGGTGGTAGATGCGGCCCCCAGCGGAGCCGAGGCCCTGGAGCTGTTCCGGGCGCATTCGTACGCGCTGGTGCTGATGGATATCCAGATGCCCGAAATGGACGGCATCACCACCACCCACCACCTGCGCCAGCACCCCGATGCGCAGCGAGCGGCCACGCCGGTAGTAGCCCTCACGGCCAACGCGCTACCCGATCAGACGCAGCTGTACCGGGCTGCGGGCTTCCAGGCTTTCCTGTCCAAGCCCTTCTCCGACCAGCAACTGTATGTGCTGCTGCAGCACCACTTGCCCGCTAAGGCGCATATTACGGAGCAGCTGTTCGATTTAAAAAACATTCAACTGGTAGCCCAGGGCGACGAGGCCTTTATCCGGCACATGATGCAGCTCTTCATCGACACGGCCCCGCCGGCCCTGGCTAAGCTGGAAGGCTTCTACGCGCAGCAGCAGTGGCAGCGCGTGGCCGAAATGGCGCACCACCTCAAAAGCAGCTTTTACTCGCTCAACGTGCGCAGCCTGCTGGAGCCTATCCGGGAGTTGGAAGCCGCCGCCAGCCACCCGCACGTAGATGCCGGGCACGTAGCCACCCTTATCCAGTACATCCGGCAGGTGGCGGAAACCGTGATAGAGCAGCTCCGTTCGCAGATTGGCGCCTGAAGGCCGGCAACTCAGCGCCTGGCACCGAAACTACCCATGAGCTTTTGTGGTTTACTCTGTAGTTTCTACCTCTGCCGACCGGCAAGCGTAGTTGTTTTTTGTACTTTTAACACCCCTGCTTTATGATTCTGCTTGTTTCCGTGGGTATTACCCTGGTTGCCGTGCTGGCCGCCCAGGCCGTTCGGGTTACTGGCCAGCCCGAGCTGCAGCCCGTTCGGGTGCGCAGCCGCCGCTAGCGCCCTTTTCTCTTGCCAATTGATGAGCCTTTCCTGCCCGGGAAAGGCTTTTTTTTGAACAACATTCGGGCCTTCCCTGCTGCTGTCTGAATCACATAAAAAACCGTGCGGCCACCCCAAATAGGAGCAGCCGCACGGCTTATAAATAAACTCTCGCCGGAACTAGCGAATCACGAGCTTGCGCATGGTGCTGGTATTGTCGGAGTCGAGCTTGACGTAGTAGAGGCCGCTGGCGAACTTGCTCAGGTCGAGCGTGCGGGTAAAACGGTCGTTGAGCTCCGTCACGGTTTCGCGGTATACCACGGTGCCGATGATGTTTAGCACCCGCAGCTCCAGCTTACGGCCTTTGAAACCCAGTACCGATACCTGCACGATACCCGTGCTGGGATTGGGATACACCAACAGGTTTTTTTCCTCAAGCTGAGGTTTATTGCCTGCCTTCTCCGTGGGCTGAGCGGCCGCCTGCGACAGCAAGGCCGAGCCGGGCAGCAGGCCAAACAGCAGGAGAAAGGAAACGAAGCGTAGGAGTTTTATCATAAGGAAGGGCGCAACAAGGCGTTCAGCAATCCAGCAGGAATACTTAACGTGAAGTGTTTAATTAGGTTTGCAAAGGTAACATCCTATGGGAGAATCTGGTTAGCTATATATCCATTCTTTGAGAAAAAACCTATATAGCCGGCCTCTTTTGTATGACTTTTCTGATAATTTTTTCGTGAGCATTCTCATAATCGGTGGGGGGCTGGCCGGGCTGGCTGCAGCCCTTGACCTGGCCGGGCGCGGGCTGGCCGTTACGCTGGTGGAGCGCAAGCAATACCCTTTCCACCGGGTGTGCGGCGAATACATTTCCAACGAGGTGCTGCCTTATCTGCGCCGCCTCGGCGCCGACCCCGCCGTGCTGCGCCCGGCCCGCATTGAGCAGCTGCTGGTCAGTTCCCCGGCTGGCCGCGTGGTGCGCGCCCCGCTGGGTTTGGGCGGCTTTGGAATAAGCCGCTACCAGCTCGACTTTTTCCTGTACCAGCTGGCCCTGGAGCGTGGCGTGCAAGTGGAAACCGCCACCGTCGCCGACATAGTTTTTGATGCCGCTACGAGTACGCACCGCGCTACCCTGGCCGATGGCCGCACGCTTACGGCGCAGGTGGTGCTGGGCGCCTATGGCAAGCGGGCCAACCTCGACCGGCAGCTCAACCGCCCCTTTTTCCGGCAACGCTCCCCTTACCTGGCCGTCAAGTACCACCTGCGCTACGACTTCCCGCGCCACCTCATTGCCCTGCACAACTTCGCCGACGGCTACGCGGGCCTGTCTGCCATCGAAGACGACAAGTACTGCTTCTGCTACCTCACCACCCGCCAAAACCTTAAGCAGCACGGCACCATTCCAGCTCTCGAAACTGCCGTGCTGGCCCGCAACCCCTTTCTGGCCCGGGTATTCGGGCAAGCCGAATTCCTGTATCCGCAGCCCGAGGTTATCAACGAAATATCCTTCGCCCCGAAAGCGCCGGTGGAAAACCACGTGCTGATGTGCGGCGACGCGGCCGGGCTGATTACCCCACTGTGCGGCAATGGCATGGCCATGGCCCTGCACGGCGCGGCCCTGGCCGCCGAGCATATCCATGCCTTCGTGCGGGGCGACGTCGGGCGACCGGAGTTGGAAAGCTGCTACCGGCAGGCCTGGCAGCGGCAGTTTGGCAGCCGCCTGCGCGTGGGCCGCACCGTGCAGCGGCTGTTTGGCCGCCCCGTGATGAGCGAAGCTGGTTATTGGCGGGCTGCGCTACTGGCCAGCTGCCGTGCGGACACTTATTGGCGGCACCCACGGCCAACCGTTTTAATCCTGTTCCAGGGTACGCGGGCCTAACTCAATTAGGGCAGGCGGCGTACTTTGCGTAAACTGCACCGAATGTCCAGCTACCTGTGTGCCATTGGCACTGCTACCCCACCGCACCGCCTTGCCCAGCCCCAGATAGCCGACTTTATGGCCCAGGCGCTTCAGCTGGATGCGCCCGAAGCCCGCAAGCTCCGCGCCCTCTACCGGGTGTCGGGCATTGAGCACCGCTACTCCGTGCTGCCCGATTATGGCCAGCATAACGGTCAATACACGTTTTTTCCGAACACCCCGGGCCTGGAGCCCTTCCCAACAGTTGGGCAGCGGCTGGCTTCGTACCGGGAGCACGCGCTGCCCCTGTCGGTGGAGGCGGCCCGTGCCTGCCTGGCTCAGCTGCCGGAGTTGACATCTCAGGATATCACCCATCTTATCACGGTAAGCTGCACGGGCATGTACGCGCCGGGACTGGATATTGAGCTGGTACACGCGCTGGGCCTTTCGCCCCATGTGCAGCGCACCTGCGTGAACTTTATGGGCTGCTACGCGGCCTTCAATGCCCTGAAACTGGCCGACGCCTTCTGCCGGGCCGATGCCCAGGCGCGGGTCCTGATTGTGTGCACGGAACTCTGCACCCTGCACTTCCAGAAAAGCCGCGAAGAAGACCACCTGATTTCCAATGCGCTGTTTGGCGACGGCTCGGCGGCGGCGCTGGTGCAGGCCCGGCCCGCCGCCCAGGGCGCCAGCCTGGCCCTGCAGGCCTTCCACTGCGACCTGGAGCCCGAGGGCCATGCCGATATGGCTTGGCACATCAACGACTTCGGGTTTGAAATGACCTTGTCGTCGTACGTGCCGCGTATGATTCAGAAGGGCATCCGTCAGCTCACGGAGCAGCTGCTCCGGCGGCTGCCGGTTAAGCTGGCCGATATCCGGGCGTTTGCCATTCATCCGGGCGGCCGCAAGATTCTGGAAACCATTGAACAGGAGCTGGGCCTGTCGCGCCACGACAACCGCTTTGCCTACCAGGTGCTGCGCGACTACGGTAATATGTCGTCGGCCACGGTGCTGTTTGTGCTGCACGAGCTGCTGGCATCTTTCACCGCCGCCGATGCCGGGGCACCCGTGCTCAGCTTTGCGTTTGGTCCGGGTCTCACCCTGGAATCCATGCTGTTGCAGGTCGCCTATGCCTGATTTCTCCCGCCGCGCCACCGGGCCGGAGCTGATGGACGACCTGACGCTGGCCTCCGATGCCCTTCGCCAGAACCTGGATGAGCTGGCCCTCATCAACGCCCGCCTGGGGGGCTACAACGTAGTGACGCAGGCACTGGAAAAGCTGGCTTTACCCGTGGGCCGCCAGCTGCACCTCGCCGACCTGGGCAGTGGTGGCGGTGACACGCTGCGCTACGTGGCCCGCTGGGCCCGTCGCCGCGCCGTGCCGGTGCAGCTGGAGGGCATCGATGCCAACGCCTTTATGCTTAGCTACGCCCGCCAGCACAGCGCCGGCTACCCCGAAATCAGTTTCTCACAGCACGACATTTTCTCCCCTAAGTTTCAGCAGCGGCGCTTCGATGTACTGACGTGCAGCCTGTTCTGCCACCATTTCTCGGACGACGACCTGGTGCATTTCCTGCAAACCTGGCAGCAGCAGGCCCGCGTGGCCGTCATCATCAACGACCTGCACCGTCACCCGCTGGCATACTACAGCATCAAGTGGCTCACGCGCCTGCTCGGCGGCTCCTACCTGGTTCAGCACGACGCGCCCCTGTCCGTAGCCCGGGCGTTCCGGCGCACCGACTGGGAGCAACTGCTGAAGCAGGCCGGCATCACGCGCTATACCCTGCGCTGGTGCTGGGCGTTCCGGTGGCAGCTGATAGTGCCCGCTATGGGCGCCTGAAGTTGGATTTCGCGGGAAGCTTCTATCTTTTCCGGCGAATCAATTCGTCACTTGTTCCCCTATGATGCGCAGCGGGCACCGGCCTGGTATGGGTGTGGCCTCGTTCTGCTGCTCGCTGGGCTGCGCCAGCCTTATCCCCACAGGTTCTGTGCGGCCCGAAAGGTGTTGGCGTGGGCTTCGATGATGTCGGTCAGCCGCTCGGAATAGCCGCCGCCCATGCACACCACCACCGGAAGAGCATGCCGGTGGCAAAGGCCCAGCACGTACTCGTCGCGGCGGCGGCAGCCTTCCCGGGTGAGGCTCAGATGGCCCAGCTTGTCGGTGGCCAGCACATCTACCCCACTCAGGTACAGCACGAAATCCGGCCGCACTTCATCCAGCAGGCGGGGCAGCGCTTCGGCCAGCAGCTGCAGGTACGTGGCGTCGTCGGTGCCATCGGGCAGGGCCAGATCCAGATCCGACTGCTCCTTGCGGTGCGGGTAGTTGCGGGCCCCGTGCATAGAGAAAGTAAACACGCGGGGCTCCTCCCGAAAAATACTGGCCGTGCCGTTGCCCTGGTGCACATCCAGGTCCACGATCAGCACCTGGCGGACGCCCAGTTCCGGCCGGGCCAGCAGCCAGGCAGCCGCCGCCGCCTGGTCGTTGAGCAGGCAAAATCCTTCGCCCCGGTCCCGGAAAGCGTGGTGGGTGCCGCCGGCCACGTTCAGGGCCGCGCCGTGTTGCAGGGCATGGCGGGCGCAGGCCAGGGTCCCGCCCAGAATGGTTACCTCTCGCTCTATCAATTCCGGGCTCCACGGAAAGCCGGTGGCTCGCTCTTCCTGGCGCGTGAGCTGGCCATGCCGCAGGCGCAGGTAGTAGCCGGAGTCGTGCACGGGCAGAATATCGGCTGCGGTGGCGGCAGCGGGCTGAAAGAGGTTGGCCTCGCTGATAGTGCCTTCCCGCAAAAGCTGCTCGGGCAGCAGCTCGTATTTGAGCATCGGAAAGCGGTGGCCCGCAGGCAGCGGATGAGCGTAGAGCGGCGCCCAAGCAATAGCGACCATAGAAGAGCAGCCGGAATGAAAACGGCCGGATACAAAAATAACCGCTCTCTCAGGCGGTTATTTCCGGATTCGGGAAAATGAAGCGGGCAGCGGCTCTGGCAAAAGCTGCCGCCCACGAAGGGGGAAGAAGTGAGGTATACTGGGTTCGAACCAGTGACCTCTACCCTGTCAAGGTAGCGCTCTAAACCAGCTGAGCTAATACCCCGCAAGCCCCCGACTGGTGGCGGCCGTAAAAGGCCAAATATACAAGTCAGTTTGATTTTCGCAATAAAAATCTGGAGTCTTTTTTCGAGTCGGTTTCGGCTGCCGCAACATTCTTTTCGGATGTAAGTATAGTCGCATACAAATAGCCCGGCTATCGGCCTTTCCGGCGACTTTTTTCCACCCGAAATTCTCTTCTTATGAAAAAGCTTCTGCTCCTGCTTTCCTGCGCCATGGCGTCGGTTACGGTAGCCTCCGCCCAGGATGGCCCCATCGGCGTCCGCAAATCCACTGACTATGCTTCCGGCAGCTCCAGCGACTCCCGCAATGGGGGCTTCGGCATCAAGGGCGGCGTGAACTTCGCCGACATCCGCGGCGACGGTAAGAAAAGCTACGGCGACGCCAAGAACTACAACAGCTTCCACGCGGGCTTCTATTCGCAGTTCAGCTTCTCCGACAAGTTCTCGCTGCAGCCCGAAATACTCTACAGCCGCCAGGGCTTTGAAGGAAGCAATCCAGCAAGTGTTCAACCTGGCACTTACATCACTCGCCTAGATTACATCCAAGTACCGGTGCTGCTTGTATATAACATTTTGGATAATGTAAGTGTGCATGTAGGCCCGCAAGTTTCATTGCTCACGAAGGTGAAAGAAAACGATGTTGAACGGAAAATTGCCGACGAGAACAATACATACGGGTACAGTTACAGCAGCCTTGATTATGGCTTGTCAGCCGGCCTTGAAGCGCGAGTAGGACCAGCCCGTGTGGGCGGCCGTTATACTGCCGGCTTTGCTGACATTATTAAAGACCCCACCAGCAATGCGGCTATGGGAGTCGAAGCAATTAAGAACGGTGCTTTTCAGGTGTACGTAGGTATCGGTATCACCAACTAAGTTTCCCGATTTTTTCCTAAAAAAGCCCCGCCGTACATTACGGCGGGGCTTTTTTGGGCTTACCCAAAGGCGTTTACTTGCCTACCAGGGCTTCTTTGATCTTCTCGTTGAAGTTGGGAATATCCTGGGGGTTGCGGCTGGTGATGAGGTTGCCATCGACCACCACGGTTTCGTCAACCCAGCGGCCACCGGCGTTTTTCACGTCGGTTTGCAGGCTGGGCCAGCTGGTAATTTGCTTGTCCTGCACCACGTCGGCTTCTACCAGCACCCAAGGGCCATGGCATATGGCAGCCACCGGCTTGCCGGAGGCCACAAACTCCTTCACGAAGCTTACTACCTCCGGCTTGGTGCGCAACACGTCGGGGTTCATCTGGCCACCGGGCAGCACCAGCGCGTCGTAGTCGGCCACTTTCACCTCACCGATTACTTTGTCCACGTCCACTTTGTCGCCCCAGTCTTTCTGGTCCCAGCCTTTGATGGAGCCGCTTTTCAGGGAGATGATGTGGGTCTTAGCGCCTTCATCTTCGAGGTACTTTTTGGGCTTTTCGAGCTCCGACTGCTCAAATCCGTCGGTGGCAATGATGGCTATGGTTTTGCCCTTCAGGGCGTCGCTTCCGAAAATACTCATGGAATTGCAGTGTTACGGTTAAAAAAGAAAAGCCGGAGCAACCCTGGCGGGCAACTCCGGCTTTTCTTTAACGCAACTGGCGCCGTGGGGTTAGTCTTCCTCGCCGGCGCGCTGGCGCTTGAACTCTTTGCGCAACGCCTTCACCCGCTCGTCGAAGCCGTCGACATCGTAGTTCACGTCGTCTACGTCCAGGCTTTCCAGCATGTCCATCATTTCATCGGAATGGTCGGTGCGGGTGCCGGTGCTCACCTGCACGTAGGCCATTTCCGACCACAGCACCGCTTTCAGGCGCAGGCCGTCCTGGCTCAGCATCTGCATTTCCACTACCAGATTGGAGTTGTCGAAGTGAATGAGCTGGGTGCGGATGCGCACGGTTTCGCCCTGGCGGGCGGGGCGCAGGTAGCTGATGTGGTGCTTGGTAATAACCCAGCCGGCGTTCTGCTCGCGGGCCAGCTGGCCCATGTTCAGCGCGTAATGCTGAGCTACCTGATCTTCGCGGGCATTGAGGAAGTAGTCGAGGTAGCGGGCGTTGTTGAGGTGGCCCAGCATGTCGCAATCCTGGAAATAGATGCGGTGGGTGGTTTCGGGCGTGCGCACCAGCGGAGCAGTTGCCATAAGGGGAAGGTTAATCGGGAAAAATGCGCGGCGAAGGTAGCGCAAAGCCGCTACCGGGGCAGACGATAGGCATCAGCCTGCACCTGGTGCGGTGCGGGCTTGCGTTGGTCGGTGGGGCTGTCGAACACCAGCAGAATGTGCGTCTCATCGAGCAAGGCCATGCCCTCGGCGCGGTCCTGGCCGGCGGTGGGGCCGGCGCCGTGGGGCACATCGAACAGGCGGTGCAGCTGCTTTTCGTCGATAAGGCTGTCCTGGGGCAGGCGCAGGGCATCGGGCCAGCGGTACACGGCAATGGTACCGTCGAGGTCCATGGTGGGCCCCGCCAGCAGCAGGATGTCGGACCCCAGCTGGCGCAGCTCGCGCAGACCCATGCCACCCAGCTGCAGGAAGTGCTTTTTGTAGTACGGCTGGGTGCTGCCAGGCACTTTGTCGAGGCGCAGGCGGCCGTGCTTGTCCTCGCGAGGCAGCAGCTCCAGCACCACGGCCCAGCCCCGCAGCACCGGTCCGCGCAGGCCCACGAACAGGCGCCCGTTCTCCCCCACGGCCAGGCCTTCAATATCGAAGCCATTGTCTTTGCCAGGGATTTTCAGGAAGGGCTTGAGGTGAGGGTCGTCGGCCAGCACGTCCAGCAGCTCGTTGCTGCTGGTGCTGCCGTGCAGCTGGGCAGCGTGCAGGGTTTGGGTAGGGTCGGTGGGATGCGGGGCCTGCTTGTGCAACTCGTAGTTGCCGGTTTCCGGGTTCAGCAGCAGCGGAATGCGGGCCAGCAGGTAGCGGTTGGGGTCGGCTTTCACCTTCGCCAGCTTTTCGATCTGCTTTTCCACGTCTTCGTCCTCGGGGTCGGGCTGCTTGCGCTTGAGGCTGTGTGAGCCGATAATCCAGAGGTAGTGGCCGGCCTCGCCCATACCTTCAATATCGATTTCCAGGGTTTCGTCGGCGGGCAGATCGAGCAGCTCATCCAACTGGTAAGAGCAATGCTCCCCGAACTCGTGCGGCCCCGTCAGGCGCAGCCGCTCAATGGTGGTGCGCTCGTCGCAGCTCAGCCAGAGGTTGTCGCCGGTACGCAGCACCGTGGATAGGCCGTCGCGCACGTGCTTGCCGGCCGCATTCAAACTAAGCTTGGGGTTGAAGTGCAGCGTGTAGGGTTGAGGACGCATTTTTGGGATGGAAATGAGGGGATTTAGGCAGTAAAAAGCAGGGGCACCCCAACTTATTTATTGCCGGCGCGGATGGCCTGCATTTTGGCCTGCATACTGCGCTTTTTCAGCTGGTACTGCTTGTACTGCTCGGCCGAAAACACCTGCTGCAGCTGCTTTTCCGACTCGGCATTGATGCGCAGCAGCTCTTTGTTCAGGGCGGGCTTGTCGGCAGCGTACTGGCTGCGGGCTTCGTTCACCTGCTGCACCGTGGAGCGCAGCAAGGTTCGCACCCTGGTTTGCTGATCATCGGACAGCTGCAGCTCCTCGGCCATCACGCCGGCCAGGTCGCGGGCGGCCGCACGGGCTATAGGCGCGGGCGCCGGGGCGGCTTTCACCGGCTCGGCGGTAGCAGCAGCCGGAATGTCCTTTTTGCGCCGGGCACAGCTGCTGCCGCTCAGCAAAGCCACACATAGCGCAAACACTAGTACAACGCGGGGAGAAGAGGAGGACATAGCCGGGAAGTTGGTGCGCCCCCTACTACGCGAAAATCCAACATCCGTTCGCGGGCGGCGCCCGGGCGGCTACAAGCCCGCTTTCAGGTGCTGGGCCGTGAAGTGTGCCAGCGCCATAATGGTGAGCATAGGGTTTACGCCGCTGCACGTCGGAAACGCTGACGCATCGGCCACGAATAGGTTGCGCACCTCATAGGTTTCGCCGGTAGGTGCTACCGGATGCGTGGCCCTTTGCCCGCCCATGCGGCAGGTACTCATCTGATGGGCACTGTAGAGCCCGAAGCGGTTGGCCTGCCATTTGAGTTTGCTAAGGCCATCGAGGACAGTCGGATTCTGAACCGCGCCATTCTGCACGTGCAGGGTGGGCAGAGTACCGTGGGGCAGATACACCGTGTGGGCTCCGGCAGCGGCGTGAATTTCGGCGGCCGCTCGCACGCCTTGCAGCATGTGGCCCCGGTCGTAGGAGCTCAGGGAGTAGTCGATGCGCGGCTGGCCCTGCCGGTCGGTGCGCACCCGCCCCCCGTCCCGGTCGCGCGTCAGCACAATAAAGTTACCCAGGTGCGCGGCCTGCTGCATCAGCTGCTTGTGCTGCACACCCGAGTGCCAGGGCAGCACCATGGCCATGAGGCCCGGGTGCGCGGGCGGGGTTTCCAGCTTGGCGCCGTAGTTGGTCCCGTCCAGCATCGTATAGGTGTCATTTACCACCGACATCATCGGGCCAAACCACGGGTCCATGCGCTGCGCGTATGCTCCCGACACCACCACCGTGGGGTGCAGGTGCAGATGCCGGCCCAGGTGTGGGTGCCGCAGCCCGCTCCGCAGCAGCAGCGCCGGCGACTGGATAGCCCCGCCAGCTACCACTACCCGCCGCGCCCGCACCGTCACGCGTACGGCCTGACCCGAGGAGGTCGTATGCACGGCTTCGGCGCCGGTGGCCTGGCCCTGAGCGGTGGTTACGCGCGTCACGTAGGTATCGGGCAGAATGCGGGCGCCGTGGTCGAAGGCCTGCTGCAAATACGTGTTCAGGGTACCCTGCTTGATGCCGTGCCGGTCGCCAAGCGGGCTGAACCCGAGGCTGCGGAAGTGTTCTTCCGAGGAAGTCAGGTGCTTTTCGTTGCGCGGAATGCGTTTCACTTCCTGCCCCAGCTGCCTCGACCCATTCCACAGGGCCTGGTTCTGACCGTTGTGCCGCTCGTAGCTGGTGTTCACGCTCACCGCCTGGCTTACCGCATCGAGGCTGCGGCCAAATTCCGGCGAAGCGAAATGCGGTACGTGGTGTTCCCGGGCCCACTCCTGCAGGATGTAGTCGGGAGTGCGGAAAGCCCCGGCCCAGTTGACGGTGGTGCCGCCGCCCAGGCAGCTGCCCGCCAGCAACGCCAGGCTCCCATCCTGGGTGGTAAGGGCCGCCTGCCCATCGTACAGCTTGCTGAGCATATCCACCTCGCGCTGAGTGAAGTCGCAGCCGTGGCAATAAGGACCTTTTTCCAGTACCAGCACGGCATGGCCGGCGGCGGCCAGCTCCCCGGCCACCACGCCGCCCCCGGCTCCGCTGCCAATCACCAGCACGTCGCAGTCGTACTGCACATCGGTCGTGGGCTGAAGCGGGCGGATGGGCTTGTCGGTATCCACTGGTTGGTCGTCGGGCTGGGGTCCGGGGTAGCCGAGGGCAGCCCACACCGGATTGTCGGGCACGGGCACCGAGCCGCCGTAGTACAGCATCATGGTGAGCTTGCGCAGGGAGTGAAAGGCCTTGCGCAGCTGTGGCACCGGGCTGCCGGCCCAGCGCTGCAGCAATTGTTCACGCTGCGGCAGGGTGAGCTCCATAAACGGCCGCAACTTCCCCAGCCAGGTAAGTCCCAGCGCGGGCGAGGCCAGCAGCCCCAGCAGCTGCCGGAACTCCTGCTGCACGCCCATAGGTTGCCCAGCCAGCATACCAGTCAGTTGGTCGAGGTTGAGGCCCTCTGAGCCTTGGCGAAGCCAATAAGCAGCATTCGGTTCCTGCTCGTGGCCGGGCACAGCCGGAATAAAGGTATCGGCCACTGCCCGAAGAATGGCGGCCTGGGTGGGAGTAAACGACATGAGCACGAGGCGCGGAAAGGGCCGACCGGCAAAGAAATGCTGCCGCCAGCTGCCGGAAAATATCGGCAAAAGAATTCGGCTTGCCTACTTTATTTTCAAAAACGAATTTCCGCTTTCCGCCTGCTGCCCACCTACTATTTATCAGCTTGCCCTGTGCTTACTGCCAGCCGCATTACTCACCGATGCGCACAGGCAAGGCACTACGGCCGGCTACAGATACCGCAGCAGCAGATCAAGCATTTTGCGCACTTTGGGGGTGTAGGGCGGGTAAAGCAGCTTGATGCTGGTACGACCGATACGCTGCCGGAGCACGGCTTTTTCGTTGGAAAACGCCAGAAACCCATAGTGCCCGTGCGCCTTGCCTACCCCGCTGTTGCCCACGCCCCCGAAAGGCAGCTCCGAGTGACCCAGGTGCACAATGGTTTCGTTGACGGCCGCGCCACCCGCCGATACATTATCCAGCAGGTACCGCTGGTTTTCGGCGTTGCGCGTGAATACGTACTGCGCCAGGGGCTTGGGCCGCGCATTGATAAAATCGGCAGCTTCAGAAAGCGTGCGGAAGGGTACCAGCGGCAGCAGCGGCCCGAATATTTCCTCCTGCATTATGCGGCTGTCGGGGGCCACATGGGTGAGGACGGTGGGCGCGATAAAGCACTGACGGCCATCCACCTCGCCACCCACGGCCACCGTAGCCCCGGTAGCCTGGGCATCTTCCAGCAAGCCTGCCAGCCGGTTGAAATGCTGCTGATTAACGATACGGGCAAACGACTCGGAGTTTTCCACCCCAGCTCCGGCGGGGTTGTAGTTGCGGCGGATGACAGCTTCCATTTCGCGCACCAGCTCGGCCTGCACGGGTTCCTGCACCAGCACGTAATCGGGGGCTACGCAGGTCTGGCCGGCATTCAGAAACTTGCCCCACACCAGCTTCTCGGCCGCGTCGCGCAGGTTGGCGGTGGCATCCACCACGGCCGGCGACTTGCCGCCCAACTCCAAGGTCACGCCGCTCAGGTGCTCGGCGGCGGCGCGCATTACTATTTTACCCACCTCGGGGCTGCCCGTGAAAAAGATGTGGTCGAAGGGCAGGCGCAGCAGCTCGGTGGCCACGTCTTTGCCGCCTTCCACTACTACCACTTCGGCGGAGTCGAAAACTTCTTCGGCCAGGCGGCGCACCAGGGTAGCTACGTGCGGCGTCAGCTCCGAGGGTTTGAGCACGCAGCAGTTGCCGGCGGCCAGCGCCGACACCAGCGGCCCCACCGCCAGGTAAAACGGGTAGTTCCACGGCGCCATTACCAGGCACACCCCCTTGGGCTCGTACTGCACCCAGGAGGTAGTGCCCAGCAACGACAGCGGCGTACCTACGCGCCGGGGCTTCATCCACTGCCGCAGGTGGGCCAGCGTATGCTTGATTTCGGCCTGCGTTGACCAGATTTCAGTAAGATCAGTTTCAGCGGCGGGCTTGCGGAAGTCGGCGTACAGGGCGGTTTGGATGGCAACGCGGTTGCTGGTAATCCAGGCGGCCAGGCGGCGAAGGCGCGTGGCCCGGGCAGAAGCATCTTCGCGGCGCAGCACGGGCGTATGGGTGCGCAGCCGTTCAAAAGCAGCGTGCAGGTCTGAATTGATAGCGGGGGAAGTTTCGGGAGCGGACAGGGCAGCGGCAGCCATACGGCACAGAGTAACGACGCGGGAAATCCTTCTAAGATAGCAGGATTTGCTTGCAGTGCGTGCAGCCTGCGCCAACGTGGGCGCCCCCGAAAACAGCTACCTTTACGGCTGATACCGTACGCGCCGCCTGGCGGGCGGCTGGTTTTGAGGCGGTTTACTTATTGCGCAGGCGTGTTGTCTACTCTAACTTCTCACCCGGCTACCACCCACGAAGCGCTTAGGCGGCTCCGGGAAATGGTGAGCCTGCTGAACGCTCATTTTCTGGACTTTTCCCCGGCGGAACTGACAACAGCCCTAGGCCCGGGCAAATGGTCGCGCAAGCAGGTGCTGGGTCATTTGCTGGATTCGGCAGTCAATAACCACCGCCGATTTGTGCTGTGCCAGACAGAGCCAGAACCCCACCGTATGGTTGCCTATCAGCAGGACGAATGGGTACGGCTGGGCGTGTATCAGCAGGCTCCGGCCGCCGAGCTGCTCAGCTTCTGGACCCTGTATAATGAGCAGCTGATGCGCATGATTGCCCGAATACCAGCCGCTGCATTGCAAAACCAGGTGCTGTTCGAGAACGGCTACACTGTGACGCTGGGCTGGCTGATAGACGACTACGCCATGCACCTGGAACACCACGTGCGCCAGATTCTGCAGCAGGAGGCTGCCTGAGAACAATCATTGATTGCGGCCCGCCAACAAACCCCTTAGCTTGCCGGTTGGTAAGCTACGCCCTACCCGGTTGCGCTGACCGAAAATCGGATTAACCAGCTTTTTATGCTCAACCTGTTCGAACGCCGCGAAAAGCCTTATTACCAGAATACGGCAGGGCAGGTAGCTTACTCTGCGGCGGGCTACGTGCAGCTCAACTGGAGTTCGGAGCGCATCAGCCTGGCCGATATGCAGCAGCTTTATGAACAGGCTCTACAGCTGCTGCGCAGTACCCGGATTGGCAAAGTGGTATCGGAGCACGGCCAGCGCCAGCCTTTGTCGGCCGAGGCCCAGACGTGGATAACGCAGAACTGGATTCCGCGGGCTATGCGGGAAAGCAACACGCACTACTGCGCCATTGTGGAAGGGCATAACCCGATGCACCGCTTAGCTACCCAGACTATCGTCAGCAATGCTCCGACTGGGTTTCACTTTCAGCGCTTTGGCACACTGCCCGAAGCCACGACCTGGCTGCAAAGCCTGGGGTAAATGCGCCGCTTAGCGCCCCGTAGCGGGCTGCTGCTCCCCAAGCCAGCGGAAGGTACTGTACTGGCCCGGCGTCAGAATCCGCAGCATAGCCGTATCGTACTGTTCCTGCACCTGAGCGGCGGCGCGCTGCGTGGGCGCGGGGCTGGCATACCCGGCTCCCGCCGCGTAAGCTACCGATACCTGCCGCAAGGAGTCGAGCTGCTGCAGGTGCTGGTAGGTGGAGCGCTGCACGGCCCGCCGCTGCGCCTTCGTCAGATGCAGCGCGTAGTGGTAGTAATTCGTTACGCTGCTGGCGCGCTGCCGGATATGGTCTTTATCGGAAGCAGCAGCGGGGGCCTGGGGCGCGGCTACCGCCAGCGAAGAAACCAGCAGCCAGGAAGCCATAAAACCCAGGCTGGCGGCACGAGAAGACAAGGAAGACATGGGCACAGGAAAAGGTAAGCACTAATCTCAGCTCTGTAAACGGCCGCTGCAACCGCGTGGTTCGCCACTTGTAATGCTATGTTGACTTATCGTATATATTTGAGAGCAAGCTAGTGCCAGTCAGGCATAGATTATCGATTATGCAGCTCCAGTACGAGTCCATCCACCCCACTACCGACAGTTCTTTCACGCTGCTCCACTACACGGAGGTGCAGAACGGCGGTTTGCTCTGGCACTACCATCCTGAGTACGAGCTGGTATATGTCCCGCGCGGGACCGGCCGGCGCCACATCGGGCAGCACATTTCCCGGTTCGAGCAGGGTGAGCTGGCCCTTATCGGGCCCAACCTGCCGCACCTGAGCTTCAGCTACGGGCAGCAGGGCGCCTTCGAGGAAATTGTGGTGCAGCTGCGGGCCGATTTTATGGGCGAAGCCTTCTGGCAGCGGCCTGAGCTGGCTGCCATTCAGCAGCTGCTTTCCCGCTCCCAGCAGGGCCTATGCTTTGGGCCGGCCACCCGCGCCGCCCTGGACCCGCTGCTGCGCCAGCTGCTCACGGAGCCGCCGCTTGCCCGCCTGCTCACGCTGTTGCGCGTGCTCCAGCTCCTGGCCGAAACCACCGAGGTAGAGCCCCTGCACGCCGGCAGCGGCGGCCTGGGCCCGCACGGCCGCGAGCAGCAGCGCCTGAGCAAGGTGTATCAGTATCTGGAAGAAAACTACCGCCGTCCCATTGGGGTGGATGAGGTAGCCGACGTGGCCAACCTCTCGGTGCCGGCGTTCTGCCGCTACTTCAAGAAGATGACGCGCCACACCCTCACCGATTTTCTGCAGGAATACCGCGTAAGCCAGGCCTGCCGCCTGCTGGTGAACGAAGACCTGACCATCACGCAGATTTGCTATGGCAGCGGTTTCAACAACGTGTCGCACTTCAACAAGACCTTCCGCCGCCACACTGGCCAGAGCCCCAGCGAGTACCGCCGCCAGCGCCTAAGCTAGCGGCGCGGAACCAGCGGCCGGGCGCAAGTGTCTGTTCTGCAGATACCCCGGCTATGTTGTTTCTTCTTTCTCTATGGCAGCTTTTCAGCGAACTGCTGCTTGCCCCGGCGCCCTCTCCCCCACTCGTTTTGCAGCCGGCCCGGCTGCCCTTTGTTCCCCGCGAATATTACGTGGCGGCCGTGGCCGATGCCCGCGCCAAACCGGAGCCCGTAGCCCAGCTCCTGGCTACGGCCCAGGCTACGGCACCCGAGCTGGTTGAGCTGCAAGGTGGCACGCTACCGGCCCTACGCGGATTTGTGAGCCGGACGGTGCCCCGCAACCCTGCGTTGCGGCCCGCCACCGTGCGGGTACAGGAGCTGCGCGTGCGCGAAACGGCCGGCCCCGGCGGCACTATTGACGGACAGATTATCGTGGCTTTTTCCTTTGACTGGCAGCGCGAGGGCGAAACCGTGCCGCTAACGCAGTACCGCGGCGGGGCCCGCTACCGGCGCCTGCCCAGCCAGCGGGCCGCCGTGGAGCCAGCTCTGCGGCAGGCGCTGGTGGGTGCCCTCACGTACTTTGATACCTGGATGACGCAGCAGGCCCCGCACAATGTGGCCCTGGCCCACCGCATTCAGGTGCGCTTTCTGGATGATGCGCGGGCCGCGGAGGGCGACACGCTGTTTTATCAGCCCCAACGGCCGCTGGTGTGGGCTGACTTCTCGGGGCCACGCCGCTCGGCCGGTAACTTTGCGGCAGCCGTATTCCCGAGCTTTGCTTACACGGGCAAGCCACAAGTAGTAAATGGCACCCTGCACCTCGACCTTACCTTGCAGGTGTTTGTGGTGCGCAGCTCGTCCTGGACGGCTACCCAAACCGACTATAGTCTCAACCACGAGCAGCGCCATTTCGACCTAGTGAAGCTGGTGGGTGAGCGGTTCAAGCGCAAAGTCCAGCCCGACTCCCTCACCGTGGCCGATTACAATAGCATCATTCAGCTTCAATATCTGCGCTCCTACTGGGAGATGAACCGGGTGCAGGAGCAGTACGAAGCCGAAACTCAGCACGGCACCAACGAGGCCGCCCAGCAGCGCTGGAACCAGCGCATCGACGCGGAGCTGCGGGCATTTGGGGTAAGAAGTTGAACAGCAGACCCCGCATCTTCTCAAATCCAGAAATGGTACCAGCAACGTCCTGCAGAAGCGGAGCCAAAGCCTGACGCCCCAACAAAAAAGCCTGCCCCAATAACGGAGCAGGCTTTTTTATTGGGTTGAAAGCTGGTTACAACTAGTCTTTCACTTTGCGCTGGCCATCATCGGCGTCGCGCTTCACTTTGGTACCGTTAGGGTATTCTACTTTCCGGTCGCCGTCTTTGTCGATTTTGACGGTGGTGCCGTTGGCGTACTTGATTTTGGTTTCGCCGTTCTGTTTCTGCTCATACTTCTCAATGGCCGGGCCACGACGGCGGGCGGCCGAGCGGTTGGTGGTACCTTCCTGCGTTTCGCGGTAGGTATAGGGCGTGCCGGCGTAGTAGGCGGTGCGGTTGCTTTCGTAGGTGCGGTACTGCTCCGGGTCGGTGATAATGGTGCGCACCTCGCGGTCGGTATCATCGTTCACCTGGCGCAGAGCAGCGTAGCGGCCGGTGGTATCGGTGGTATACTGCGTGTTTACCTCGTTCAGGCGGCGGCCCCGGGTGTAGTAAGTTTTTTCGATGCGCGTTACCACTACCGTATCGGTCAGGCGCAGGTCCTGGGCAATGCGGTCGGAGAGGCGGCTGGCATCGGCACCATAGGCGGCAGTATCGTTAGCCATTTGGTTGTTTTCTACTACAACGGCCGTATCGGCAGATGGCGTGGTAGCGGCATCAACGGCGGCGGGTTTGTCCTGGGAGCAGGACGCTACGGCAAAAGCAGCCGCGGCCGACAGGAAAAGCAAAGACTTGTTCATGAAAGGTCGTATCAAAGAAAAGAACATATAGCCGGTTGGCTATGCTGGGGCTGATACGGCGGCCTTCCGGTGGAGGTTGCGCCTCCGGGTTCCGACTCTTGCTGCCAGGTAAGGCCGCCTACCGTCCAAGCTGGTAACTCAGGTTCAGGCTGAGGGAGCGGTTGCGCAGGCGGCCGGGCGGGGTGCCATCCGCCGATACGGGCTGGTACACTGGGGTCAGGCCGTGCGCGTACCGGAGCCCTACGCCCAGTTTATCGGTTAGCTGATAGCCCGCACCCACCACGGCACTGAAATCCCAGCGGTGGAATTTGTCGGTGTTGTCGGTGTAGATGTTGGGGTTGCCCAGCAAGCCGCTGGGGCCGTCGAGCCAGCGGTGGCCGAGCAGGTAGCTCACCTGCGGCCCCGCTTCCAGCCACAGCTTGGACAGACGCAGCTGCATCAGCAATGGCAGCTGCAGGTAGTGCAGCCGCTCCCGAAACTCCACGTAGTTTCCGCTGGCTGCCTCAAGCCGAAAGCCCAGCCCGGCGTAGGCCAACTCGGTTTGCAGGGCTAGCCGGCCGCTGGCCGTGAGCGGCAGCCGCGCCGTGAGGCCGACGCGGGCACCCAGCCGTCCATCGGGCTCGGGCGTATCGGCATTGCGGGGGCCTCCTACGGTAGCAGCTGTCATGCCGGCCGTAAGGCCCAGGCGCAGGCCCTGGGCTTGTACCGAAGCCAGGCTGGCTACACCAAAGAGTAAGGGTAAAAAGAGCTTTTTCATAGCGCAGAAAGGCGGATAGCGTTACCTAGGAGAGCAGCTGCGGCAGCCTTTGGTGACGGGCCACCGCCGGTTTTTTGGCAGCTTTCTGATTTTCAGCTGCTTGTTTTTACCAACCGGCGCCCGGCCTCGTATCGGGGGCGGGCGCCGGTTGGTGCATTAAACTTACTTACAGGGGCGTGGCGGCCGTGGTCTGGCGCACAAACAGCAGGGCATCGTAGGCTTCGGAGAGCTTGAAGGGGAAGTAGCTGTCCTTGCCACTCTCGGGGCCGTAGCCTACCAGGCGGTGCGGACGACGCACGTCAGCGGCTTGCAGCTGGTGGGTATTCAGGTAAAACACGGCGGGCGTGAGGGCCTGCAGGCTAGCTTCCCAGGAACCGGCTATGGGCGCCTCCAGGGGATAAGAAGCCATAGGACTGCTTGGGGCAATAAAGCGGTGGTTGGTAGCCGCTACCGTACCGGTGGCGGTGGTGGTGCCCAACACGAAATACTGCCCGGGGAACATCCGCTCCAGAAATTTGCCAGTGCCGCCGCCGTTGTTGTCGCCGGGTACTACCAGACGGCGTGCTACGTGAAAATCGTGCGCCCACACAATGACCTTGCTGCCTTTGTCACGAACCAGAAACTTGGTCATCTCGGCCATCAGACTGTCGCGCGAGGACTCCTGCTTGTTTACTTTAGGCTGGTAGAACGTATCGAAGTAGTGGTGCAGGTTTTTGAGGCCCCCGGCCACTACAGGGGCCTGCTGGCGCGTCAGCTTCACGCCGGCCAGGGCTTTTTCCAGCTTCGCGGTGGCCTCGTAGCCAGACCAGCCATTAGCCAGCATCTCGGGGCGCTTAAACGGGATGCTCCGGTCGTTGAGGTTTACCCACGTTTTGTCCTGGTACTGCGTGTGCTGCACGAGCTGCTCGGTCAGGGCTTTTATTTCGGGTGTGGTGCGGGCTAGCTGCTCGCGCAACACCTCGGCGGCCGTGCTACCAAACATGCCGTCGATGCCCTGCAGCTCCACTTTGCGTAGGTGAGAAGTGTTGTAGGTGTGCATCCAGTTGAGCATTTCCTCGGTTTCGCGGTTTTGCCAGATGCTGAGCAGGTGCTTTTTCATCAGGGGCTTCAGGTCGCCTACCGTGCGGGAGTGCAGGGCCTGGTTGAGGCGGTAGCAGTCAGCGTAGGTATTTTCGAGGGCTACTTGTGTGAAGCCGGCATCTTCCATCAGAATGCGCGTGAGCCAGAAGCGCAGCTTGTAGAACTCGGCCGAGCCGTGGGTGCCTTCGCCCAGGGCCACCACTTTCTTGTCGCGCATCTGCTTGATGAGCGGCTGCACGGCCTGGCGGAACAGGTAGAAGCTCTGGGTGTTCACCGCGTTTACTACGGAGGCATCGAGGGTGATGCGGGCCGTGTCGGCGGCCGGAGCAGCAGGAGCGGATTGCGCGAAAGAAGCTACGGAAGTACCGGTGAGAAGTGCGGCGGCGAGCAGGGAGCGGAAGATGGTTTTCATGGGGTCAGTCAGGTTACAGGATGTCGGGAGAGAAAAGCCAGCCATTTCAGCGACTGGCAACGACACAAAGGAACCGGACCCCAGAGGCGAAATGAAGCCTTATTAGACCAAGCCCGGCTCCGCAGCGACGAAGGCAATGGCCCGCATTTTTGGTCGAAGAAATGCCCGTGTTGGTCGAAACCTTAGCCGGGAGCAGCGCTAAGATTCTGGGGCTATAGCGCAGACTTTGTCGTTCGCGTCTTCGCGCCGACCCAAGACCTGAAAAGCTGGCTGCGCTGGGTTTTCAGGCCATTGAACGATGTAGAGACGCCTACCTGTGTCTCGTCTTTGAACGATAATCGTCCCGACAGGCGCGGCCGACGAGACGCAAGTATGCGTCTCTACATTGTGCTGACGGCCAACCCAATCAGCTCCGGGAAAACTGGTGTGTAACGGCTTTGCCCCGGCGCCTCTCCTGCGGGAGGAGAAGCACCGGGGCAAGCAGCAACCAATGCGGAGCGGTGGCAACCTAGTTTTCCATGCGCGACTTTTCGGCCTCGATGCCCGTGCTGCGGCGCTGGCTGCCCTTCACGCGCTGGTTGCCGAACTTGTAGCTGAAGTTGAGCTTCACGAAGCGGCTTTCAGCCTTGTCGCGGTTCACGGAGTTGATGCCGTTGGCCAGCACGTCGTAGCGGTTCTGCTGGGTGTTCAGCACGTCGGTGACGTTGAGCGTGAGCGTGGCGGCATCCTTGAGCAGGGACCGGGAAAAACCCAGGCTGGTCCCGAAGCGGGCTTTGAAGGCCAGTCCCCCAAACGTCATCGGCGACATGTACATGGCCGAGGCTTCGGCCTTGAAGCTATAGGGCAGCGTGAGGGTGTGGTTGCTGGATACATAGGTGGCAGGGCGCGCGGCGCGCAGGCCGGTAGTCAGGCTGTTTACGCGGGCATATTCCAACCCTAGCGTCGTCACGGTCATCCACTTGCCGCTGAGCAGGGGCTTCATGAGCGTGGTGCTGGCCGATACCGACTCGGCGCTGCCGTAGTTGCGGAAGGAGTTGACCACTACCGGCGTGCCTTCCACCTGGCGGTAGCTGTCCACTAGCACCTGGGTGTGGTGGCCGTAGCTGATGGACGTGTTGAGCAGGCTGTTGTAGGAGTGCGTGAGTTCGAAGTTGTGCGAGAAGGACGGGCGGATATCGGGGTTGCCCTGGGCGTAGCGGTACTGGCTGATGTAGGTCACGAAAGGATTCACGATGCCAAAGGCAAACCGGTCAATCTTGCGGCTGTAAGCCAAGCCCAGCTGCACCTTCTCCGACTTGTTGTACTGGGCCGACACGCTCGGGAACAGGTTGAGGTAGTGCCGGTTGGTGGTTTGGCCGGTGGTGAGGAAGGAGCCCGTCGTGTTGGTTTGCTCGGCGCGCAGGCCCAGCTGTACGTCCACTTTGCGCACCGTGCGGTTCACGGTAGCATAGGCTGCATTCACGTTTTCGCGGTAGATGAAGTGGTTGGTTTTGCCCAGGTCCACCGTCCAGGGCTGGCCGGCCGGGGCCTGCTCCCAGCGAATGTCGTTGTCGGTGGTGGTGAAGGTGGTTTTCAGGCCGGCTTCCAGGGTGCCTTTGCCCAGGGGCTGGGTGTAGTCGGCCGAGGCCGAGCGCACGGAGTTGCGGGCCGGCGAGTTGTCGCGCAGCAGGCTGGCGAGGCCGGTTTCCTGCATACTGCCATCGAAGGCGCGGGTGGTGTAGTCGTTGTGCCAGTCTTTGCGGTAGCCGAAGTAGTCGGCGTTCAGACTCAGGGTGCGGCCCGTGGTATCGAGCCTGGTTTTGTAGTACACGTTCACGGAGGGGCTCAGAAACTGCGCGCGGCCCGCCGTATGCACCTGCGCGGCTGACTGCAGCACGTTGTTGCTAAGCCAGGCCAGGTTCTGACCGTTCCGCTCCCGGGTGTTGAGCATGCCTTTCAGCAGCATCCCGGCCGAGGCGTCTTTGCTCAGCTCATAGTCGAAGCCCAGCTTGGCGGAGTTGTTTTGGTTGCGGCGCTCCTCCCGGCCTCCTTCGCGGATTTCCAGCCCCTCGCCCAGGCGACGGAAGGCGCTGGTGGTGCTGTACACCTGGTTTTCCTGCCGGTCGAGGCTGCCGTACACGTTCAGGTGGGTGGTGCGGTGGTTGAGGCTGAGGCCGGCGTTGTAGCGGCCGTGCCGGCCTGCCCCTACACCCAGGGTAGCCGTGCCGTTGGTACCCAGCTTGCGGCCCTTGGCCGTGATGATGTTGATGATGGCCGCCCCGTTGGCATCGTAGCGGGCCGAAGGATTGGCAATGACTTCTACCTGGTCCAGGGTGTTGGCCGGCATGGCTTCCAGCATCGTTTTCAGCTCCGCGCCGCTCATGTTGGTGGGCTTGCCGTCGAGCAGCACCGATACCACTTTGCCGCGCAGCTGGAA
Source organism: Hymenobacter sp. J193 (assembly GCF_024700075.1). Taxonomy (NCBI): domain Bacteria; kingdom Pseudomonadati; phylum Bacteroidota; class Cytophagia; order Cytophagales; family Hymenobacteraceae; genus Hymenobacter; species Hymenobacter sp. J193. Next base: position 1,587,671 of record NZ_JAJONE010000001.1, read on the forward strand.
GCCCCCGCCTTGCTCCAGCACGCCGGGGGCGCGGCCCAGCACGTCGTAGGCGTTGCCGCCGGCGGCAATGGGGCTGGCGGCAACGTTCAGTACCAGCTTGCCGGCCCGCTGCTCAATAAAGGGCTTCGCTGCCGTGACGGTGACGCCCTTCAGGTGCTGCCCAACCGGAGCCAGCAGCACCGGCGCCAGCGCGGCGGGCAGCCCAGCGCCCACCTCCACTCCTACCGGCGCCCCCGACTTATAGCCGAGGTAGCGCACCAGCAGTTGGTAGCGGCCCGCCGGCACCTGCTCGAAGCGAAAGGCGCCTTGCTCGTTGCTGATGGTGCTGAGCACCGAACCCGCCGCGGGCTGGAGCACCACCGTAGCAAAGGGCAGCACCTGGCGGGTGAGGCTGTCGGCCACGGTACCCGTGAGCGGGTGGGCGGCAGCCGGCTGACTGGCCTGGGCCGGGGCGGTGATTTGGGCAATAGATACGGCGGGCACGGCGGCCAGGGAAGCCAGGGAAGCCAGGAAAAGCAGGGAGGCGGAAGCGTTTTTCATGAGGTTGAGAGCAAGAAGCTGGTCGAGGACAACCCCAGCCACTAACCGGCTGGGAACAGGACAAAGCAACTGCCTCCCAGCGCGTTTCCGACCCTTTTTTCGACCAGCCACCGCGTTGGTCCGACCAAGCGGGCAGCCCGCTTTTTTAGTCGAAAAAATGCCCGCATTGGTCGAAATGCCGCTTGATTGATGGGGCAGGCGGCCGGAAAATCCCCCAACTTGGCCCCATGCAAACCTCCTCCCCCGACCGGCCCAGCCGCTTTCCGCTACTCTTCGAAGGCCTGATCTGGTGCCTGTATGTGGGCCTGTATAAGTACAATCATTTCATGACAGAAGCCGCGCGGCTGCACCGCCCCGTCGGGTACCCCAACTTCCCCTACCCGCAACTTATGTTGTTTGCCCTGCTAGCCACGCTCTACATTGTGCCCTACTACCGCTGGCTGGTGCCGGTGCTGCTGCGCCGCCGCCGCTACGCGCTGCTGGGCGTGGCGTCCATCCTGTATCTGTGGTGGGGCATCAAGCTGAACACGGCGCTGGCTCACGGCCTGTTTCAGTACGTGGCCAGTCCTCCGCTGCTGGCAGAATACTACCAGTATGGCTTGCAGGAAGCTCGCTATGCGCTCCAGCTGCGGCAGCCTTATCTTAGCCTGCTGTTCACGGACCTGCTGGCCTTTAGCTGCGTGGCCTTTGTGCGGGTGGCTTTCGAGCACGAGTACCGCCGCCGCCACCTCGAAAAAGACCATATGGCCCTGCAGATGGAGCAGCTGAAGGCCCAGCTGCAGCCGCACTTCCTGTTCAATACGCTCAACAGCATCTACGGCCTGAGTCTGGCCGGCTCCCCCGAAACCCCGCGCTTTATTCTGCTGCTCTCGGAACTAATGCGCTATGTGCTCTATGACAGCGGCAAGGCCCGCATTGCCTTGGCCGAGGAAGTGTCGTTTCTGGAAAACTACTTCGAGCTGGAGCAGCGCAAGTACGCCGGGGCGCAGATAAAGCTCCAGACCGTGGGCGAACCAGCCGGCGTGCAGGTGCCCCCGCTGCTGCTGCTGCCGCTGGTGGAAAACAGCTTCAAGCACGGCCGCCACCACTTCTCCGACAACGCCTCGGTAGACGCTACCCTCACTGCCACGCCCGGCCGCCTGCACTTCGTCATCGAAAACGACATGCTGCCCGAAGCGCCGGTGGCCTCGCCCAAGCGCAGCGGCGGCATCGGCCTGCAGAACATCCGCCAGCGCCTGGAGCTGTACTATCCCGGCGCCCACGAGCTGCGCCTCACCGAGCAAAACGGCCGCTACCGCGCCGAGCTGACGCTGCACCTCTGAGACGCTGAGGCTGGACTTGCCTTTGCAAAGCCGTGAAGGACTTCGGAAGGCACGACCAACAACGTACGGCTACTGCGCCCGAACCGCTACCTTGCGCTATGCTCTTTTATACCGTGATGAAGCCCCTGGTGCAGGTGGCGCTTCGTGTCTTTTTCCGCCAGCTCGAAGTCCGGAACCCCAAGCGGCTGCAGGTGCCGGGGCCGCTGCTGATTGTGGGCAACCACCCCAACACGCTCATGGACCCGCTGGTGGTGGCCGTAAACCGGCGCGACCCTATTGCCTTTCTGGCCAAGAGCACGTTTTTCCAGAACCCCATCCTGAAGGCTATTATGGAGTCGGGCAACTCCATCCCGATTTACCGGCGGCAGGACGTGGAAACCGGGGCCGAAAAGCTTACGCCTGAGCAGTTGGCCGCCCAGAACGAGGCCATCTTCGGGCGCTGCTACGACTACTTCGACCGGCGCGGCACCATTATGATTTTCCCGGAGGGCACCAGTGTGCAGGAGCGGCGCCTGCGCCCCCTCAAAACCGGGGCGGCCCGCATTGCCCTGGGCGCCGAGGCCCGCCGCAACTTTCAGATGGGCTTGCAGATTCTGCCGCTGGGCATCAACTACTTCGACCCGCAGCGGTTTCGCTCCGATGCCTTCCTGAACCCGGGCCCCACCATTCGGGTGGCCGACTACGCTGACCTGTACCGCCAGGACCCGGAAGCCGCTGCCGATGCCCTTACCGAGGAAATCCGCCAGCGGCTGGAAGTGCGCCTCGTCATCACCCGCGACGCGGCCGAGGACGAGCTCAGCCAGCAGGTGGAGCGCACCTTCGGCTCCCACCTCAACCCCGACGACGACCCCACCACCCTCTACGACAACTTCCAGCTTAGCCGCACTGTGCAGCAGGGCATCCTGTACTTCGAGCAGCACGCCCCCGCACGGCTGGCGGAAGTGCGCGAGCAGCTCTCGGCCTACCTCTCCGAGCTGCGCCAGCTGGGTTTGACGGACGAGGCCCTGGAGTCGGGACGGCAGCGGCCGGGCACCCGCCTGTCGCGGGCTGCCAAGGCCACGCTGCGGCTGGTGCTGGGCTTCCCGGTGTACCTGTACGGGGCCATCAACAACTACCTACCCTACAAGCTGCCGTCAATGGTAGCCCGGCGCGCCACCAAGGATGCGGAGTTTGTGGCGCCCATTATGCTAGTGACGGGCATGCTGACCTTCAGCCTGGCCTACGTGCTGCAGACGATGCTGGTGCATCACTTCACCCAAGACTGGCGCTGGACTACGCTCTACGCCCTGAGCCTAGCGCCTACTGGCTTTTATGCCCTTAGCTACTGGAACAACCTGGAAACCCGGGTGCACCGCCTGCGGGCCCTGCGTTTGTTTCGGCGGGAGCCTGCGCGCACGGCCGGGCTGCTCCGGCAGCGGGGCCACATCCTGCAGCTGCTGGGCGAGGCCCGCGCAGCCTACCTGGCTGCCCGCACCGCCCAGCGCGCTTAGCAGCTAAGTCACCTAGAAATCAAGCTTCAGACCCAGACTCAGCACCAGAATATCGGCCGGCGACAACCCCTTCAGGTTCTGGGCATAGCTGATGAGATACAGGTCGTTGGAGCCCAGCTCGTAGTAAGCCGAGAGGTAACGCGAGCGGCCATTGGCGGTAGTGGGCAAGGCATAGCCCACGCGGCTGCCCAGCAGCGGCCCCACCCGCGTGTCGGTCGAAAACCAGTAGTAGTCTTTGGTATACTGACCTTGCTCCTCGTCGTTGATGGTGCCGTGGGTGTAGCTGAAATAGCCGCCTACCATGAGCGGGCGCAGCTGCCACTCTCCCCTACGGGCAGCACCCAGGGCGAGTACAGAAACTTGGCCGAAGCCAGGGAAAGCGTGGAGCCCGCGTACTTTTTGGGCACATAGCCCACCAGAATATCCAGGTCGGCGTGGTTTCGCCAGAACGAGTAGCCCGCACCAGCCGCTACCATGCCCAGGCCCCCGCCGGTTTGCAGCACGAGGTGGCGGGGCCGGTACCAGGGCGGCGTGTCGGCGGTTGAGGCGGGGGCCTGCGCAGTTGTGTCCGGGGCGAGAGGAGCAGCCGGAGAGGCCAGCGGCAAAGCCAGCAAAGCCGAAAGGAAAAGGTGCGCTGCCATTAGAACTGCACGTGTTTAAGCCGAAATTCTTTGTCGCCCCACACGGTTACTACCACGTACTGGTTTTTCTCGAACCCGTTGGAGTTGATGTAGGTAATGCCGTCGTTGAAGGGCTGCCCGATGCTGAAGGAGTGCCGGTGCCCATTCATCTCGAAGGCCAGGCGCGGGGCCTCACGCAGCAGCCGTACGTACCCATCGCGCACGGCCGGGTCGAAGTCCTCATCCTGCGGGGGCACGTGCGACACGATAATCTGGCGGCGCGCGCCGTTGTCGGCCAGCTGCTGCTGCACCCAAGGCAGGTCGGGCACCTGGCCGTTGAAGTTGTACTCGCGGCCGTTGGTGTCCGTCATAATAAACTGCGTATCCCCGTAGGTAAACGAGTAGTTGAGCGGCCCGAAGATGTGCTGGTAGGCCTCGCGGCCGTTGCCCACCTGGTCGTGGTTGCCGATGACGGTCAGGTAAGGCACGCTCAGCTTGCGCAGGTGGTCGTCGACCCAGCGCATTTCCCGGCCCATTCCGAAGTCCGAAATGTCGCCGGCTATGAGCACAAACTGGATGCCCGCCTGCTGATTCACGCTTTTCACCAGCGCTTCAGCCTCATCATAAAAGCGCTGGGAGTCTCCCGTGAATACAAAGCGCAGGGTGTCGCCGGGCGGCAGCGGGGCGGCCTGCAGGCGGGCCAGGTTCTTAACCGTAAGGTCCTGCTGGTCGCCGGGCGAGCGGTAGTCGTTGGGACTGAATTCAAGTAAATCGGCGCAGCCGCTGAGCAGCAGGGCCGTTGCGGCCGGTAGCAATGGCCGCAGAAAAGACGAAGAAGTAAAAAGGGGCATGACTACAGCACAGAAACCACGAAACCGCCCTCTCTCAGCGAGGCAGCGGACGCGGTTAATACCGGGTCAGAGGCATAATTGTTAGCCTGACTGTAGCACTCAGGCAGGCGTGGAATGGCCGCGTTTCCTCAAAACGGCGGCCGGTAAAGTTGTTGGCGCTAAAACGCAATAAAAAAAAACCTAGCGTTTCCTCCCGAAGAGGTTACAATTCAGGAAAGCAGATAGCCGTACAGAGCGGAGCGAATTGCCTCGCTCCGCTCTGTACGACGTTCTATGCCATTGACCGGCTACTCGTCCAGGTACTGGTGCACGAACTTGATGGCCATGCTGCCTTCGCCCACGGCCGAGGCCACCCGGGCCATGGCCCCGGCCCGGCTGTCGCCGGCGGCAAAGATGCCAGGCACGCAGGTTTCCAGGGCAAACGGCTCACGCTGGCGCTTCCAGCTGGCGGCGTAGCGCGGGTCCTGCACCAGGTCGCGGCCAGTGAGCACGAAGCCTTTAGCGTCGCAGATGACCTGCTCGCACACCCACTCGGTGCTGGGCCGCGCTCCAATGAACACAAATAAGGCCCGCGCCGGCCGCACCTCTTCCTGGCCCCGGCTACTGATGACCACACTTTCGAGGTGGTCGTGCCCGCGCACGGCGGCCACCTGAGTGTGGGGCAGAATCTCGATGTTGGGCGTGCGGCCGATCTGTTCAATCAGGTAAGCCGACATGCTGGCCGCTAGGGACTCGCCCCGGATGAGGATGTATACCCGCCGGGCGTAGGTGGCCAGGTACATGGCAGCCTGCCCGGCCGAGTTGCCCCCGCCCACGATGTACACATCCTGCTCCTGACAAGAGCGCGCCTCGGTGCGGGCCGCGCCGTAGTACACACCGGCGCCCGTCAGCGCATCAATGCCGGGCACGTCGAGGGTGCGGTAGCTCACGCCGGTGGTGAGCACCACGGCGCGGGTGCGCACCTCGCTGCCGTTGCCGAGGGTGAGGACTTTATAGCCATCCTGCACGCACAGGGCCGTTACTTCCTGGGGGGCCAGAAACTCGGCCCCGAGGCGCACGGCCTGGGTCCAGGCCCGGTGAGCCAGCTCGGTGCCGCTCAGGCCCGTGGGGAAGCCCAGGTAGTTTTCGATGCGCGAGGAGGTGCCCGCCTGTCCGCCCGGCGACTCTCGCTCGATAATCAGCGTCTTCAGCCCCTCCGAAGCCCCATACACTGCCGCCGCCAGCCCCGAGGGGCCGGCCCCAATCACCACCACATCGTAAAGGTCCTGCGAGGCTTGCACCACCAGCCCCAGCTTGGCGGCCACGGCAGCGCGGTCGGGCTGGGCCAGCGCAGTACCATCTTCGAATACGACGGCCGGCAGATCGGCGGGGCCGTAACCCACGCGGGCCAGCAGGGCAGCGGCTTCGGGCTGGGCCTCGAAGTCAAGCCACTGAAACGCCACCATGTAGCCGGCCAGGAAGTCTTTGAGGGCGTGGGAAAGCGGTGACCATTGAAACCCGATGAGCCGCACACCCTGGAAGCGGGGCTGGTGCGTGGCCTGCCAGGAGCTCAGCAGGTCGTGAAGCGTGGGGTAGAGCAGCTGCTGGGGCGGGTCCCAGGGCTTCATCAGGTAATAGTCGAGGCGGGCGTGGTTGATGGCCCGGATGGCGGCCTCGGTATCGGCGTAGGCCGTGAGCAGCACGCGGCGGGCGTCCGGGAACAGGGTGCGGGCCTGCTCCAGCAGCTCCACTCCTTCCATCTCGGGCATCCGCTGGTCGGCCAGCAGCAAAGCCAGGGACTCGTTGCGCACCTGCAGCTCCCGCAGCGTGGCCAGGGCCTCGGCCCCCGAGCTGGCGCGCAGCACCCGGTAGTCGCGCCGGAACTCCTGGCGCAGGTCCCGGTCGATGGCGGCCAGCACCTGCGGGTCATCGTCAACGGCCAGAATAACGGGTTTCTTTTCCATGAGTCGGGTGATAGGGTAACAGGTGATGAGGTAACAGGTGACTAGGGCGGCGACGCTAGGCCGTCGTGCTTCGCTCCGCGCTGCATGACGTGTCGGCGACGCAGGTGGCTTGGTTTCGTGCAAAACTCAAGTGCCTTAGACCAGCGCGACATAAGCAGGTTTTCGGGAAGTCGCACCGAAGGCACACCGAACCCACTCCGAAGGGGCTGCGATTTTACTCCGAACCCTCTGCCTGAGAAAAACACAATCAGGCAAAGCAACTCAGCTTACGACCGGCAGCCAGGCGCAGAACTCGGTGCGACCCGGCGCGGAGCGTACTTCCAGGCGGCCGCCGTGGTTGCGAAGGATGCGCTGGGCAATATCCAGCCCCAGCCCGGTGCCCTCGCCCGCCTGCTTGGTGGTGAAGAACGGCTCAAAGATATGCGGCAGCACCTCGGCCGGGATGCCGGGCCCATTGTCCACAATGAGCACCTGCACGAACTCGCCCTGGCGCTGGGTGCGTACTTCGAGCTGCCCGCCCAGGGGCAGCACATCCAGGGCGTTATCGAGCAGGTTGGTCCACACCTGGTTGAGGGAGCTGACCTGCCCGCGCACCGGCGGCAGCCCTGGGGCAAAGGCACGCACCAGCCGGATCTGCCGCTCGCGCAGGCGGTAGCCCAGCATGTTGAGGGTGCTTTCGAGACCGGCCTGCACATCAAGTGGGGCGTAGTTGGCGCCCCGGTCCATGTGCGAATAGGTCTTCACGTTGGAAACCAGGGTACTGATGCGGGTGGAAGCTTCCTGTACGTCGTGCAGCAGGCAGCGGGCCGTCAGCTGGCTTTCCAGCCAGGCCAGGGCAATGGGACGGGCCTCGGGGGCAAGAGTTGCCGCCAGGGGCTCCAGCTCGGCGCGGGTGCGGCCGGCCTGCAGCAGCGGAGCGGCCAGCCGGTAGCCGTCGGGCACGCCCTGGCTTTCAAGCCAGTCGGCCAGCAGGTCTTCCTCATCGGCGCACTCCAGAGCCGTGAAGCCGCCCCGGTTTTCGGGCGCTGCCGGCTCGGCCAGCGCCACGAGCAAGGCCAGGGCCTCGGGTGTGGGGCAGTGCTGCACCAGCGCCTGCAGAAACGCGGGCTGCTGGCTTACCTGGCTGGCCAGGGCCTGGGCGGCGCGGGCAATGGCGGCGGCGGGGTTGTTAAGCTCGTGGGCCAGCCCGGCCGAGAGCTTGCCCAGGGCCCGCAGCTTCTCATCGCGCTCCTGGGCGCGGGTTTCGTCGCGGGCCCGGTCGCTCATGGCACTCACCAGGCGCTGCACCAGTTCGGGGCTCACCTGTTCCATTTCCGGAAACAGGTTGCGGTGCAACGCCAGCAGCACCGTGGGCCCGGTAGTGACCCCGAAGCCACTGCTGGTGCGCAGGCGCGAGTAAGGCAGCACCCCGCTGATCTGACCGGCCTCTATCCGAAAGCCTGGCTCCCGCTGCCCGTTCACCACCCGAAAGAATTGCAGGCCGCCCTGTAGAATCACCATCATATAGTCGGCCGGCTCGCCGGGGCGCATAATATCCTGCTGGGCGGCAAACTCGCGCCGCTCCCCGTGGGTCAGCAGCCAGTCGTACACGGTGGGTGGCAGGTCGGCCAGCAGGGGCACGGCCGCCAGGTCGGCGGCGGAAAGAAGCGTTTCGGACATGGCAGTGAACGTTGATTGCTGACAACAAGCTAGCTGCCGGATTGGCTTACAGGCATCCGGGCTTCGTATGGGCCTGATCTGCCGGCCCACCTATACCATAGCGCGGCTCCATCCCAGGGCAGGCCCCCGGATAAGAAGGCCTGCGCTAAGATGGAGCCGGAAGTACAGGATGATGCGGCCGGTTACTTACTTTCTGCCGGGGCCGCAGCGTCGCAGTTATCGGGCTTCAGGTCGGCGTTTTTCTTCTTGTAGGTCGACTCGGTAACTTCCGTAAAGACCATTTTTACGGTCATCAGGCGGGTTTTCACATCGCCCTGAATATAGTAGACCTTGCCGGCTTCCAGGGTCAGGTCAAACTTGTCGTGGTCAGGCAGGTTGAGGCCGCCGGCCACGGAGGTGAAGGCCGTTTCGCCTGGCTTCAGCTTCACCACAAAGTAGCGTTTGTTGCTAAGGCGGCACAGCTCGGCCCCGTTGGCCCGAATGGTGAAGTTCACGCCGGCCTGCGCCAGCATGGGCGGGCGGTAAAACACCACGGTGGCCATATCGGGCGTGGGGGCGGGCAGGGTGCCCTGGGCATAGCTGGCACTGGCGGCAGCCATTAGTATGCCTGTGCAAAGAAGGTAGCGCATGAAGTGGGTTAGGGTGAAGCGTTGGCAATTCCGGCCCAATATAGAACGTCATGGCTGATGCCCAAAGCGGCTATGAGTTGCAGAGGTTTGTCTTCCACACATTGCGCAGAGTAGCTGCTTTCTTAGCTAGGCGAGGTAACATAACGGCCGGCTGGCGAGTTGGCCCAAGGCTTGGCTAGTGCGTAGCCAGCGGTAGGGCTTCAGACCGAGCTCCTGCCTGGGCTTCCAGTGCACGTAGGCGAGCTTCTGGCGCGGCGGTGTCGGCTTCCAGGCAAATTGGCGCAGTCGGTGAATACAAAGCTGTCTGTGGCCAACAGGCCCCGGTCACTGTTCACTTCTAGGCCAGCAAAGGAATTGTTGTTATAACTGCTATCCAGGGTGCGTGGAGTACCCACACTAACCAGCCCCTCCGAGTAGGCGCGCAGGTCAGTCGTGCTTACCGCATCAGTCGTGCTATTCTGACCCACCAGGATGTTGGTACCCAGGTCAGGTTCAGGTGGCGTTGTGGATGCCCATGTTGTCGCCGCTATGGGTTTTGTCGGGCATCAGGGGTAAAAAGGCGAGTACGCGTAGCCACAAAACTCGCTATGATCTACCGGTGGGTCTGGTAACTTTCTGCCAAGTTGGGAATTGGAGGAAACCAACAGTTCAGGTAAATCTTAGCCCAAGCCATTACTCTGCCGCCCGGGCTCCGAGCAGCGTCTCCAGATTCTTAAGCCGGGTTTCCAGCGAGGCGGTGCTGGCCGTTTGCGCCTGTTGCTGCCGCAGCTGGGCCTGGGCCGCCGACAGTTCGGTGCGTAGCTGCTCAAGCTGCCGCTGCTGCTCTTTCAGGGCTTCTACCAGTACGGGCGTGAGCTGGGCATAGTTCACAGCTTTAAGTCCGTCCTTGTCAGTGCTCACCAGTTCGGGGTACACTTGTTCCAGCTCCTGGGCAATGAAGCCCACCTGCTCGCCCTGTGGCCCTTGGCCGGCCCGGAAACGGTAGCGGCGGCCTTGCAGTGCCTGCACTCCGGCCAGCGCGTTACTTATAGGGCGCACGTCGGTTTTCAGGCGGGCATCGGAGCTCGTAGAAACCACGCCCTGCAACGTGAGATTACCGGTGATGGTGATACCGCCCTCGGCGTACACGGCCACTTTGCGGTTGGTGGTGCTGGTGCCGGCGCCCACGATGTTAAGTGCGTCGGCCGTGAGGTTGCCGTAGCCGATGGTGCCAGCCTGAGCGTGCTTATCCGCCACACCCGAGCCAAACTCCAAGGTATTGGCTCCCTGGATTTTCACGTTGCCCTGCACGTCCAGCTTGGCCTGCGGACTGGGGGTGCCGATGCCTACGTTGCCGCTGGCGCTGATGTCGAGAGAACTGGTAGGGGCGCCGGGGCGGATGCGAAAAGGCAGGCGTGAGCCTCCCGTCAGGTCGCGCACAAAGAAGTTGGCTTCGTTGGCCCCGATATCCCATGTCTGGGCCGTGAAGCCGCCAGTACTGGTCTGCTCCATACGAATGGCCGGGGTATTACCACGCAGCAGGTGCAACAGCAGCGCGGGGCCAGTGGTGCCTATGCCCAGTGCAGTGGAGGTCGTCAAGTTGCCGCCGAAGCTGCCGTTGCCGGTCACACTCAGCGCCCCGGTAGTCGTGATCGGGCCGGTGAAGTAGCCCGCGCCGGCCACATGCAGCAGGTACTGCGGGTTATCAACGCCGATGCCCACGTTGCCGCTGTAGTTCCAGGTCAGCACCGACTGACGGGCACCACCACGGTTGATGCCCAGTACGCCGCCCGTATAGCCGTAGAGTACTGGCCCATCTACGTTCTGGCCCAGCCAGTTCTTCGTGCTGTTGGCCGCACCGTACCAGCCCAGTCCATGGTTGGTATCGGTAAAGTTCCGCAGCAGTATTTCGTGGTCGTTGAAGCCGTAATTCTGCGTGGCCTGGGCTTGCGCCTTTACGGTACTGAGCAGGGGCAGCACTAGGATACCCATAAGGCAGCGGATAACAGAGCGTGTCATAGGACGGGGTAGCGTGAAGCCCCTAAACTACTAGGAGTCCGGCTCAAAAGAAAAGCTATGTATGTCAACGCCGTCATTTGAGATGTCGAAAGCTCGGGACGACTTCTTATGCCAAGCCCGTCAGCTCCCATAGGGCCAGTAGAAACAAGCAAAAACCCCGTTCTTGCCAAACTTTTTAGCCCCTGCGCGCATTACCTTCTTTTCCCCCTGACTACTCCCCATGGCTAAGATAAAAACCCTCTTTTTCTGCCAGAACTGCGGCGCCCAGAGTGCTAAATGGATTGGCCGCTGCCCCAGCTGCGGGGAGTGGAACACCTACGTGGAGGAGGTAATTGAAAAGGCCGACACGGCCACGGCCAACACGGCCTGGAAAGCTTCCACCACCGTGGGCAGCACGCCCACCAAAGCGGCCAAGCCCAAGCCCCTGGGCGAAATCCTCTACGAAGAAGAGTCGCGCCTCGACACCCACGACGGAGAGCTGAACCGCGTGCTGGGCGGCGGGCTGGTGCCCGGCTCTCTGGTGCTCATCGGGGGTGAGCCGGGCATTGGCAAAAGCACGCTCATGCTCCAGATTGCCATGCACCTGGGCCGCCTGAAAGTGCTGTACGTGAGTGGGGAGGAAAGCGAGCAGCAGATCAAGATGCGGGCCGAGCGCCTGGGCCAGCAGCACGCGGGCCTGTACATCCTCACCGAAACCAGCACCCAGAACATCTTCCGCCAGATCGACCAACTGCAGCCCAACGTGGTCATCATCGACTCCATCCAGACGCTGCATTCTTCTCTGGTGGAATCCGGGGCGGGCTCGGTGAGCCAGGTGCGGGAGTGTACCCAGGAGCTGCTCAAGTACGCCAAGGAAACCGGGGTGCCCGTGCTGCTCATCGGCCACATCACTAAGGACGGCTCCATTGCCGGCCCCAAAATCCTGGAGCACATGGTGGATACGGTGCTGCAGTTTGAGGGCGACCGGCATCTGACGTACCGCATCCTGCGCACCATCAAAAACCGCTTTGGCTCCACCTCCGAGTTGGGCATCTACGAGATGCAGGGCTCGGGGCTGCGGCAGGTGAGCAATCCTTCGGAAATCCTGCTTTCCCAGCGCAGCGAAACGCTCAGCGGCATTGCCATCGGGGGCACGCTGGAAGGCAACCGCCCCCTGCTGGTGGAGGTGCAGGCCCTCGTGACGCCCGCTACCTACGGCACGCCCCAGCGCTCGGCCACCGGCTTCGACGCCAAGCGCCTGCAGATGCTGCTGGCCGTGCTGGAAAAGCGCAGCGGCCTGCGCCTGGGCCAGCACGACGTGTTCCTGAACATTGCCGGGGGCCTGCGCCTCGACGACCCGGCCCTGGACCTGGCCGTGTGCGCCGCCGTGGTGTCGTCCTTGAACGATATTCCGCTGGCGGGCGAAATCTGCCTGGCCGCCGAAGTGGGCCTGAGCGGAGAAATCCGGGCAGTGAGCCGGCTCGACCAGCGCCTCTCGGAAGCGGAGAAGCTGGGCTTTGCCGAAATGTACATCTCCCAGTTCAACGCCCGCGGCCTGGATCTGAGCCGCTATGGTATTCGGGTACACCCTTCGGGCCGGCTCGATGAAGTCCTATCCGGTTTGTTTGGCTAAAAGCGGCTAAACGTGCCCGGCGGAGGTGGGCTACGAAAAAATTATGTCCTTGGATTGGATTTTCTGAACCTGAGTGCCGTATCTTCGGTATAGCAATTGACTTTTCCCGCGAAAATGGGGTGGCTGACGGGTTTTGTTTTCTGGCACTGAAAGTCAAGGCGTACCGTACTTCCTCAGTGTATAATCCTACGATACTGTTTTTTCGATGACTTCAGTTTTACGCCTGACTGCCAGTTGCCTGATGGCGGCACTGCTGAGCCCGGTGCTTGGCTGGGCCCAGGGCACTGTAGTGCTGACCGGCAAAATCAGCAACCGCACCAGCGACTCTATTGCGGTGGCCGTGCGGGAAAATCCGCTGGAAGCCCACGAGCAGCTTACCTACGCCCGCGTCAACGAGAAAGGCGAGTTTCGGCTGGCCGTGCCCGTAAGCGGCCCCACCAAAGCCGACCTGGTGTACGGCGACGACGCTACCCAGCTGTTTGTGGAGCCCGGCAACAACTTGGAGGTGCGCTTTAAGAGCTCTGACCTGATTGGCTCTATCAAATTCAAGGGCACTGGGGCCGAGGCCAATACCTTTCTGGCCGAGATGGACGAGCGGTTCGTGGAAAACGACGGCTTTCAGGTGCTGCCCGACAACATTATGCTCTACGAGCCGGGCTTCCTGGATTTCCTGGATTACCGCCGCAAGCAGGAGCTGAAGTTTCTGGAAGAAAGCGAAGAAGGACTCACCGCTACCTTCCGCAACTACATTAAGGCCGAGATTGACTACACCTATGCCAACGACCGGCTGACATTTCAGGACCTGCGCGAGCAGGTGGTGGCCACGGAGCCCCGCCTGAAAATGACGCCCACCTTCTACGAGTTCCTCAACGACGAGAAGCTGGTCAACAATCCTTCCGCCATTCACAACGAAACCTATCAGGAATTTCTCCTCAACTACATTCACTACCAGGCCCTCAGCCAGAATCACCGCCGCACCGACCCGGATTTCTTTCAGGTGTGCTACGAAATGGCGAAGACCAAGCTGAGCGGCGCCATCCGGCCGCTGGTGATGGGCCGGGTGATGCAGGAATCCTTCCGCTTCGGCCACGTGAAAGTGTCGCAGGCCATGCTCTCCGACTTCTTGGCCGTGGAAGGCTCCAAAACCTACGTACCGGCTCTGCAGGCCGATTTCGACGCGCACAAGGCGTTTTCGATTGGCGCATTGGCGCCCGATTTCAAGCTGGTATCCGTAGCCGGCGACACTATTTCGCTCAACAGCTTTGCGGGCAAGCTGGTGTACCTCAACTTCTGGAAAAGCACCAGCGGCCTGTGCCTGCGCGACTTGCCCTACGCGGCTGATCTAGCCAAGAAGTTCGACGGCAAAAACATTGTGTTCCTGAATATTGCCCTGGACGAAAACGAGCCGGCCTGGAAACAGCTGGTCGTGAGCAAGAAGCTGCCGGGCGTACATGCCCGTGCCGTGGGCGGCCTGCGCTCGGCCCTGGCACGGGCCTATGCCCTCGACAACGTGCCAGCCTACTTTCTGCTGGCCGAGGACGGAACCTTCCTCAATACCAAGCCCAAGCGCCTGAGCAGTCACGCCGCCGTGGAAGAAATCAAGGATTCCTTTGGCAAAGCCGCCCTCTATACCAGCACTGCCGAAATCAAAAAGTAGCCTTTTCGGTTATGCTATACCAGCCGCCTTCCGGTTTTCCGGGGGGCGGCTGTGTTTTGGGCGGGTGCATAGCCGCTCCTACCCTTTCCCTGCCGACCTTTAGCCGCTACATGGCCACGCTACTCAACGACGCACTCAACTTCTTGTCTAAGGCCACGCCGCGCCGCGTGTGGAACGCCGCGCAGGTAACGGGCGGCTACGTGCTGAGCAAGGCCACGGGCAAAGCCCGGCACTGGGGCCTGCCAGTGGCCTTGTCGTTTGAGCCCACGACGAGTTGCAACCTACGCTGCCCGGAGTGCCCCAGCGGCCTGCGCTCCTTCACGCGGCCCACCGGCATGCTGCCCGACGAGCTGTTCCGGCAGACCATCGACGAGGTAGCTTCGCGGCTGTGGTACCTGATTTTCTACTTCCAGGGAGAGCCGTACCTGCACCCCAACTTCCTGGACCTAGTGCAATACGCCGCCAAGAAAGGCATCTACACCGCTACCAGCACCAACGCCCACTACCTCAACGACAAGAATGCGCGCCGCACGGTAGAGTCGGGCCTCGACAGGCTAATCATTTCCTTGGATGGCACCACCCAGGAGGTGTACCAGCAGTACCGTGTAGGCGGCAAGCTCGATAAAGTACTGGAAGGCACCCGCAACCTAATTAAGTGGCGGCGGGAGCTGAAGTCGCAGACGCCGCGGGTGGTGTTTCAGTTTCTGGTGGTGCGCCCCAACGAGCACCAGATGGCCGAGGCGAAGCAGCTGGCCCGGGAGCTGGGCGTGGATGACGTGTGGTTTAAAACCGCCCAGATTTACGACTACCAGCAAGGCTCCCCGCTGATTCCGACCATCGACTACTACTCCCGCTACGAAAACAACCAGGACGGTACCTGGAGCATCAAAAACCGCCTGCTCAACCACTGCTGGAAGATGTGGCACTCGTGCGTGGTCACCTGGGACGGGCTGGTGGTGCCCTGCTGCTTCGATAAAGACGCTGAATACCGCCTCGGCGACCTGAAAACGCAGACCTTCCGCCAACTCTGGCACGGCCCTAAATACCGCCAGTTCCGCGCCTCCCTCCTCAAAGGCCGCGACCAGATAGACATGTGCCGCAACTGCACTGAGGGCACCAAGGTGTGGGGGTGATTTCTTAATGTGCTGCGCTTCGCTAATGTGGAGAATGTGGGCAATGTGCTAATGAGTGTCATTGCGAGCGAAGTGAAGCAATCCGTCCTCTGAAACGTACTTCACGTTCTTTTACCAGAAAGCCCTTTCCCGTTCGCGCAGGAAAGGGCTTTTCACTGAATAAAGCTCAGTGCATTGCTCAGGACGGATTGCTTCGCTTCGCTCGCGACAATTGAAGCATTAGCACATCAGCACATTTCTCCACATTAGCGAAGCGCAGCACATTAAACACTACTCTCCCCACGGATACATATTGGGCGGGGTATGCTCATCGGGGTGGGTGGGCAGGGCGTGGAGGGCCTGGGTCTGGTCGATGAAGAGGAAAGCATCGTACCGCTCCGGGATAATGGAAGGCACGTAGTTGCCGAAACGCTCGAACTCCGGCCGGTACACTACGCCAATGGCCCGGTGCCCGATGGGTTTGCGCAGCGCCGCAACGTTGCGCAGCTCTTCCGAGAGCAGCAGCGCATTCTGCCCCCCAGCTGCTGATGAAGCATATGCTCCCAGGAGCCGCGGGTAGCTTCCGGCACGGTCATCTTTTCCGGCGTGGCGCCCCACTTTTTACTGGCTACCACCGTGCCCTGGTAGGAGTCAAAGCCCACAGCAAACACCTGGTTGCGGCCGTAGGCTTCGCGGGCCAGCTGGCCTACGTTTACCGACCCGTCGCGGGGCATATCGGTGTAGCGGGCATCGCCGATATGGGTGTTATGCTCCCAGATGATTGTCTTGCTGTCGGGGCCGTGCAGGTTGAGCAGGCGCATCAGGGTTTCCATCATGTGCTGGTCGCGCACGTTCCAGGAAGCCGAGCCGCCCTGAATCATGGCCCGGTAGTACCGCTCCGCGTTTACGGCCACCAGGGCATTCTGCTCGGCGTTGAACTGCTGCTCCCGCTCGGGCAGACCCTGTGGGTGCTGACTGGCTACCTGCTGCCGCAGGGCTTGCAGCATGTCCGTCACTTCGTCCTCGCAGTCCTGCGACACGTAGGCCACGGCCTGGGCGTACTCCTGCGGGTCGTTGCCGAAGGGCTCGAAGCACTGAAATGCCTTGTGCGCAGCCTGAACGGCCCCGTCGCCCTGCTTTTCCACGTAGTGCAGAATCTCCTGCAACGACTCCCAGAGGCTGTACACATCGAGGCCATAGAAGCCCACGCGCTGCTCTAGGGGCTGCTGGCGATTGTGTTGGTGCAGCCACTCCACCAGGGCCGCAATTTCCCAGTTACCCCACATCCAGGTAGGCCACCGGTTAAACGTCTGCAGCAACTTGGCTGGGGTACCGTAGCTGACGGTATCCTGCTTGATAGCGGCATTCACCTCGAAGCAGTCGGGCCAGTCGCCTTCCACGGCTAGGAAGCGGAAGCCTTTTTCCTGAATAAGCCGCTTGCTGATGGCGGTGCGCCAGGTATAGTACTCGGAGGTACCGTGCGAAGCCTCGCCCAGCAGCACGATGCGGGCGTCGCCGATGGCCTCCAGCAACGGGTCCAGATCGGCAGCAGAAGTGAGCGGATGGGTGGGCAGCATGGTGGGCATAGTCGAGGTTGAATAGGCCAGAAACAGCAGCGTGCGGCGCAACCCCTTGGTCGCGCCGCACGCCGGGCACCGAAAAGACGACAGTAAAGTCTATTTGTGGTGTTTATGCAGGTTTTTGCCGAGGTCTTCTACCTGCTTCAGGAAATCGAGCGAGTCGGAGTCGCCATAGGTGCCGTAGGCCGAGGAGATGGTACCGCGCACGCCGTCGTTGGTTTCCAGCGCGTACAGAATCGACATATCATCGGGGTCCGACTCGCCCTCAAAGCGGTAAAAATCCACGATGGTCACATCCTCCGGCCCGTAGGTTTTGTTGGAGTCGGAGCCGATGGTGCAGAGGCGCCCACCTCTTACCTGAAAGTCCTGCGTGTAGCCATCCGAGGAAAGTTTTTTCTCGACGTTGATGAGGGAGCGTTCTTCTTCTTTGTCTTGCATGGCGAAGGGAGAGTTGGATGTGGGAGAGAGTCGGTGGGAAGCGGGGCGCTGAAAAGACGAGCCCCCGCCCCGGCTATACGAGGCCGGGACGGGGGCAGGTTGTCTGAAATTAAAGTGGAGTTAACGGCTAGGCCGTTGGCTGCCGGGCCGCAGCGGCTTCGATGGTGCGCTGCAGCCGGTCTACATCAATAGTGGAGCAGGCCCCGCAGCCCTTGGCGCAGCCCGCCGCGCTTTTCGTGAAGAAGGCGCGCCAGAAAATCCGGCCAACGTAGAAGGCCGCACCCACGAAGAGTAGCGCGATGATGAGGTATTGGAGCCACATGATGGTCGGATAACTCCCGGCGGCGGGTTTTAGTTTTTGGTTTGAAGTGTTTTCTGCGCTGGCGAAGGACCTGCCTTTTCTCGGTGCTGTTGGCCGTTCAACGTTCGGAAGCTCAGTCTGAGGAACAGAAGCGTTGCACAAGCTTAGTCAGTTATCAGAGGCAGGTCCTTCGCTTCGCTCAGGATGACACGATAGTAGCACACCGGCTACGACCAGTGCTGCTGCATAATCTGCTGCATCTGGTCGTGCACGGCCCGGTTGGAAGCCAGCACTTCGCGGCCGAAAACCGGGTCGCCGTCGTGCAGAAACTGGGTAACGTGCCCGCCGGCCTCGCGCACCAGCAGAATACCGGCCGCCACGTCGTAGGAGTTGATGTTGAACTCGAAGTAGCCCTCAAAGCGCCCGGCGGCCACCCAGGCCAGGTCCACGGCCGCCGAGCCCACGCGGCGGATGCCGTTGGTAGCGCCCATAAAATCCTTGAGGATGGCCAGATAAGTGTCTACCCGGTGGAAGTTGCTGTAGGGGAAGCCCGTGGCTACCAGGGAGTGGTTCAGCTCGGCGGTTTCGGAAACGTGGATACGCTTCTCGTTGCAGAACGCTCCGCCCCCGCGCACGGCCCGGAAGCATTCGTCCTGGTTTACCTCATAAACCACCCCAACCACCAGCTCGCTGCCCTGCATTAAAGCCACGCTCACGGAATAGCAGGGCAGGCCGTGAATGAAGTTGGTGGTACCGTCGAGCGGGTCGATAATCCAGGTGAACTCCTCGGCCCGGCTGGGGGCGCCGGCGGTGCCTTCCTCCGTGATGAAGCCTGCCTGCGGCAGCAGCTCCCGCAGCCCGGCCACCAGCAGCTTTTCGGCTTCCTGGTCCACGTACGACACCATATCGTGCAGGCCCTTGTGCTGCACGCGGCTACGGTCGAAGCCCGCCGCTTCCTGGCGAATAAACTGGCCGGCCCGGCGGGCTACCTCGGCAGTTTCGAGACTGAGTTGAATGAAGTCCATCATTAGGGTTTAGTGGGCAAAAGATCTACCCATTTATTGTTCACAAGCTTTTCGAAGTGCCCCCATTGCGGCTGGCCTTCTACGCGGCCTTTTACGCGTACTGGCTCAATCCAATCACTCTGACAATGCTCGTGTAAATCAGGTAATGGATTCCAAGAGTTGGAGGCAACTTTATATTTCTCTTCGGCTGCTTCTTCAGCCATAGCAACTGTCTCGAACCATTCATCTGAAACAGACGACGCATCTTTGAGCGTGTTATATGCAAAAAGGTAAACGCCGCTTTCTGCATCGTCATGAATCATCAGGCGCACTACTTCCGTCATAGGTGCGGGAACGAGGGCGCCTTTTCTCATCCGGTCACTTTCGGCTGCATGAATCTCCTCACCACTACCCACGCCAGCAGCAGCACCGCCAGCACTTGGCAGGCCGGGCCAATCAGCTCACCATAGCGCACGTAGAAGGTTTGCTCGGTGTTGAGGCGCACGGTAGCGCGGCTTACGGCCTGCTGCCACCACGCGGTGCGCTGGGTGATTTCGCCTTTTTGATTGATGAAGCCCGAAATGCCGGTGTTGGCGGAGCGGGCTATGTCGCGGCGGGTTTCGATAGCGCGCAGGGTGGCGTACTGCAAATGCTGCTGGTGGCCGGGCGAGTCGGACCACCAGCCGTCGTTGGTGATGATGCCGATGAGCGTGGCCCCGTTGCGGATGTAGTCGCGCACAAAGTCGCCGTAGATGGACTCGTAGCAGATAACCGGGCCCACGCGCAGTGCCGGGGGGCGCATCTGGTACACCGTGCGCTCGGGCTGGGAGCCCAGCCCCCCGGCCGTGCCGCCGAGGTCAATGACGAAGGCCGACAGCCACGGCGGCACGCCCTCCACGCCCGGCACCAGCCGCGACTTATGGTAGAACTCCGGTACGCCCGAGGCGCCCGGCAGGTGCACGGCCGTGTTGAAAATGTCGTAGTAGCCCATATCCTGGCGGAAACGGGCGGTGGGGCTGGCTTTTTCCTTGGAAGGGTAGCGGCCCACGCTCGTAAGGCCCGTAATGAGCTCCACGTTGGGGTGCTGCCCCAGCCATTGCCGGATGCGTTGGATCTTGAGGTTACTGTCGAAAGAGTCCTCGAAGTAGATTTCGTCGAGGGAGGTTTCGGGCCAGAGCACCAGCTGGGTCTGGGGCGTCAGGTTCTGCTCGGTGAGCGTGAGCAGGCGCGTGAGCTGCTCATCAAAGGAAATAAACTTGCTGCCGCCCTCAAACTTCTCGTTGAACGGGTCCACGTTGGGCTGCACCACCAACACCTCGGCCGTGGCCCCCTTTTCCTGGTAGCTGCTGCCGATGAGGTAGGACGCACCGACAGGCAGCAAAACTGCTAAAACCGGCCACAGCCAACGCAACTTCAACTTACCTGAGGCCACGACTTCAGCCCGCCGCCGTTGCCAGCCAAACCACGCCCCAAACACCAGGATATTTACCAGCCATATCCACACGGAGCCGCCCAGAAAGCCAGTGTACTCATACCACTGCACCCACTGGTTGGCCTGCGCAAAGCCGTTGCCGAGTGTGAGCCAGGGCCAAGTCAGAAACCAGTGCAGGTGCAATTGCTCGAAGGCTATCCAGTATATCGGGAGCGAAAGGTAGCCCAGCGTAGCGCCCAGTCGTTTTTTGGTGTGGTAGAACGCCATCAGCGGCGCGCTCATCATCAGGGCATTGCAGACCACGGCCGCGATGCCGCCGCCCAGGGTGCTGTAGCTCACCCAGTAGGTGGTAAACAGATTCCAGAGCAGCAGCAGCAGGTAGGAATAGCGCCACACTTTCCAGCCGCTGGCCCCGCGTTCCGTGAGCAGTTGCTCCAGCCGCAGATACGGCACCCAGCCAACCAGCAGCAGGGCGGCCAGCGGCGCCGGATTCACCGGCCAGCCGGCCCATAGCAGAAAGCCCCCCAGCCAGGCCAGCCCAAGCGGTACGCCCAGCGCCAGCTTGCGGGAAGGCATTGCGGTGGAAGAAGTTCTTGGGTTCGAGTTAGTCGTCGGCACGATGGGTTTCTTTACTGCGTTCTTCTTTGCGGCCCTGCACCACCAGCACAATTTCGCCTTTGATGGCGGGCCGGGCGGAAAAGTTGGCCGCCAGCTCGGCCAGGGGAAGGGTCACGGTTTCCTCGAACAGCTTGGTTAGCTCCCGGCTCACCGATGCGGGCCGCTCGGGCCCCAGCACCTCGGCCAGCTGCTCCAGCGTCTTCACAATGCGGTGCGGCGACTCGTAGAAAATCATAGTCCGGGTTTCCGGTATCAGCTCGCGCAGACGGGTCTGCCGGCCTTTCTTCACCGGCAGAAAGCCCTCAAACGTAAACCGCTCGGCCCCAAACCCCGATTTCAGCAGAGCCGGCACCAGGGCCGTAGCGCCGGGCAGGCACTCCACTTTCAGGCCCCGGGCCAGGCACTCACGCACCAGCAGAAAGCCGGGGTCAGAAATGCCGGGCGTGCCCGCGTCGGATACCAGGGCCATGGTTTCGCCGCGCTCCAGCCGTTCCAGCAGGCGCTGCACCTGCTGGTGCTCGTTGTGCAGATGGTAGCTGAGCATGGGCTTTTTGAACCCCAGATGCTGGAGGAGCCGGCCGCTGGTGCGGGTATCTTCGGCCAGCACGGTGTCTACCTCGCCCAGCACCCGGATGGCCCGCAGGGTAATATCCTCCAGGTTGCCGATGGGCGTGGGCACGAGGTAGAGCAAGGTGGGCGCAGGAGTTTCAGCCATAAGCCGCAAAGGTAGACCACAGATGATGACGGATGCAGGAACGGATAAAAACGGATAACCCGGCGCCTTGGCTAGACCACCTCCGCGCCCGCCAGCGCTTCACCTTTATAAGCCACCGCCAGCGTATCAATAGCCGCCGCGAGCTGCCGGTCCTTCTCGGTGATGGTGCGGCCGGCATCGTGGGTGCACAGGCGAAAGGAAACCACTTGGTACTCGTTGCTCCACCACGGATGATGCCCCTGAAACTCGGCCTCCTCGGCCACGTCGGTCATGAAGCTGAAGGCGGTTTGAAAGTCCTTGAAGCGGAACGTGCAGGTAAGGGCGTTGTCGAGTTCAGTCCACATGGGCGGGAAGGCAGGTTGGAAGGTATTAAGCCGCAACGTAAGCCCGGCCTTATCCAAACGCAACGGGCTGCGTAGAAATTCGCCTCACCATTTGCCCTCCAAGCCATGCCATTGCACCGCCTGCTAGACCAGAAGCTAAGTAAAATCTACGAGCCGTCGTCGCGCGTGGATGACGTATTCAAGGGCTACGACATCACCTTTATTACCAATGAGCACGGCGAACCGGTAACGCTGTTCTTTGGCAAGCGCCGCCCCGATGGCGCCATTGCGGGTGAGCGGTACACGCGCACCATCAAGCGGGAGCCAGGCAGCCTGGCGGTGAAATCGAGCCACTGGGACCTGCGGGGCAAGATTATGCGCTAAGCCGCATCCGAACCTCCATCAGGGCAAACCCGAGCAGGTTGAGGCCTGCCCACTGCGCCGGATCGGCTGCCTTGGGGTCGTCCTGCGCCAGCCCGATTCCCCAGATGGCGTCCACCGGGCTGGCTTCTACCAGAACCCGTGGGGCGGTACCCAGCAGAAAATCCTGCAAGGCTGGATGCTGCCCGAACTTGGCTTCGTTGCCCGTCACGACGATACCAAAGCGGGCCGCATTCCACCGGGCTTCGTCGAAGTTTTTGATTTGGCGGCCCAGCTTTTTGGCTTCCTGCGGATGCCGGGAACCCAGAATGGCCTGGCGCGTGGGCTCATCGTCGAACAGGCGCGCTTTCTCGGCCATCATATAATGCTCGGTGGTGGCGTACGTTTCGCTGGCCAGGGTGAAAGGCGCCGGGTACCACTGGCTGAAGCACTCTTTGCCGACGGTGGCTCCGGGCTTGGCCGTATGCCCCCAGAAGTACAGGTATTTGACTGAATAGCCGGCCGCTAGCTGCGCGAGCAACTGCTCAACGGAACGGATTTCGGGAGTTGCAGCAGAAGCCATAGCCGATATAGAAGCCGGGATTTTGTGGTGGTCGGCTCGTGGCCAAACCTAAACCTAAATCCGCAAACGGCAGTACACCCTAGGCAGATACCTTTCCCATTCCAACGACGAACTTCCTATGGCCATCGACCCCAACAACCGCCCCGTGCGCGTCATCAACGACGATACCACCGACCAGGAACTAGAAGCCGGACACATCATTCCTGGCGCCAACCCACCCAAGAATGAAGACGCCCGCGGGGGCTTTGGCAACCGCGACGGGAAAGAAGGATTCGGCACCGACAGCGGCTCAGGTATTACGGCCGTTTCGGTGAACGAAAACACCGACGACCTGCAGCACCCCAAGGATAATATCCGCACCACCGATGAAGGCCGCCCGGACCGACCCAACCAGGATCTGCCCGAAGACGAAGACCCCGAGCTGACCTCGCGCCGGCCGGCCGACGAGCTGGACCTGGATGATACCCGCCCTGGCCGCGACGAAATGCAGAACCCCAACTCGCGCGTGGGCCTGGGCCAGATGGAGCCTCGGGCCATTGATAACTCCGAGCTGGCCCGCCAGGGCACCAACGCCGACCTCACCGACCCGAACGCCTCCGATACGGCCATCGACCAGTAGCTTTTTCGCCGGCGCCCTACTTGTTTACAGGCGAGGCGCCGGCTTTTTTCCACGTTAACCCAACTTCTGCCATGCCTTACAAAAGCAATAACACCAACCAGCAGTCGAAGGAAAACCACGGCAACCCTACCGGCGCCGGTCAGCCCAAAGCCGAGTCATTGCCCGTAAACCAGTACGACCCCGAGCAGGAGGAACGGCTGGAACAGGAAGCAACCGATGCGCCCCAGCGCCATCCGAACCGCAACCTCGACAAACCCGAACTCGACAAACCTGCCTACAACTAATTTGTAGCGCCGTATAGCCAGGCACCTCTCGCGCAAGCGGGAGGTGCCTTTTTGTTTTACTCACCAATTTCGTTTGCTGTTTATGGCCCGTTTTGTGACCACCGACCTGCACGGCTGCCTGCGCACGTTGCGCCGCGCGCTGGAGGAAGTAATCCGGTTTTCGCCCCGCGACGAGCTGTACGTGCTGGGCGACTACGTGAACAAGGGCCCCGACAGCTGCGGCGTGCTGGACTACCTGATGCAGCTGCAGGCCTTGGGTATGGCCGTCCACTGCCTGCGCGGCAACCACGACCAGGAATTGCTTGATGCCGCTCACGGCCGCACGGCTGCCCTGTGGGCCTCGGCCGCCGACCGGGAGCTGACGTTGCGCAGCTTCGGCGTGGCGCAGGCCACCGATATCCCGGCGCCTTACCTGCGCTGGCTCGATGCCCTCCCCTACGAGTTCGACCTGCCCGACTTTGTGCTGGTACACGCCGGCTTTGATTTCCGCCAGGCGCCGGAGCAGATGCGGCGGGACTATCAGAGCATGATGAACATCAAGCAGTTTACCTTCGATGCCTCACGGTTGCAGGGCAAGCGCCTCGTGCATGGCCACGTGCCCACGCCCACCGCAGAAGCGCAGCACCTGGCCAATACGCACGCCCAGGTGCTGAAACTGGATACCGGCTGCGTGTATCGCCATAACCCCGAATTGGCCCAACTCAGCGTGCTGAACCTAGACACGTTCACGCTGCACCTTGTGCCTAACTGCGAGCTGCCCTACCCCATTGCGCGCCGGCCGAGCTAGCCTCTTCTAGCGCCTTGTTGCAAGTGCTTAAGGCACTGGAATCAAGGAGGATTTGCCACTGTTTGTGACATGAGTATAAAAGACCCAATTAGAATTTTTACAATTCATATTCTTGGTGCCGCTTAGAATATTTCAAGAAAATTGAAGCTCAAACCAGCGTTTGGAATGCAGCCCATGCACACCTTATTCTATTCAATACATTGAAAATCATTCATTTGAAAATATAATATAAACATCTAAACCCCTAGCGCCTACAAGCCCTTAGTGCCAGCCCGCCCAGGCATTGACTTGCTTCAAAGGGTAGCTATATTTGTTAAGTCACATTCGCCAGGTGAAGTAGTATAAGATGATTGCCGGGCGAGTGTTGTGGTGTTGGTCTTTCACTTCCTGCTGCTTTTTTGCTCCTGACCGTCCGATTTCTGGTCCAGGCCCATGCAGCTAAACCGTTGTATTCGAGCAGTTGAAGCGCCTATAGGCGCTTCCCGGCCAGGTATTGCCGCTACTGTTGGGCTTCCCTTCTGTTTTCACCCTTTTTCATTTCAACCATGAAACAGTTTTCCTCGCGCACTTTCTACGGCCGGCGGCCGGCCCGTCGGCTGCCCGCCACCCGCTGGGCTTTGTTGGCGGGCCTGCTCCTGCTGTTGCTGCTGGCCCGCACGGGGCGTGCCCAGGGCATAATAGTACGCACCGTGGGGTCGGGCGGAGAGTTTGCCACCATCAACGAAGCGCTACGGAACACCTCGGGTGCAGAGGCTTACGAGTTGCAGCTGCTGGACGGCACCTTTACCGAGGACGTAACCATCACGCAGGCTTTCCCGGCCGGTGCGCCGCTCACTATCAAGCCCGCAGCAGGTAGCACCGTGGTGTGGGAAGGCACGCTGGCGCTGGAAGATGGGGCTGCAAATGTGACAGTGGATGGCCACAACGGCACCACGGCCCGCGCCCTCACCCTGCGCCAGCCCGACGCGGCCCGCCCCACGCTGCAGTTTGCCCATGATGCGCAGGCTATTACCGTCCGGGACCTTATTATCCAGGGCAGCAACGCCAGCAGCTTGAGCGGAGTTGTAGTGATTGGCTCCGGCACTACTTCGGGCCACAAGGAGCTGCACCTCATCGGTAACCAGATTGGCAACGTGCCCACGGGCAGCGCGCCCGTAAACCTCATTTACGCGGCCAACGCCACAGCCGGCACGCTCAACGAGCAGATAACCATCCGCAAAAATGAGTTGCTCAATTTCACGGGCACCGGCCTGGCCGTACAGGCTGGCAACGGCGGGAACTGGACTATTACCGAAAACAGCTTCTACTACAACCTGTCGGCGACGCCAACTTCGGCCCAGCGCGCCATCGATTTTCAGCCCGGCGCGGCTTCCGATGGCAATAGCATCACCTTGAACACCATTGGCGGGCGCACGGCTACCGCTACCGGCATCTGGGACAACACCGGCATCAACGACTTCCAGGCTATTGTGGTGAGCTGCGGCTCGGGCACGGGTGCTGCGGCCAACGTACTCAGCAACAACACCATTCGCAACATCACGCTGAGCCGCCAGAACACCGAGCAGTCACTGACGGCTATTCTTGTAGAAGGCGGCCGGGTGGAGCTGACCGCCAACGTAATTTCCGGCCTGGCCAACAGCGGTACAAAGGGCGTGAACAGCCTGATCAGCCGGGGTAACGTGGTGCTGAGCGACTTTGCGGTGAGCAGCGGCCAGATTATGGCCGTGGAGCGCGGCACGCTGCACGTACTTAATAACCTAACGAACAGCGGCATCCTCAACCACACCGGCGGCAACATGCTGGTGGAAGGCAACTTCACCAACAACGGCACCTTCGCCCAAACCCAGGGTGACCTAGAAGTGAAGGGCGACATGACCAACCGCAACATCTTCAACTGCACCACCGGCGCCGTAAAGCTTACCGGCAGCCGCGACCAGAAAGTAAGCGGCGGTACTTACTTCAACCTGGAAGTAAACGGTACCGGCACCAAAACCCTTACGGGCAATATGACGGTGTACAACGGTATTCAGATGACGCAGGGTATTCTCAACACTGGTGCTTTCCTCATTAGCGTAGGGCCGCTGGCCAACGTAGTGGAAACCGATGCCAGCTACATCCTGGGGAAAGTAGAAGCCTCGGGCCGGGAGCCGGAAGCCGGGAAAGCCGAAGACTTTGGCAACATTGGCCTGGTATTTACGCCCCAGTTCGGCTCCGTGCTGCCAGGCTTTATGACGGTAGTGCGCACTACGGGCACCGCTGTATCCGGCCAGATCCAGCGGTACTTCGATGTGAATGCCGATGTAGCCAGCGGTCTGACGGCCTCCATGGTTATCAAATACCTGCCGCACGAAATCGGCACGCTGAATATGAGCAAGCTGGAATTCCTGCAGTCTACCAACAACGGGGGCGACTGGACTGCCGAAGGCATAAGCAACAGCACGACGAACATGGCCGAGCTGGACAAGGTAACGAGCCTGGGCCGCTGGACGCTGGGTGTTTTCGACAAGCCGCTGCCAGTCACCCTCACGGCCTTCTCGGCCCGCGCCGATGGGGGCAACGCGGTAGTATCCTGGTCTACCGCCACGGAAATCGACAATCATGGCTTCGGGGTGGAGGTGTCGGCGGATGGACGGACGTTCCGCACGCTGGGCTTTGTGCCGGCCGCCGGCCGCGGGCAGCAGTACCGCTTCGTGGATACCGAAAAGCAAAAAACCGGCGTGCGCTACTACCGCCTGCGCCAGGAAGATACCAACGGCCGCATCACCCACACCGAGGCCCGCAGCCTCGCGTTTGGCCCGGCCAGCCTGACGCTGGCCGCTTACCCCAACCCCTTCGCCGGGGACCTGGAGCTGCGCCTGTCCTCGCCGCTGGCCGCTACCGCCGTGCTGCGCCTGGTAGATGGCCTGGGCCGCACCGTATGGACCGCTACCCGCGCCCTGCAGCCCGGCACCAACCAGCTGACTGCCGCCCCAGCGTGCGCCGCCGGCACCTATGTGCTGGAAGCCACGCTGAACGGCCAAGTGCTGCGCCAGCGCGTAGTACGCCGGTAGATTTGGATTCTGGTTCTTGGATTCAGTGCTTCTCGCCCGGTGCTTTGTGTTTGGGATGCACCCAGATAGAGTCTAAGCACTAGGCACCAGGCCTGAAGCAATAGGAAAAAGCAAACCCGTCTGGTTTTCCGGGCGGGTTTGCTTGTTTTAGAAGGTTGGCAGTTCCCGGGCCCCGCCTTACCTTTGGCGATATGGAAACCAAAGCCCCCGCACTTGCTCAGGACACTGCTGTGTTCGATCTTATTCGTCAGGAAAAAGAGCGCCAGACGCACGGTATTGAACTCATTGCCTCCGAAAACTATGTCTCGGAGCAGGTGATGCGGGCTCAGGGCTCCATCCTGACCAATAAATACGCCGAGGGACTACCCGGCAAGCGCTACTACGGTGGCTGCGAAATTGTTGACCAGATTGAGCAGTTGGCTATCGACCGGGCCAAAGAGCTGTTTGGGGTAGAATGGGTGAACGTGCAGCCGCACTCCGGCGCCCAGGCCAACGCCGCCGTAATGCTGGCCGTACTGAACCCCGGCGACAAAATTCTGGGCTTCGACCTTTCGCACGGCGGCCACCTTACCCACGGCTCGCCCGTCAACTTTTCGGGCAAGCTCTACCAGCCGTCATTCTACGGGGTGGAGCCCGAAACCGGCCTTATCGACTGGCAGAAGGTAAAAGAAACCGCCCGCCGCGAGCAGCCCAAGCTCATCATCTGCGGGGCCTCGGCTTACTCCCGCGACTGGGACTACAAAGCCCTGCGCGAAGCCGCCGACGAAGTGGGTGCCCTGCTGCTGGCCGATATTTCGCACCCCTCGGGCCTGATTGCCAAAGGCTTGCTCAACAACCCCTTCGAGCACTGCCATATTGTAACCACCACCACGCACAAAACCCTGCGCGGCCCGCGCGGCGGCCTCATCATGCTGGGCCGGGACTTTGAAAACCCTTTCGGGCTGAAAACCCCCAAAGGCGAGCTGCGGATGATGTCGGCGCTGCTGGACTCAGGCGTATTCCCCGGCACCCAGGGCGGGCCGCTGGAGCACGTTATCGGGGCTAAGGCCGTAGCGTTTGGCGAAGCCCTGAGTGATGCTTACACGGATTATACCCAGCAGATTATCCGCAACGCCCAGGCGCTGGCCAAAGGCTTCACGGACCGCGGCTACAGCATCATTTCGGGCGGCACCGACAACCACCTCATGCTCATCGACCTGCGCAGCAAAGGCCTCACCGGCAAGCTGGCCGAAAACACGCTCATCAAGGCCGACATCACCATCAACAAAAACATGGTGCCTTTCGACGATAAGTCGCCCTTCGTGACCAGCGGCATGCGCATCGGCTCGGCTGCCGTAACGACGCGGGGCCTGAAGGAAGCCGATATGACGCGCATCGTGGAGTTTATCGACGACGTACTGATGCACCACGCCGACGAGGCACACCTGCTGCGCGTGCGGGGCCAGGTAAACGAGTGGATGCAGCAGTATCCGCTGTTTGCTTAACCGTGAGATGGTGAGGCGGTGAAGTGGTGAGTTTCGCAGCCGCCCTCCGGCAGCCAACATCCCGTTGCCGGGGTTTCTCGTTTGTTTGTCCACCGGAATTTGTCTGAACGGCAACTCCCTCTTCACCATCTCACCATTTTACCTCTTCCTTTGAATACTGAATCATCCCAGCCGGGCACCCAGCAGGAAATGTCTTTCATCGACCACCTGGAGGCCCTGCGCTGGCACATTATCCGGGCGGCTATTGCGGTGGTCGTCTTTACCATTGCGGCGTTTCTGGCGAAGGACTTCCTGTTTCATGACCTGATTCTGGGGCCTTCGCGCGCCGACTTCTGGACCTACCGCACCTTCAACCAGGTAGGTGAGTGGCTGGGGGCTACTGCCCTGCACATGGATAAGCCCACCTTTGACCTGCAAAATCGCCAGATGAGCGGGCAGCTGACCATGCATATCAGCACCTCGTTTGTGGTGGGGCTTGCGCTGGGCTTCCCCTATACGTTCTGGGAAC
This sequence comes from Hymenobacter sp. J193, assembly GCF_024700075.1. Taxonomy (NCBI): domain Bacteria; kingdom Pseudomonadati; phylum Bacteroidota; class Cytophagia; order Cytophagales; family Hymenobacteraceae; genus Hymenobacter; species Hymenobacter sp. J193. The sequence continues at coordinate 1,617,190 of NZ_JAJONE010000001.1, forward strand.
TGTGGCGCTTTATCCGGCCAGGGCTTTACCCGCATGAGCAGGCCAACTCGCGGGGGGCGGTGTTCTTTGTGTCGGTACTGTTTATTCTGGGGCTATTGTTCGGCTACTTCGTGGCGGCTCCGCTCAGCATCAACTTTCTGGCGTCTTACCAGCTCGACGCCACCATCGAAAACCAGATTGACCTGCAGAGCTACATCAGTACGCTCACCACCATGTCTCTCTCGTGCGCCTTTGTGTTTGAGCTGCCCATGATAGTGTTCTTCCTGGCCAAAGCCGGGCTGATTACCCACGAAATCATGCGCGTGTACCGTAAGCACGCCATTGTGGTTATTCTGGTAGTGGCTGCCGTCATCACTCCACCCGATGTTTCGGCCCAGATTATCGTCACCATCCCCATCATTCTGCTCTACGAAGTCAGTATTCACATTGCCCGCGTGGTGCGCCGCAATAGCACCCGGCGCCTCAACGAGCAGCTGGCTCAGAATCAGGGAGTCAGTTAATGTGCTGATGTGGGGAATGTGCTAATGTGAGAAAAGTGGTTGAATTTGCTGATTGTCGTTCTTCGTCAGTCCATTCTCTCTTATTAGCACCTCAGCACATTCTTCACATTAGCACATTCCCACATTCCCACACATTAGCTCATTCGAAAATGAAAACCCTCGCCATTGGGGCCGACCATGCCGGCTTTGCTTACAAGGAGATGTTGAAAACCTGGCTTGTGGAGCAAGGCTACGCGGTACGCGACTTCGGCACCCACTCTCCCGACTCAGTGGACTACCCCGACTATGTGCATCCGCTGGCTTCGGCCATTACCGGCGGCGAGTTTGAGCAGGGAATTCTGGTATGCGGCTCGGCCAATGGGGTGTGCATCACGGCCAACAAGCACGCGGGCATTCGGGCGGCAATTGCCTGGGAACCGGAGCTGGCCTCACTGGCGCGACAGCACAACAACGCCAACGTCATCTGCCTGCCGGCCCGCTTCGTGAGCGAGGAAGCCGCCCGCGCCATCGTAACGCAGTTCCTGGAAACCAACTTCGAGGGCGGACGCCACCAAACCCGCGTGGATAAGATTAATTGTTAACTCGTTATGCTGGTTGGCTTGTTTAATGGTTGGATAGTTGCTTCAACTAACAACCCTGTAACCAGTTAACAAGACAACCATTTATTTACTTTAACTCATACAGTCCCGGCGTGGCGGTGCGCTGGTAGCGCCCGAACACGGCCGGGACTTTGTATTGCAGCTCGGGCATCAGGCGAGCCTGGTCGATGATATAAGTAGGCGGCTGCGGGCCGATGTTGCGCGCCAGCCGGAACACGGCCGCATACTGGTTGAGGTGCCCGAAATCTACCTGCGCCAGCTGCCAGTCGAGGTAAGGCGTGGCCAGCTGGTTGTGCAGGTAAGGGCGCCGGTCGGGGCCGAGTACGAGCAGGCGCTGCTGCTCCAGCTCCGCATACACGGGATTGGGGCGCACGGCGTAATTTTCTTCGAGCGGCAACGGCAGCATGTGGTCCAGCTGCAGCACGCCCCGGTAGCGCACCACTTCCACTACGGCCAGCAGCATCAGCATCAGCAGCCCCGGTACCCAGCTGCGCGCAGATTTCTGCCACAGAAACAAGCTGAAATACGCCAGCGGCGGCAGCAGCAGCACCAACGAGCCGGGTGCGGTGCCCCGCGTGAGCAGCAGCAGCCCCACGACCTGCACCAGCCACACCAGCATCAGCTGCATAAACTTGGCCTGAAACACCAGTCCCAGCGAAGTGGTAAACGTGCGGGCTAGCGCCAGCACCAGCACGATACCGGGCACTACCAGCAGCTGCAGCTGCAGAGCCCGCGGGAGGCCATCCTGCGCCGCCGCCAGCCCCTGCAGCATCGGCTTCAGATGAAACTCGCTGAAGCTGGGCAGCGCGTCGGCGTAGAGGTAGAGCGTAGCCACCGCCGCGTACGGAAACAGGAAGCCGCACACCAGCAGCAAAAAGCTGCGAAAGGAGTTGGCCGCGAAGATAATAACGGCAAACAGCGCCACTACCAGAAACAGCGCCAGCGGCAGAAACGACAGGGCCCCCAGCCCAATCAGAAAGCCTGCCCGGAACAAGCGCCGGTTGTCGTAGCCCTCCCGCAGCGTGGGCAGCAGGGCACTCAGCGCGAATACGATGCTGGTTTGCCCCAGCAGCAGCGGCGACAGCGTATCCAGATCAGTAGTGATGCTGGCAAGCAGCAGGTACGTCAGGGCCGCCACGTAGCCCCGCTCGGGGTGTACGCCGCTATGGTTGAGCACGAAGTTGAAGCGCAGGGCCTGCGCTACCAGCGCCGTTAGGGCCAGGATGCGGTACAGCCACAGCGGCCGGGCCGCCACAGCGTCGAGCCCGCCCAGAAACCAGGCGACCAGCGGGGCGGTGCTGTCGTACAGGTCGCGGTAAGGCAGCGCGCCGGCGTGCACCCGCTCGCCTACCAGCAGGGCGTGCAGCTCGGCGGGCGTGAGCGGAATTCCCAGCGCGTGCAAGGGCAGGCGCAGCGCCAGAATCAGCAGGAGCAGCGCCAGCAGCCGGCTCGGCAGGGTGCTTTTAAAGAACTGGAGCAAGTGAGATGGAGAGGCTTGGAGGCTTAGGGGCCTGGGGCTTGGTTTTTACAGCCAAACTCCAAACCGCAGCAAAGATAGACCTCCCGGCAGTGTCGGCCATTCCCGATTCAGCGGCCAGCCAACAAACCTGTTCCGCCGCAACTCCCTAAGTCCCTATCTTTGCCAGTTCTTATGGAAAGCAAACGACAACAGAAATTTGCCAGCTTGTTGCAGCAGGAGCTGGCCACCGTGTTTCAGCGCGACGTGCCCCACCTGTTTACGGGTCTGGCCCCCGGCATCAGCACCATTCGCGTGTCGCCCGACCTGGGCACGGCCCGCGTGTACCTGAGTGCCCTGCTGGCCGGCAGCGGCGAGCAGCTGCTGGAGCAGGTGCGCGACAACGAAAAGCCTATTCGTATGGCCCTGGCCAAGCGCGTGCGCCAGCAGGTGCGCGTGGTGCCGGCCCTGCAGTTTTTCCTCGACGACAGCGCCGCCTACGCCGCCCGCATGGACGAAGTGTTTGGGGGCCTGAGCATCCCGTCTCCCCCTTCCGAAGACGACTCCGAGCCGCAGAGCCCGCCTAAACGCCCCCGCCTCTACTCCGATGAAGACGAAAAGTGAACTAGTGAGCTAGTGAAATAGCGAGTTGACGTTCCGCGCGTCTACTCCTCTTCGCCAAGCAACTCACCATTTCACCATTTCACCATTTCACCACCTCTTCACTTGCATTACGACCCGATCAAGAAAACGCTGGGCCAGGTATTCAACCGCACACCCTGGCTGCGGCGCGTGTTTTATCACCTGCTCGACTTACTGCTGCTGCGTACCTGGCACGTCCACCGCGAGCTGCGCCAGTGGGCCAAAGGCCGCACCGATGAGTCCCTCACCATCCTGGATGCCGGCTCCGGCTACGGGCAGTACACCTACTGGCTTTCGGGTCTGAGCCGCAAGTGGCAGATTCTGGCCGTGGATGTGAAGGAAGAGCAGATTGCCGACTCCAACCAGTTTTTTCGCCAGATCGGGCGGCCCTACGTGCAGTTTGCGGTGCAGGATCTGGTACTCTATCAGGAGCCCAACACCTTCGATCTGGCTTTGTCGGTTGACGTGATGGAACACATTCTGGAAGACGTGGAAGTATTCCGCAACATTCACGCCTCCCTCAAGGACGGCGGCATGCTGCTCATTTCAACCCCCTCCGACCAGGGCGGCTCCGACGTCCACGGCGACGGCGAATCCAGCTTTATCGAAGAGCACGTGCGCGACGGGTATAACATCCACGAAATCCAGCAGAAGCTGCGCACGGCCGGCTTCGAGCGAATTGAGGCCCGCTACAGCTACGGCGAGCCGGGCCAGGTTTCGTGGCGCCTGAGCATGAAGTACCCCATTCAGCTGCTGGGCGTGTCGCGCTGGTTTTTCCTGCTGCTGCCGTTCTACTACGCCGTGGTATTTCCCTTCTGTCTGCTTTTGAACTGGTTCGACGCCACCCGCATTCACGATTCCGGCACCGGCCTGATTGTGAAGGCCTGGAAGTAGCTGTTTCGGCGCGGCCGGCGTATCTTGGAGCATCTATCAGGCAACCGCCACTTTTGCTATGGCCGACAAGAACGATTTCTCGGAAATTATTACGGATATCCTGCTGGAACTGCAAAAGCACAGTCAGGAATTACAAAAGCACAGCAGCGTCCTGCGCACCGTGGTAGACGTGCAGGAGCGCATGCTCACGGTACAGGAGCAAATGCAGCGCACCCAGGAAAAGATTCTGGACCGCCTCCACCGCAACGAAGCCGGCTTCAATGCGTTTGCCGGGACAGTACTCGACCACCTGGGCGACATCAAATCTGATTTGCGCGGCATCCGTACCACCATCTTTCAGGACCACGAAGAACGGCTCCGGCGTCTGGAAGACTTCATGCGCCGCGCCGGTTAATCCGTATACAGCTTCACCTCCCGTTTTTCAGCCTCCCCGCGCCCTGCATGAACGTTCCGTTCCTCATTGCCCGGCGTTATTTTCTCTCGAAGAAGAAGCGCAACATCATCAGCATTATCTCCAACATTTCGATGGTGGGGGTAGCCGTAGGCACCATGGCCCTGATTATCGTGCTGTCGGTTTTCAACGGCCTCGAAGACTTAGTCCGCTCCCTCTACGGCAAATCGGACCCGGATCTGAAAATTGCGGCAGTGGCGGGCAAGTCCTTCGAGATAAATGAGCAGTTGCTCAACCGTATCCGACAGGTACCGGGCGTGGCCATCGTCACGGAAGTTATTGAGGACAATGCCCTGCTGCGCTACCACGACCGCCAGATGGTGGTAAAAATGAAGGGCGTTTCGGAAAATTTCTTTGCCCAAAGCAACATCGACTCGGCCCTGGTGCAGGGCGACCACCGCTTGGTGAAAGACGGCGCTGAGTATGCCCTGGTAGGCGCCGGGGTGCAGCACGAGCTCAGCATTGCCCTCGACAACCGCCTCTCCCCCCTTCAGCTGCTGTACCCGCGCAATACAGGCAAGCGTACTCTGTCCTTCAACCCCGAAACGGCCTTCAACGAGCAGCCCATTCTGGCCGGCGGCGTGTTCCTGATTGAGCAGCAGATCGACGACAGCTACATTTTCGTGCCCCTTAATTTTGCGCAGAATCTGCTCAACTACGGCAACCGCCGTACCAGCCTAGAAGTAAAAGTGAGCGAGAGCCGCGAAATCGACCAGGTGCAGGAGGACGTAAAAAAGGCCCTGGGCCCGAAATTCTCAGTCTTCAACTCCGACGAGCAGCACGTGAGCTTGCTCAAGGCCATCAAGGTGGAGAAGATGTTCGTGTTCATCACCTTCGCCTTTATCCTGCTGATTGCCTCACTCAATATCTTCTTCTCCCTCTCCATGTTGGTGATTGACAAGCGCAAGGACGTAGCCGTACTTCAGGCTATGGGTGCCACCAGCCACCACATCCGCAACATTTTCCTGTTCGAAGGCGCTATTGTCGCTCAGGTAGGTGCAATTACTGGTCTGGTGCTCGGCGTTACCATCTGCTGGTTGCAGCAAACGTTTGGGCTGGTTTCGATGGGCATGGCCACCGCGGTAGTCGATTCGTACCCCGTGAAGATGCAGGCGGCCGATATTGCCCTCACGGGCCTGGCCATTGTGTTCATCACCATTGTGGTGTCTATCCGGCCGGCACTGGCCGCCTCCCGCCTCGACTTGCGCGATAATCTCTAACAGCGCCGCAGCCAGCAACAGTTTTTCTGACAGGCTCAAAATGACGCACGAAGTGGAATATTTTGTGTGGAAAATTATGACTATTTATAGAAAAAATTTTGCTTTGCGCTATATTATTCGGTATATGGCATTTGTTCTTACTTTCGATGCCGCATTAGGCGATTATTATGAAAGTCTCCACGGCGCAGCCTTTTCAAATAGTATACTCCTTACTGGAGCATGAGTTCCTGGGGTATCTGTTTGAGTCGTACGTGGTGCAGCGCAATGCCCGCGGGCAGCTCACGCTCCAGCACCAGAGCGTGTCGGCCAAAAACGCCGCCGAGTTTGCCGATGGCCTCGACCCCGCCGACTTCGAAATCATTGCCCTGACGGACCAGATTCAGCAGGAAGCCGTTATCAAGGAGTTCTGGCCCAAGAAGATCAATACCGCCGACTTCTTCTTCAAGATCTACGACCCCGACAAGGGCGACAAGACACTGCAGGACCGCATCTGCCAGTACGTGCAGCACCGCATGGCCCAGATTCTGGCGCGGCTGGCGGGCAAATGCGTGTTCATTATGGGCAAGGATGGGGAGCCGACCTGGCGCGAAATCCAGCTGGCCCCCGAGCGCGCCTCGGTACTGTTTCACTTTCGTCGCAACGAAGACAACACCCATTATTTCCCCACCATCCAGTATCAGGGCCAGCGCCTCGACTTTCAATTCAAGGATGCTGTGCTGGTGTGCTCTCAGCCGGCCTGGCTGCTGCTGGATGGCGTGCTCTACAGCTTCCGCAACGACGTAGACGGCCGCAAGCTGCAGCCTTTTCTGCGCAAAAAGTTTATTGTGATTCCGCGGCAGGTGGAGGAAAGCTACTTTCAGCGCTTTGTAGCCCCCTTGGTAGAGTCGTTTGACGTGCACGCCCGTGGCTTCGATATCCGCTCGGAGCGCTACGTAGGCAAGCCCCACCTCACGTTTTCGGACGTACCAGGACCGGAAGTAGTGCTGGAGGAGCGGCCCGTGGCCGCCCGCGCCGCTGGTCGGGGCCGCGTAGCCGCCGAGAGCGGCGGGGTAGCCACGCTAACCGCGCCGGCCGAGCACATCCACTTCGATTTATCGTTCTGCTACGGCGGGCACACGGTGCACCACAGCTTCGATAAGCGGGTGTGCGTAAAGCTGGAAAAAGCCAACGGCAACTACATCTTCCACCGGCTTATCCGTAACCTCGACCATGAGCAGGAAATCATTGGGGAGCTGCGGCAGCGGGCCTTGGAGGTACGCAATGGCCGGGCCGTGCTCGAAAAAGCCACCGCCTTCCGCTGGCTGCACAGCCATGCCGAGGACCTGGAGCGGCTGGGTTTCACGGTGGAGCAGGGCACGCACTCGGGCAAAGACTACTTTATCGGGGCCGTGACGGTGCAGGTGGGCATCACCGAAACCAGTGACTGGTTTGACGTGCACGGCACCGTGCGCTTCGGCGACTACGAAATTCCGTTTATCCGGCTGCGGCCCTACATTCTCAACCGACGCCACGAGTTCCGGCTGCCCAACGGCCAGATTGCCATCATCCCCGAAGAGTGGTTTACGGAGTACCTGGAGCTGTTTGCCTTTGCAGAGGAGCACCACCACTCGCTTACGCTCAAAAAGCACCACGTAGCCCTCATCAGCGACCTGCAGAACGGCAACCTGGCCACCGTAACCATGAGCCGCAAGCTGGAAAAGCTGCGCGACTTTGAGGCGGTAGAAGACCAACCTATTCCCGTCGGTTTCCGGGGGAGCTGCGCCCCTACCAGAAGGCCGGCTACAACTGGCTGCATTTCGTGCAGCAGTACCGCTTTGGAGGCTGCCTGGCCGATGATATGGGCCTGGGCAAAACTATTCAGACGCTGGCCATGCTCCTACACCGCAAGGAAAGCGGCGCGGCGGGTGGGGCAGCTTCATTGCTGGTGATGCCTACTTCCCTGGTATATAACTGGATGGCTGAGGCGTTCAAGTTCACGCCGGGGCTGCGCCTACTGATTTACACTGGCACCTACCGCGAAAAGAACGTGGAGCAGTTCGCCGATTACGACTTAGTGCTGACCAGCTACGGCATCGTGCGCCTCGATGCGGACCTGCTCAAAACCTACCACTTCGACTACGTGATTCTGGACGAGTCGCAGGCCATCAAAAACCCCAGTTCCACCACTTCTCAGGCCGTACGCCGCCTCAACTCCCGCCACCGCCTGATCCTGACGGGCACGCCGGTGGAAAACAGCACCATGGACCTCTGGTCGCAGATGTCGTTTATCAACCCGGGCCTGCTGGGGTCGCAGGCGTTTTTCCGCAAGGAGTTTCTTAAGCCTATCGAGAAGGAAAAGGACGAGCAGAAAACCCGGCGCCTGCACTCCCTCATCAAGCCCTTTATTCTGCGGCGGCACAAGGCCCAGGTGGCCCGTGAGCTGCCCGAGAAAATTGAGCACCTGAGCTACTGCACCATGACGGAGGAGCAGGCCCAGTGCTACGAGGAAACCAAGAGCTTTTACCGCAACAAGATTCTGCAGAACATTGAGGAGCATGGCACGGCCGGCACCCAGTTTATGCTGCTGCAGGGCCTCACCAAGCTGCGCCAGATTGCCAACCACCCCCGCATGGCCGACGAAACCTACGAGGCGGAGTCGGGCAAGCTGCGTGAAGTGGTGCGCATGATTCGGAGTGTAATAGCCGAGGGTCACAAGGTGCTGGTTTTTAGCCAGTTTGTGAAGCACCTGGATCTGGTGCGCGCTTCTCTGGATGAAAAGCAGATCAAGTACGCCTACCTCGACGGCAACACCCGCGACCGGCACCAGGAGGTGCAGCGCTTCCAGGAGACGGAAAGCCTGCGCGTATTCCTGATTTCCCTGAAAGCGGGCGGCGTAGGGCTCAACCTCACCGCCGCCGACTACGTGTTCATCCTTGACCCGTGGTGGAACCCGGCCGTGGAAGCCCAAGCCGTAGACCGCGCCCACCGCATCGGGCAGCAGCGCACCGTGTTCACCTACAAGTTCATCAGCAAGAACACGGTAGAGGAGAAAATCCTGGCGCTGCAGCGCAAGAAAATTCAGCTCGTCACCGATTTGATTACTACGGACGAGGCCATCATCAAGAGCCTCACGAAGGAGGATATTGAGGAACTGCTGGGGTAAACAATCAGCCATCCTCCAGCATGGGACTTTTCACGCCAGCCTTCCTGTAGCCAGGCCATGCACCTACTTCTCCGCACGTACGTAGCCGCGTCGCCGGCCCAGGTCTGGGAGGGCTTTACACGGGAGTTGTTTCTGGCGCTGGCTCCGCCGTTTCCGCCCATGCGCCTGCTGCGCTTCGACGGCTGCCGACGCGGCGACGAAGTGCAGATTGAGCTGGGTGCCGGGCCGCTGCGGCGCCGCTGGACCTCGCTCATTATCGAGCACGGTACGCTGCCCGACGGCACGTATTTCTTTGTGGATGAGGGCCAGGAGCTGCCCGCGCCGCTGGTAGGATGGCGCCACCGCCACTTGCTGCAGCCTGCGCCGGACGGCGGAACTATCATTATAGAGGATATCACCTACCAAACCCGGTTCATCTGGTTGGATAGACTTATATATCCCATCATGTGGACACAGTTTGCGGTGCGCGGGCCCGTGTACCGCCGCTGGTTTGGAAAGCCTAGTGTTGGATGATAGTGGTGGCTGCCGGGAATGATGGCCGGGTCCCGACAGCGTAGTTGAGCTAGTTGCCGTACAAGCCGGATACTACCCAGTATCTTGCCAGTACTCCAATTTCCTGTATGTTCAACTCTACATTTCTGCCCTGGTGCCTGCGCCGTTTAACTGCGCGGTATGCGACGGTTCTGACCTGCAGCCTGACAAGCTTAGTGCTGGTAGGCTGCGCCGGCTCTCATCCGGCCTATCAGTTTCAGCCCAGGGCCCACAGCGTAGTTGCTTCCGATACGCTGCTGGCGGATAGCAACCCGGCATCTGCTCTCCCCTCGAGGGCTGTGATTGGCACCAAGCCGGCAAGCCGTGTGCACCCGCCGCAGCAGAAACCGCAGTCACACCAACCCGCTCGCCGGTCGCACTACCAGCGCGTGGTGGCCGTGCGCAGATTGACAGCAACTCACCCCGTGCTGGCACGCTCGGCGGCGCAAGCCGCCAAGAAGCACCAAGCCAAGCCCAAGCAAGTCGAGGAAGTGGGTCTGGGTACTACTGTGCTGGGCGTATTGGGGCTGGTGGTGTTTCCGCTAAGCCTTATTGGGCTGCTGATCTGGGGCGGGCCGGTATGGGCTGTGCTGGCGGGGTTAGCGGCGTTAGCGGTACTGGTGGCGTGGCTGGACCCATTTGCGTAAAGTTAGGATGCTATGGGAAAAACATGACACCCAGTAAAAGGGATTCTAGAAAGCTGTAGTATATATTTTAAGTTGTATATTTGAGAATGCGTGGTCAGAGCAATATATTTGATTAGTTTTTAAGATCTCAGTATGAAAAGAATATTAGTCGCATTATACATGTCATTACATGTTTTCGTAAGTTATGGACAGGCTCCTGCTTTTCATTTAACCGAGACGATTGGCACACCGATTAGCTCTCCAGCTGATGTGATAGTAGATAAATATGGCACCATCTATATGTTAGATATTTATGGTATTACAAAGCTTACAGCAGAAGGTAAGCTAATAGAGAGTATTATGCCCGAGGAATATCGGGGTAGCTACTCAATGGGTTTAGATATAAATGGAAATAGTTATTTTTGTTCACCTGATGGAGTGCAAAAATATGATTCAAAAGGAAAGTTGGTATTAGAATTTGGAGCTAAAGGTTCTGCAGCCGGACAATTTAAAAATCCATATTCCATCTGCGTAGATTCTAAGGGTGATATTTATGTTGTAGACAATAGTAACAATAGCTTGCAAAAATTCGATAGTTCAGGTCAACTGCTATTTATCTACAACTCTTCAGGTGTAACTGGACTACAAAATCCAGTGGATATGGCTTTAGGGCAAGATGGTACTATTTATGTTTTTGATGAAGGTTATAATGTGACAAAAATATCTTCAGCAGGGAGTTATATACAAACTATCCCATTAAAAGTTCCATATAGACCTCAGACAGATGGTGCAATTTCCGTTGCTGTCGATAATACAGGGAATTTGTATATGACTAGCTTTCGCCTAGGCGGAATTCACAAATTTTCTGCTGAAGGAGAGCATATCGACATTATAGGAGGAGATGCCTATTTAAGTGGTCGTACTTCTCTATGCTTCGACAGAGCTGGTAACTTATATGCAGCTGATTGGGACACGGATAGACTGTATAAGTTTGATCCAACAGGTAAGCAACTCGCAAAATGGGGGAGTCTTACCCAATTAGGGCCAATAACGCAAGATAAATACGGGAATTACTATGTATATGATCAAAATAAATGGCAGGTATCAAAATTCACTAAATCACACAAATTGCTGTGGCAAATAGGTGGTCAAGAAGAAGGTCCGCAACTTTTCCCAGGCGGAGCAATTGATATTGCTGTAGACTTAAATGAGCAAGTTTATGTTTTGTCATCCGGCCAGGTCACAAAACTCACAGCCGATGGTAAATTATTAAGGAGTTACACAAACCTTTTTGATGACATACAATATTATGCTGGAAATGTTGGTATAGCATTGGATAATTATGAGGTTATGTATATTACAGATTATTATGGTGGTGTTATACGAAGAATTAATCGTGACGGGAACATGCTTTCGGCTATTGGAGTACAGGGAACAGAAGCTGGCCAACTGTGGCTACCGCAGGATGTAGCAATAGACGCCAATGGATTCGTATATGCCGTTGATAACGGAGGATTACGAGTTCAGCGTTTTAGTCCTAATGGTCAATTCATACAGGAATTTGGGAAACGTACAACTGTTGATGGTTCAGTGGCAGAAAGTTCCGTATTCCTAGAGGTGGATGAAGCTGGCAAAATGTATGTAAGCAGTACATTAATTGGGGGGCTACAGGTATACGACGAAAGAGGACGGAATAAGACTTCTATTAAATCACTTAGAGGAATTGGCTTTTTTTCCCTTAGTAAGTATAATCAACTTGGCTCAACACGATTAATTACAGCGGGTAGTGATGTAATCCGTTTTTATAAATCTGATCAAGGTCCACAGAGCAGAAACATAGTTGCTGGCCAACTCTTTCAGGACCTCAACAAAAACTGTCAGCAAGACACCAACGAACCCGGCTTAGCGGGTATACCCGTGGTGGCTGAGCCAGGTAACTATTACGGTTTATCGGATGAGCAGGGGCGCTACACTATTGCAGTAGATACTGGTTCTTACCTCGTGCGGGAGCTGCTGCCTACTGATGAAATCGGGCGCTCCATTAAACCACTCTGCGTAACAGCCACCCGGGCTACGTTTGCCACCTACGGCAATGTGCAGGAGCTTCCTGCTTTCGCCAACGCCGTAACCCTCTCGCCGTTTCTAAGCGTCAGCATTGGCTCTAATCGACGGCGGCGTTGTGCTCAAAATATCACCACGGTCACGTACCGCAATACCGGATTTGCCACGGCCGCCAATGCCCAGGTAACGGTGACCCTGCCAGAGCAAGTCGTATTAGTTTCGGCCAGCAGCCCCTACACCCGCACCAAGCAGGGACAATACATTTTCTCGGTAGGTAACCTGGCACCTGCACATAAGAGCCAAATCGTGATTAAGGACTCTGTGGTGTGCGGCAATACGGAGCTACGGGGATTAACGGTGTGTACGAAGGCGCAGATAACGCCTGAAAATACCTATCCTTCCTCACCTACAAAGCCTCCCGCTTCCCTGCAGGCCAGTGGCCGACTGGAAGCCAACAACCAGGTGCGGTTTGTGCTGCGTAACACGGGCACCGGAGCTACTACCGATAGTCTGCTGCTCCGCCTCTACCAGGATACCGACCTGTCGCTGACGCACCGCTACGCCCTAGCCGCCGGCGACAGTGTAGTGCTGCGCGTGCCAGCCCTGCGCTCCGTAGTTCGGCTGGAAGCAGACCAGCCCGAGGGACATCTATGGCAGCGTTACACCAGTGCCACCGTGGAAGTACCTAAACTGCGCACTAGTAATGCCCCCTCGGAGGCTATGGCAGCCTTTCCGCTCGAGGAAACAGAGCCCGTAGAAGCAGAGGATTGCCAGCCCATCGTAGACTCTTTCGACCCCAACGATAAAGCGGTATTGCCAGCTGGGCTTACGGCAGAACACTACACGCCTACCCAAAGCCTGCTACGCTACCGCATCCGCTTCCAGAATACCGGCACCGATACGGCGTACTTCGTGACCGTGACAGATACCTTATCGTCAGACTTAGACATCAGCACCCTACGCGTCGGGAATGCTTCGCACAACTTCCGCCTTCAAATGACAGGGCAGGAGCGGCCAGTCCTGACGTTCACCTTCCCGCGCATCATGCTCCCTGATAGTGGCCGCAATGTCCTCGGCAGTCAGGGGTTCATCGAATTCTCTATTCGCCCTAAACCTAACCTAGCAGTCAAAACCTTGATTGAGAACGTGGCCGACATCGTGTTCGACTACAATGAGCCCGTTAGAACGAATGTTACCCAAAACCGGCTATTCGATATACCCCGGGAAATAGTGCCTGCGGTGTGGCAGGAGTACACGGCCCTTGAAACCGAGCCGCACATCAGCAGCTTTGCGCCGGCTCGGGGAAAATCCGGCACCTTGGTCACGTTGCAGGGTATGCGCTTTGGGGCCACACCTACTCTCAATAAAGTATGGTTCAACAACCAGCTTGCGGAAATAAGCAGTGCTTCCCCGACAGCCCTGGTCGTGCGGGTGCCCGCCGCTGCTACCACGGGCAGTATAAGGCTTACGACGACTGACGGCGGTGCGACTAGCACCTCGGTATTTCAAGTGGAAGGAACAGCTACTTCTCTCTCTGTCTCTGCCGGAATGGCCGGGCTGTTGAACGTGTATCCTAACCCAGCCCACGGAAGCATAACGGTAAACTGGCAGCAGGCTAAGTGCCAGGTGCGTGAAGTGCGTTTGTATAATGCGCTGGGTAAGCTACTGCACGCACAGCTGATTACTGATCAAAAGGCAACGGCTCTGCTCTTGTCATTAAATGCCGCCAAAGCTGGGTGGTATTTTATTGTGGTTGAAACCGACCTTGGAACCGTCACTAAGCGAGTGGCGGTACTGTAAAGGCAGCCTGCGGCGCAACCTGCCACCACGCGATATTTTAAATTCAGTTGAGGCTGCGTCTCTCGCTTGGGCTACCTTTGTCGTCCATTTCTCTTGCTTCTTGCTGCCATGCCCACTGCTTCCGTAACGCTTAAACCCGGTAAAGACCAGTCCCTTCGTCGCCTGCACCCGTGGGTCTTTTCCGGGGCCATTGGCCGCATGCGGGGCGAAGTTGTGGAAGGCGAACTAGTGGCCGTTCACGCGGCCAACGGTGAGCTGCTGGGTGTGGGGCACTACGCGCCCGGCTCCATTGCCGTGCGGATGCTGGCTTTCGGTACCGAGGCCCAGTGGCCGGACGCGGCTTTCTGGGAAGAGAAAATTCGTAATGCCTACCAGCTTCGCCAGGGGCTAGGCCTCACGGGCACTGGCAACACCAACGTGTACCGCCTTGCTCACGCCGAGGGCGACGGTATGCCCGGCCTGATTATCGATGTATACGGCGACACAGCCGTCGTGCAAACTCACAGTGCTGGTATGTACAAGGCCCGCCCACTCATTGCGCAGGCACTCCAAGCCGTAATTCCCGGGCTGCGGGCCATCTACGATAAAAGTGCCGAAACCGTGCCGACGAAAGCCGCGCCCGACGCCCAGAACGGCTACCTGTTTGGGGAAAGCAGCGGGCAGGAGCATGTTGTGCAAGAAAACGGCCACCCTTTCGCCGTAGATTGGGAGACGGGTCAGAAAACGGGCTTCTTCATCGACCAGCGCGACAACCGCAGCCTGCTGGCCCGCTACGCGCCCGGCCGTCGGGTACTCAACACGTTCTGCTACACGGGCGGCTTTAGCTCCTACGCTCTCATGGCCGGGGCTGAGCTGGTTCACTCCGTCGATTCCAGCAAAAAAGCCATTGAGCTAACGGAGCGCAACGCTGCCCTTACCGGCCTGCAGGACCGTCACGAAGCCTACGCCCAGGATGTGTTCAGCTTCCTTAAGGACCGTCACAACCAGTACGACCTGATTGTGCTGGACCCGCCGGCTTTTGCCAAGCACCTTTCGGCCCGCCACAATGCTCTGATGGGCTACAAGCGCCTGAATGTGGCCGGATTACGCCAGATTGCGCCCGGGGGGCTGCTGTTTACGTTCAGCTGCTCGCAGGTAGTGAGCATGGAGTTGTTTGAGGGTGCTATTCTCGCCGCGGCCATCGAAGCCGGCCGACCCGCCCGCATCCTGCACCGCCTCACCCAGCCTGCCGACCACCCCGTGAGTCTCTTCCACCCCGAAGGCGAATACCTGAAAGGCTTGGTTCTGGCGGTAGAGTAGAATAGCTAATAAGTCCGGGAAATGATATTATTGAGTAGTAGCTACGATAATAGCCCGTAGCCCTGCACACGTATGCGCTGTTTCTTTGGCTTAGTAGCTGTTTCTGTACTAATGCTGACCAACTGCGAACAGCAACGTTCCGTCAGCCAGGCGTCTCCCGCCACTGCTGTCGTACCAGCCGATAGTGCCAGTGCTATTGTAGCAGCGCCTCCATCACCTCTGGTCCCGCCCCCAACGCCCGATACAACGGACGTTAGCCGCGTCAGATTCGGTTACCGTATTGGCCGAGACACCACATTCTATAGCAGCCAGCAGAAGTACCGGCTACTGTTGCGGGCCGAAACCGACTCAACCAAGCCATTAGCCGCTACCAGCCAAGGCATAGTAGGTCTGGCTTTCGCTGATGATACCCAGACTTTCGCAAAGACTAACCAGGTGCGCGGTTATGAAGGCCGCATTACAATCACCCTCCTCGACGCTGACCAGAAGCAGGTATTTCGACGGCAGTTGCGTAAGGAAGACTTTTTCAGCGTTGCCAGCCCCGACGTAGTGACGGTAAGCGAACTAGGAGGTGTTAACAGTAGGTGTTAAGTTGGGTATGGAGTACATGCTGACAGATGTGCAATGGGCGCGGATTGCGCCGCTGCTACCGGGCCGCGAGGGCACCAAAGGCGGGCGGGGTCAGGACAATCGACGCTTTGTGGAGGCGGTGCTGTGGCTGACACGCAATGGCTGCCGGTGGCGGGCCCTGCCGACCGAATGGGGCAACTGGCACACGACCTACACGCGCTTCCAGCGCTGGACGGCCTCCGGCGTGTGGGCCCGGGTGCTGGCGGCTGTGCAACAGGACGACGCGCTGCACACGCTGCTGGTGGACTCCACCACCGTGCGGGCGCACCAGCATGCCAGCGGGGCACGCAAAAAAACGGGCCGCAAGCCCTCGGGCGCAGCCGCGGCGGGCTGACGAGCAAGCTGCACGCGGTGGCCGACGCGCGGGGGCGGTTTGTGCGTGGGGGCTTGACGGCGGGCCAGCGCCACGATGCCCCGCAGGCGTTGCCGCTGCTCGACGGGTTGAGTCCGGCGTATGTCGTGGCCGACCGTGGCTACGATTCCGACCAGTTCGTCGCGGCCCTGGCCGCCCGCGGCACCTGTGCCGTGATTCCGCCTCGGCGCAAGCGCCGACACCCGCGCGCCTACGACGTGGCCCGCTATGCCCAGCGCCACCCCGTTGAGCGGCTCTTTAGCCGACTCAAGCAGTTTCGCCGTGTGGCCACGCGCTACGACAAGCTCGATGCGCATTTTCTGGCCTTTGTTCATCTGGCCGCAACCGTGCTCTGGTTGCGCGACTGTTAACACTTCCTAATACCTTAATCATTAACTGCCTTGGTCAAGTGCGTAAAGCGTTCAGGTATACTGGCGCCGGGGGAGCAATAGGCTTTGAGGTACCTCGCCGCTATTTACCCCAAACGCACACCTATTACTTTCTGCCGGAGTCAGATGGCTTGTAAACCCTCGATAAACACAAATCTGATCAGGTAACGACCATACCGCTAACCCAAATGCAGCTATTCCACAAACCATTACGACCAACAGAAGTGCGCATGGTACTTGATAATTACGCCCTCTATATCGATAAGCTACACCCTACCCAAATACGCTACCAACGCTCACCCCTTTATATTGACTAAGGCAAATCAGCTCTAGAGCTAGCTCAGATTCAATGAAGCCCGCCTTATTTTAAGCAGGCGAATTACCAGCTAATTAGCAGAGTGGTCCTACTATTTGCTTGAACTCAAAGGGCACCGACTACAGCATCTTCTTGGCTTACCCTAAACGCGTCAGCGCCCCCGCATCGGCCTCCGGGTTGGGGAGGGGGTGACGCGGGGGCGCTGAGCAAAGATAGGGTTGGCGGCGACCGACTCTCCCACCGGTGAAGGCAGTACCATAGGCGCAACGGGGCTTAACGACTCTGTTCGGAATGGGAAGAGGTGAACACCCGTGCTAAAGCCACCATTCCTGGTGTGCAAGGCAGCACATGCCTTGCCAATATCGTTGACGCAGTGAACGGGTAAGAAAGCAGAAACGTAAGCTTCTTGACTACAGAAGCGTTCGAGTCATTAGTACACCTTGGCTGTGGTATTTCGACCTCTACACCTAGTGCCTATCAACGTGGTCATCTTCCACGACTCTTAATTATCGGATATCTCATCTTCAGGTGAGTTTCGCACTTAGATGCTTTCAGCGCTTATCTCATCCCAGCGTCGCTACCCGGCGCTGCAGCTGGCGCCACAACCGGTGCACGAGCGGCTGGTCCAACTCGGTCCTCTCGTACTAAAGTCAGGTCCTGTCAAATATCCAACGCCCACCACAGATAGGGACCGAACTGTCTCACGACGTTCTGAACCCAGCTCGCGTGCCACTTTAATCGGCGAACAGCCGAACCCTTGGGACCTTCTCCAGCCCCAGGACGTGACGAGCCGACATCGAGGTGCCAAACCTCCCCGTCGATATGAGCTCTTGGGGGAGATCAGCCTGTTATCCCCGGCGTACCTTTTATCCTTTGAGCGATGGCCCTTCCATGCGGAACCAC
>NZ_JAJONE010000002.1 GCF_024700075.1 Hymenobacter sp. J193
TGGCCCTGGCAGAACGAGCGCATGTCCGTTCACAAACTGGCCGATGGTCTTGCCGGTGCGCTGCGCGGTCTTCTCGACAATGGCTCGGGTTTCCAGGTCCACCCTGCGAATCGCCCACAACCCGTGTCGGGGCCTTGCGGGGCCGGCCTCCCTTGCTTTGGGTTTAGTTGTGTTTTGTTCTGGTTCTGTTGTCGCTGTTTCAGCAGAAGTTATACCTAACTCGGGTTCTGTTGCGGCTTCCTCAGCAGTAGTTATACTTAACTCCGGTTCTGTTTCTCCCTTTTGCTGGCTCATCCGGTTTTGTTAAACGTTTAGTTTAACAGCTAATGTAGGAGAGTTCAGGATATGTGGGTTTAGTATGACAAAACCCTGGGTTTAGTTTTTCAAAAACAACACGCTAAAAATCAATTGTATATGCATAAGCTATCCGGCTATTTATGATTTGTCAACCATACGCCTACTTTGCTAATCTTACTTTTGAAGCCAACCCTATTCATGCGCTCCCTCCTTCAAAAATCTAACCTGCTTACTACTGCTCTCTTGGGTAGGGGCGTATCAATTGACTGCTCATCCAACGCAAATAGAGAGTAATGCTTCCGCTATTCCAGTTTCCTATGCCACTGCATTATCTACCTCAGGGCTTGTAGCACCTCAGCATAAGCCTTGGCTAAATTTCTGTGACACTACGAGGCTAAAGGATTTCCAATTGGGACATACTCTTCCGCAGGTTTGGGCCTGGCTGGCCGATTATTATGAGCGTGCTAACAGCAACAATTTTCCTACACCCCAAGAGATATACAGCCGCAAAGCCACTCGTATCGCTCTGGCGGACACATTGATTGTTCCTCCTCCAAAACTATCCACAATCACCTTTACTCAGCCATCTAAGAAAGAAGCACAACAGCAGCAAGAGAGGAGTCAACTGAGTATTGCTCATTTGGTCAAGACCTTACGAGAAGCAGGGCTACTTCCAAAACCTTGGGATATCCTTCTACAGCCGGCACCCCTGCTACGTAGATTTTCGGACAGGGAAAGCCTGCTTCTAGCCATGGCTGGACTAGGCCAGGAAGCGCACGCTATGGCCCATGACTCTACCCTCATTCCCGGTTTAGTTCGTGCTGGAGTAATCCTGCCAGCTCAGACAATGGAACTGCAACACGCGATGGCTGTAGAACAACTACTAGACCCCGTAGATATTCTCCCCTATCTCACCTCACGTACGCAGCTTTTCAGTCGGGATACTTACCCTGATGCTTTAGGCGCTTATCTACAGGGCATCTATAAAGATGTTGCGCATATGCTGCCAAACATGGCCTTCACAGACTTTCACTACAAAGTAGAGGTTCCACCCGAGTTTAAACCTTGTAGAGGAGGGTGTCCAGACAATCGCGACATCATTGTAACCCTCCGCGTACAGGGCAAACGTTATAAGCAGCGCTGCCAATTATGGGAGGATACAGGATTGAATGGGCAGCGGTTATACAGCGTCAATCAAGATGAGTTCTATGAAATTTTTAACCAAGTGCTGGCAGATAGAGCTTCCCTGACCGCTTGGTAAACGTGGTCTCCAGTGTAAGTAAAAACAACTTGTACACTCCTTCCCGATTTGCGCTCTGGTTGCTCACGCCACTGCAAGCCCGAACGCTTGACGTGCCCCATCAAACCTTTACTCGAATCTGCTACGGGTTTGCAGATATAGACACAAGGTATGCGGTGCCAAAACTATAGCCTTCTACAAACAGGACTTTCCCGGCGCTGGAGGCTTCTAGAAAGTCCCTCGCCTGTCTGGGATTTGTCCCTTAACATAATGCTAGTTATAAGCAGGGTCACGGAATCCGTGCGGTTTTTAGCCCCACCGCCACTAATGCCTGAACGTGGTACTTTTTGGACATTGCCTCCATTAACCCCATTGGGATTAGGCTTAATTTGTAAGCAAAGACATTGAAATGACCTATCAAAAATCAACTCCTGGCTTCCCCAATTACTACTCCTGCTTTTGCCAGCACTTGCAATGCAATGCCGGCCAGATGTTAGCGTAGAACAACAAGGCGGGGCTCAGGCAGCAGCTGATACGGTTGACGTAACTTCTTTTAATATCGAGCGGGAAAATAACAGCCCTGAATTGGCCAATTGGGCTGTGTTTGAGGTTGGGCAAGAAATTATCTGCACCCCTCCCGGCTGGAAGGCTCACCAGACTGATGATGAACTCATTCTTTTACCACCTACCCGCACGGATAGTACCGAACGAGTAACTTTTGCCCGGTTTAATAAGGACAGTCCCTCATTGGACTACAATAGTTTCGCTCGCCAAATGGCTAAAACAGCATTTGACGATTTTACTATTCAGAAAGGTGATACGTTGAACCAGCTGATTTTTCAACGGGATTTCGGGTACGAGCGAAATACAGGCCTTCTCCTTGCTGGAACAACCTACAAAGGCTATTGTATGGTCTATGTGAACGACCGCTTCGTTTACAAGTACCGCATCATCTTAGCGGAAAACAGGCTTAAAAACTACCGGGGCGACCTATTCCAGGATATCATTGGAAATCTGCAGGTTAACAAACAATACTTAGTAGGGAATGACAACCCAATAAAGCAGATAATCCACGTCAATTAATATCGCTTTTCCGACCTGCAAACGCTCAAATGCAGCGGTCGATTACATGCCTACCCCACCACTACGGCTGTGCTGCTGCCCCGCTTGATGGATGCGCTGCTGGGCCACCTGGCGCTGCGCCTCCTGCTCCAGCTGCGGGTTGAGTTCCTTCACCAGCCCATAGAAGCGCTTCACCTCCTGGTGCTGGGCCTGGCTCCCTTCTACCCCGCGCTGCAGCCCTAACGGGGCGAGCTTCGCCGCAAAGCTGGTCTGCATGTCGCGCATCTTCTGCCGGTCACCCAACATCGCCCGGCAATTGAGCTTGCCGGCCGCGTCGATGGGCACGACCGTGGCGTGGATGTGCGGGGTCTGCTCATCAAGGTGCAGCACGGCGTTCACGACGTTCTCCTTCCCGTAGCGCTCGCTCAGCCACTCCATGGCCCGGTCCCGGAAGCCGGCCAACTTGGCCCCGTCCTCGGCCGACCCGACCAGCTGGGCTGGCTTGCCCGCCTGGCCAGCCTCCTTGCGAATGTCCAAAAACTCGGGGCTGAACGTCATCAGGTGCTCGACCGCCAGCACGGCGTTGCTGCGCACCGTGCAGCCGACCGCCTCGAGGCGGGCCTGCACGTCGGCGGCCAGGTCGGGGCTGCCCACCAACTGCACGTTGAGCGGGGTCAGTTCGGCGTCCGCATTGGGGGTAGGCCGCAGCCGTTGCAGGTGCTCGTTCAGGGAAGTGAGGTTGCCGGCAGTCTTAAGTTTGGCCGTGCGCAGGATGGCATAGGGCATGGGGGCAGTGGGGAAAAGGGTGGCCCGCGGGCCGGTTAGGGGTGCCGGGGACCACCGGGTAGAACGGGCGCCCGCAGGGCTGAACAGACAATTTTGGGCAGCCTAAAGCGCAGCGCTTAGGCCGCCCAAAATTGTCTAGTGAGTACACAACGCTTGAACATTACGCTTGCTTACGTTTGCGCTTTACGCTTATGCTGGCTTTCTTACGCTTATCAGTTACGCTATCAGGGGCTTACCTACGCTAAATCTTTACGCTTGTACCACCTGGCAATACTGGTTTGGCCTTCACCAGACGCTGCACTACCGAGTTGTCCCGCTCGTATTGCATCCGGTCAAGTAGCGTCCGGATCTGCTTCACCTGGTCCGGGGTCATCGTGTCGCTGAGCTGGGGCAAGAGTTTCCCGGCCTCCTCGCCTAAGAAGTCGATTTTACGGGCTAGGTAGTACTCTTCGCCCTGGTACAACCACTGCGCTTCCTCGGACTTTTGGGCCTTATCCCAGGCACTTACCCGGCAGTTGGTGGAACAGAACCGGCCTCCTTTGCGGCGGGGGGTATAAACGGTTGAGCAGTGCTGGCAGGTGTAGCGCATAGAGGGAAATTGCTATTTACCTCTCTCCTACGGGCAGCTGTAGCGACTAGGTTACACCCGGTGCAGGCGCTGCTCAGGGCTTACTTCCCCACGGCCCCAGGGGCGAAAGTTCTCTCGGGTGCAAGAGAGTACATAAGCTCAACAATACGGATCATATACCATTGATTACCAATTATATAGTATTTATTGAATGCGCGCAAGTCACTGGCTTCTAGGGTATTTTGTTTGCTTTCTGTTTTCCGTCCGGAGTTATCCACCGTTCTAAAAGCTTTTTTCCTCGCGCGAAACACAACTTGTGATATTTGAAGTATTTGTTCTATTTGAGGGGTTCGTAACCTATTGATTATCATATAATTACGAGCACTTCAAACCACCTTTCGTGTACTTCAAACCACCTTTCGTGTAGCAAAAACCACCTTTCGTGTACTTCAAACCACCTTTCGTGTATCTATCGACCACCTTTCGTGTATCTACAACCACCTTTAAAAACCACTTTTGTTTTAGATGGTGGTTTAATGGTTATAATTGCAGCTGAATCAGCTAAATGTCTGTCTAGATGAACCAAGAATTAGAAATCCGTCAGCATAATGCCCTCACGAATGCCCGCTACGAATACACTGAGCTGCAGCTAGACCTATTCTTCTTCATCATCTCTAAGCTGCGGAAAGATGAAAAAGACACTATCTATCAGTTGGATATCAGAGAATTATCTAGTCTGACGGGCAAGCGATATAATGGGGCTTACCTGCATAAAGCCACGGCTGATATGGGCTCCCGTATGCTGGAAGTGGAAGACGCCAAAGAGTACCGGCAGATATGGATGTTCCAGCAAATCCGCTACATCAAGGGGGAAGGAATCATCGAATTTGACCTAACCAAGTACGTTTTACCCTATTTATTTCAACTCAAGAACAACTTCACTAGCTATGAACTAGCTGCTGCGCTCCGCCTCACTAGCAAGTACGCTAAGCGTATTTATCAAATCTGCAGCCAGTGGAAAGACCTGGGAGAAACGAAGAAGTATGACCTGCAGGACTTCAAAAAGATGCTCGGGCTACTTGATGAAAAGGGCAATGAAAAGATGGAGCGAATCAGCCAGTTGCGAGAAAAGGTGCTGGACGTAGCCGTTAAGCAAATTAATGAGCATACTGAACTGAATGTCAGCTACACGCTGGAAAAACGCGGGAAGACCTTCAAAAACATCACTTTCACAGTGAAGCCACAGGCTCTAGCTGAAACTATTCCTTTCGACCTGGAGCCAGGTGCAGCTTCTCCGGCAGGCTTGGCCCCGCACCAGGTGGAGAACGCCAGGCGCTTGCTCACGCAGCTGAGCATCACCACGCCGGAACTGGTGGCCACCATCCTGGCCAGCGCGGCGCACGTGGCGGCCTGCAACAAATTCGCCCATGACCTGAAAACCGGCAAGCACGCCAAGGCTCATTCCCTGTCGGGACTCCTGCTCACCATCCTGGGCCTTAAAAAGCCCGCAAACGGGCCGCTGTTCGACGCGGCCGCCAAAAAGTAGGCTTACCCGCCTACTTGCCGAAAACGCGCTGCCAAAGGCTCTTTCGCGCTGGCTCGGCTAACCGGGACGCTATGCCCTCGACCATCTGCGTCAGCTGCTCCACCTGCACCTGCAGGTCGCGGGGACTAGCCGGCAACTGCGACTGGGTAAGCTGGCCCTGGCAGAACGAGCGCATGTCCTCGTTCACAAACTGGCCGATGGTCTTGCCGGCGCGCTGCGCGGTCTTCTCGACAATGGCTCGGGTTTCCAAGTCCACCCCGCGAATCGCCCACAACCCCGTGTCGGGGGCCTTGCGGGGCCGGCCTCCCTTGGCTTTGGGTTTAGTTGTGTTTTGTTCTGGTTCTGTTGTCGCCGTTTCAGCAGAAGTTATACCTAACTCGGGTTCTGTTGCGGCTTCCTCAGCAGAAGTTATACTTAACTCCGGTTCTGTTTCTCCCTTTTGCTGGCTCATCCGGTTTTGTTAAACGTTTAGTTTAACAGCTAATGTAGGAGAGTTCAGGATATGTGGGTTTAGTATGACAAAACCCTGGGTTTAGTTTTTCAAAAACAACACGCTAAAAATCAATTGTATATGCATAAGCTATCCGGCTATTTATGATTTGTCAACCATACGCCTACTTTGCTAATCTTACTTTTGAAGCCAACCCTATTCATGCGCTCCCTCCTTCAAAATCTAACCTGCTTACTACTGCTCTCTTGGGTAGGGGCGTATCAATTGACTGCTCATCCAACGCAAATAGAGAGTAATGCTTCCGCTATTCCAGTTTCCTATGCCACTGCATTATCTACCTCAGGGCTTGTAGCACCTCAGCATAAGCCTTGGCTAAATTTCTGTGACACTACGAGGCTAAAGGATTTCCAATTGGGACATACTCTTCCGCAGGTTTGGGCCTGGCTGGCCGATTATTATGAGCGTGCTAACAGCAACAATTTTCCTACACCCCAAGAGATATACAGCCGCAAAGCCACTCGTATCGCTCTGGCGGACACATTGATTGTTCCTCCTCCAAAACTATCCACAATCACCTTTACTCAGCCATCTAAGAAAGAAGCACAACAGCAGCAAGAGAGGAGTCAACTGAGTATTGCTCATTTGGTCAAGACCTTACGAGAAGCAGGGCTACTTCCAAAACCTTGGGATATCCTTCTACAGCCGGCACCCCTGCTACGTAGATTTTCGGACAGGGAAAGCCTGCTTCTAGCCATGGCTGGACTAGGCCAGGAAGCGCACGCTATGGCCCATGACTCTACCCTCATTCCCGGTTTAGTTCGTGCTGGAGTAATCCTGCCAGCTCAGACAATGGAACTGCAACACGCGATGGCTGTAGAACAACTACTAGACCCCGTAGATATTCTCCCCTATCTCACCTCACGTACGCAGCTTTTCAGTCGGGATACTTACCCTGATGCTTTAGGCGCTTATCTACAGGGCATCTATAAAGATGTTGCGCATATGCTGCCAAACATGGCCTTCACAGACTTTCACTACAAAGTAGAGGTTCCACCCGAGTTTAAACCTTGTAGAGGAGGGTGTCCAGACAATCGCGACATCATTGTAACCCTCCGCGTACAGGGCAAACGTTATAAGCAGCGCTGCCAATTATGGGAGGATACAGGATTGAATGGGCAGCGGTTATACAGCGTCAATCAAGATGAGTTCTATGAAATTTTTAACCAAGTGCTGGCAGATAGAGCTTCCCCTGACCGCTTGGTAAACGTGGTCTCCAGTGTAAGTAAAAACAACTTGTACACTCCTTCCCGATTTGCGCTCTGGTTGCTCACGCCACTGCAAGCCCGAACGCTTGACGTGCCCCATCAAACCTTTACTCGAATCTGCTACGGGTTTGCAGATATAGACACAAGGTATGCGGTGCCAAAACTATAGCCTTCTACAAACAGGACTTTCCCGGCGCTGGAGGCTTCTAGAAAGTCCCTCGCCTGTCTGGGATTTGTCCCTTAACATAATGCTAGTTATAAGCAGGGTCACGGAATCCGTGCGGTTTTTAGCCCCACCGCCACTAATGCCTGAACGTGGTACTTTTTGGACATTGCCTCCATTAACCCCATTGGGATTAGGCTTAATTTGTAAGCAAAGACATTGAAATGACCTATCAAAAAATCAACTCCTGGCTTCCCCAATTACTACTCCTGCTTTTGCCAGCACTTGCAATGCAATGCCGGCCAGATGTTAGCGTAGAACAACAAGGCGGGGCTCAGGCAGCAGCTGATACGGTTGACGTAACTTCTTTTAATATCGAGCGGGAAAATAACAGCCCTGAATTGGCCAATTGGGCTGTGTTTGAGGTTGGGCAAGAAATTATCTGCACCCCTCCCGGCTGGAAGGCTCACCAGACTGATGATGAACTCATTCTTTTACCACCTACCCGCACGGATAGTACCGAACGAGTAACTTTTGCCCGGTTTAATAAGGACAGTCCCTCATTGGACTACAATAGTTTCGCTCGCCAAATGGCTAAAACAGCATTTGACGATTTTACTATTCAGAAAGGTGATACGTTGAACCAGCTGATTTTTCAACGGGATTTCGGGTACGAGCGAAATACAGGCCTTCTCCTTGCTGGAACAACCTACAAAGGCTATTGTATGGTCTATGTGAACGACCGCTTCGTTTACAAGTACCGCATCATCTTAGCGGAAAACAGGCTTAAAAACTACCGGGGCGACCTATTCCAGGATATCATTGGAAATCTGCAGGTTAACAAACAATACTTAGTAGGGAATGACAACCCAATAAAGCAGATAATCCACGTCAATTAATATCGCTTTTCCGACCTGCAAACGCTCAAATGCAGCGGTCGATTACATGCCTACCCCACCACTACGGCTGTGCTGCTGCCCCGCTTGATGGATGCGCTGCTGGGCCACCTGGCGCTGCGCCTCCTGCTCCAGCTGCGGGTTGAGTTCCTTCACCAGCCCATAGAAGCGCTTCACCTCCTGGTGCTGGGCCTGGCTCCCTTCTACCCCGCGCTGCAGCCCTAACGGGGCGAGCTTCGCCGCAAAGCTGGTCTGCATGTCGCGCATCTTCTGCCGGTCACCCAACATCGCCCGGCAATTGAGCTTGCCGGCCGCGTCGATGGGCACGACCGTGGCGTGGATGTGCGGGGTCTGCTCATCAAGGTGCAGCACGGCGTTCACGACGTTCTCCTTCCCGTAGCGCTCGCTCAGCCACTCCATGGCCCGGTCCCGGAAGCCGGCCAACTTGGCCCCGTCCTCGGCCGACCCGACCAGCTGGGCTGGCTTGCCCGCCTGGCCAGCCTCCTTGCGAATGTCCAAAAACTCGGGGCTGAACGTCATCAGGTGCTCGACCGCCAGCACGGCGTTGCTGCGCACCGTGCAGCCGACCGCCTCGAGGCGGGCCTGCACGTCGGCGGCCAGGTCGGGGCTGCCCACCAACTGCACGTTGAGCGGGGTCAGTTCGGCGTCCGCATTGGGGGTAGGCCGCAGCCGTTGCAGGTGCTCGTTCAGGGAAGTGAGGTTGCCGGCAGTCTTAAGTTTGGCCGTGCGCAGGATGGCATAGGGCATGGGGGCAGTGGGGAAAAGGGTGGCCCGCGGGCCGGTTAGGGGTGCCGGGGACCACCGGGTAGAACGGGCGCCCGCAGGGCTGAACAGACAATTTTGGGCAGCCTAAAGCGCAGCGCTTAGGCCGCCCAAAATTGTCTAGTGAGTACACAACGCTTGAACATTACGCTTGCTTACGTTTGCGCTTTACGCTTATGCTGGCTTTCTTACGCTTATCAGTTACGCTATCAGGGGCTTACCTACGCTAAATCTTTACGCTTGTACCACCTGGCAATACTGGTTTGGCCTTCACCAGACGCTGCACTACCGAGTTGTCCCGCTCGTATTGCATCCGGTCAAGTAGCGTCCGGATCTGCTTCACCTGGTCCGGGGTCATCGTGTCGCTGAGCTGGGGCAAGAGTTTCCCGGCCTCCTCGCCTAAGAAGTCGATTTTACGGGCTAGGTAGTACTCTTCGCCCTGGTACAACCACTGCGCTTCCTCGGACTTTTGGGCCTTATCCCAGGCACTTACCCGGCAGTTGGTGGAACAGAACCGGCCTCCTTTGCGGCGGGGGGTATAAACGGTTGAGCAGTGCTGGCAGGTGTAGCGCATAGAGGGAAATTGCTATTTACCTCTCTCCTACGGGCAGCTGTAGCGACTAGGTTACACCCGGTGCAGGCGCTGCTCAGGGCTTACTTCCCACGGCCCCAGGGGCGAAAGTTCTCTCGGGTGCAAGAGAGTACATAAGCTCAACAATACGGATCATATACCATTGATTACCAATTATATAGTATTTATTGAATGCGCGCAAGTCACTGGCTTCTAGGGTATTTTGTTTGCTTTCTGTTTTCCGTCCGGAGTTATCCACCGTTCTAAAAGCTTTTTTCCTCGCGCGAAACACAACTTGTGATATTTGAAGTATTTGTTCTATTTGAGGGGTTCGTAACCTATTGATTATCATATAATTACGAGCACTTCAAACCACCTTTCGTGTACTTCAAACCACCTTTCGTGTAGCAAAAACCACCTTTCGTGTACTTCAAACCACCTTTCGTGTATCTATCGACCACCTTTCGTGTATCTACAACCACCTTTAAAAACCACTTTTGTTTTAGATGGTGGTTTAATGGTTATAATTGCAGCTGAATCAGCTAAATGTCTGTCTAGATGAACCAAGAATTAGAAATCCGTCAGCATAATGCCCTCACGAATGCCCGCTACGAATACACTGAGCTGCAGCTAGACCTATTCTTCTTCATCATCTCTAAGCTGCGGAAAGATGAAAAAGACACTATCTATCAGTTGGATATCAGAGAATTATCTAGTCTGACGGGCAAGCGATATAATGGGGCTTACCTGCATAAAGCTACGGCTGATATGGGGCTCCCGTATGCTGGAGCTGGAAGACGCCAAAGAGTACCGGCAGATATGGATGTTCCAGCAAATCCGCTACATCAAGGGGGAAGGAATCATCGAATTTGACCTAACCAAGTACGTTTTACCCTATTTATTTCAACTCAAGAACAACTTCACTAGCTATGAACTAGCTGCTGCGCTCCGCCTCACTAGCAAGTACGCTAAGCGTATTTATCAAATCTGCAGCCAGTGGAAAGACCTGGGAGAAACGAAGAAGTATGACCTGCAGGACTTCAAAAAGATGCTCGGGCTACTTGATGAAAAGGGCAATGAAAAGATGGAGCGAATCAGCCAGTTGCGAGAAAAGGTGCTGGACGTAGCCGTTAAGCAAATTAATGAGCATACTGAACTGAATGTCAGCTACACGCTGGAAAAACGCGGGAAGACCTTCAAAAACATCACTTTCACAGTGAAGCCACAGGCTCTAGCTGAAACTATTCCTTTCGACCTGGAGCCAGGTGCAGCTTCTCCGGCAGGCTTGGCCCCGCACCAGGTGGAGAACGCCAGGCGCTTGCTCACGCAGCTGAGCATCACCACGCCGGAACTGGTGGCCACCATCCTGGCCAGCGCGGCGCATCGTGGCGGCCTGCAACAAATTCGCCCATGACCTGAAAACCGGCAAGCACGCCAAGGCTCATTCCCTGTCGGGACTCCTGCTCACCATCCTGGGCCTTAAAAAGCCCGCAAACGGGCCGCTGTTCGACGCGG
>NZ_JAJONE010000003.1 GCF_024700075.1 Hymenobacter sp. J193
CTCCTCGGCCCTGTACGGGCCAACGCCTTCAACGGCGTGGTGCTGACCACCCTCGAAAGATCGTTCCAGCACCTGGGTTCAGCGTAAGCCTGCAAAGGGGGCACGCGCAGCTACCTGGACGGGCAGCTGCGCTACGCCCGCGCCTAAGCCAGCGCTGGGCCCTCGCTGACGGGCAGCTACGCCACGGGCCAGGAGGGATTGCCGCCACCTACGACCTGCTCACGGCGGCCTACGCGCCTGGCAACAACGCCCAGGGCTCGGGCCTGGCTACGACGCGGTGAACCGCTACGGGGACGTGGGCACCACTTGCGGCCCCACGGGCGGGGCGCTCAACGGCAAGACTGTGTATCATGCCCGGCTGGACCGAATGCGAAATCATCGACGGCGATGACAAGGCCATGCTTTACCGCATAGTCCCTTCCCCTTCATTTTTGGTGACGGACAAGGTGAAAGCAATGGTGGAGTTCAAGCGGGGCCCAGGGCACGACGGCTTACCAGTTTACCAACCGCTACTGTCTATCCAACTTTGCAACAAATCAATTCCGGGCGGAGCTGAAAAGTGACCGCTGGTTTGTGCTGGCCTACCAGACCCAGGATTTCGGCAAGAACTCCTATGATTTGCCCTTCACCGGCAGCTTCATCCAAACCCAGAAGGACCCTCGCAGCGAAGCTGGGCTGAGCTACGCCCAGCAGTACTTCGGGGCCTATGCCCTGGCCTACAACACGCTTTTGGCCAACTCCGGCCAACGCCGGCAACACGGCCGGGGCCGAGCAGGCCGCCCGCGCGCAGGCCGCCCCCTTCCAGCTTACGGCCGGCTCCCCGAGTTTAATGAGGCCCGCCTGCGGGTAGTGAATGACGCAACGCCTGGCGTGGGCTCCCGCATCAACCCCAGCTCACTGCTCAACGATGTATCGGGGCAGTACGATTATCAATCAAAGCTGGTGAACGCGGTTGTCGGCGGTGCCTCCCGCCAGTACCGGCTGGGTTCTGATGGCATGCTCTTCTCTGATCAGGACGGCAAGCGCATCATCAACGATGAGTTTGGAGCATACCTCCAACTTTCGAAAGAGCTGCTGCAGAACCGCCTGAAACTCACGGCTGCCGGGCGGGTCGATGACAGCAAAAACTTTAGGCCGGTGTTTTCGCCCTCGGGGCTCGGCTGTGTTTGCCTTCGACAAGGCGAAGACGCACAACCCTGCGGGCCAGTTATAACCCAGGCCTACCGGACTCCAACCCAGCAAGGCCAGTACCTGAGCCTGGATCTTTCCCGGTTTTGCTGCTGGGCAACATCAGCAATGGCTTCCAGGGCTATAGCACCGCCGTTGCCGGCTCCCTTGGCTCTATACTGAGCAATCCTGCTACGGCCCAGGAAACGCTGGACACCTACGCCTTGAATGCTGACCGGCTCAAACCGGAGCTGTGGCCACGTGGGAAATCGGCTACAAGGGGCTGGTCGTGCCAAATGTCGTGCTTGATCTGAACTATTACCGGTCGAGCTATCAGGACTTCATTGGCCAAGTGCGCTTGATTTCCAATATAGACGGGAGCCGTCCGACGCCGGCGCAGCTGGCGGCGGCGGCCACCGGGGCGCGGCCGCTGCAGACCGGCCCGACGCGCGTGATCCAGGTGCAGGCCAACGCGGCCCAGCAGGTGCACGCCTCCGGCAGCATGGCCTCGCTGACTTACACGCCCCGCAAGCAGCTGAACCTGACGGGCAACTACACGCTCAGTTTGCTGGAGCGCAAGCGCCTGCCTGAGCGCTTCCAAGCGTACCACAACACGCCCCGGCACAAGTTCAACCTGGGCGCTTACGGGGAAGTAGGCAAGGCCTTCAACTACTCGCTCAACTACCGCTGGGCCGAAGGCCATTTATTTGAGTCGCCGTTTGCTGCCGGTGAGCTGAAGGCCTACTCCTCCCTCGATGCGCAGGTTGGTTACCACCTGAGCAAGTATCATACGACGGTCCAGGCCGGGGGCTTAACCTGGCCAACACGACCAACATACAGGTCTACGGCGGCCCTCAGATTAGCCGGTTAGCCTATCTGGGCCTAACCGTTGAGCTGAAATAACTTCTAGCCGGTACTGGCCCGGCGGGTACCCACTCGCCGGGCCAGTACCATTATACCCTCGACCATGAAACACTTGCGCATTTGGTTAGCCATCCTAGCAGGTATGGCAACTGCAACGGCTCAGGGGCAATCGCTACCGTTGGAACAATTGCATAAGCTCAGCACGCTTCCACAGGGCTTGCCACTGGCAAAAATGACCACCGTGCTGCTGCCGGTTGGTTGGACCTACCAAGGCCACGTGGATATGTCTCCCGAAGTTTTCTGGACAACCGAGCTAATGGCTACGGATAGTCTGGATGGTGATACGCCTGAATTCTGGCTTAGCCTCCGGCCAATGCCGGGCAATCTAACGGACGTGCTATTCAAAACTCAGCTGGCGCGCAACTTCGAGCCACTGCGGCGGGAACTGAAGCGGATGAAAATTGGAGCCTACACCCGTTTACTGCCTGAGGGTAAGGGTGAGCGATATGAAACAGCTATCTACAGCCTAACGCTCTACAGTGGCAAGAAGGGGGCATATCGCTACATCGCCGTTCTGCACCCGATTCCGGCGCCGACCCCCATCGCACCAACTGCGCCGGCAGCCGTCGTGGAGCCTACGCCCGTGCTGCCCAGCTCGACGGTCGTTTCCACTACAACCCCTGAGTGTTATTTACCCTGCCCTCCAGATGTTACCCTATCATCTCGGTTCCTTACTCGCCCGTCTCTGGCTTGCCGGCGTTGGGCTGGAATGCCCTACTGAAGCAGCAGTGCCGCCCCGGCCGGCCTCTATCCCAGCGCTGAGCGGCCGGCTCGTCGATGGCTGACTGGTTCTGTAACCGACGAAATGACAAACCCGCTTTCCGGCGTCTCCGTGCCTTGCGGGGGCTGTTTCCCCAGGAACGCATTACGGATTCCCTGGGCAGATTTTGCCTGCCGGTACCGGCCACTGGCAATGGCGCCGTGGTTGTTGTCTTCGAAGGCTACTACGCCCAGCAGCTGCTGATCGGCCAAGGAGAGACCCTACATATTGTGCTTCAGCCGATACCCGGTTTCCGGCGCCGCTTCAACCGCGGGGCCGTCAGCAGCACCCTACGCCGCTTCATGTAACTTGCGCCCATGCTTCGCTCTATTCTTCTTGTCCTTTTGGTAGCCACGGCCCTACTCGGGGCCGTGGTCCTGTTTAGAACCCTTCGGTTTACGCCAATTTCCCCGCCGGCACCAGTGAAAAACCCGGTCGTGGCCAAGCTGCCGGCCGCCGCCGTTGAGCACCTGCAGGCAGCCGTGCGGCTCCGCACGGAATCCTATCGTTCGGGCAACGTGGCGGATACGTCCCAGTTTTTGGGCTTTCACCGATTGCTGCAGCGCACGTACCCGCTACTGCATCGGACACTGCGCCGCCAGGTTGTCGGCGGTTATTCGCTTTGCTATGAGTGGGCCGGCCAGGAGCCTTCCGCCGCGCCAGTTATTGTGCTGGCGCACTATGATGTGGTCCCGGTAGATACGGCCACGCTGCCCCGCTGGAAATACCCGCCGTTTGGGGCCGTACAGGCTCATGATACCATCTGGGGGCGTGGCACAACGGATAACAAGGCTAATGCGGTGGCGCTGCTGGAAGCCGTAGAAAGTGCCCTTCTGCGTGGCCAGCAGCCCCGGCGCACCGTTTTTCTGGTGCTGGGCCACGATGAGGAAGTTGGCGGTATGCACGGCGCGCGCCAGGTAGCGCAGCTGCTGCAGCGGCGGGGCATCCGCCCGGCCTTCGTACTGGATGAAGGCGGCTACATCACGCGCAGAAAGGTTCCGGGCATGGTTGGTCGCCCGGTTGCGTTGATTGGCACTGCCGAGAAAGGCTATCTCTCCCTGCAGCTGAGCGCCAGCCTTGCCGGTGGGCATGCGGCCATGCCGGAAAAAGAGTCGGCTGTCGGGTTGGTAGCCGGGGCCGTGGCCTCGCTCCAGCAGCAGGAGTTTGCCGCCCAGCTGACCCCGGCCATGCAGGACTTTGCCACCCACGTCGGGCCTCACCTGCCCTTCGGCCAACGGGTAGCCTTTGCCAATCAATGGCTGTTGCGGCCGCTTATTCTGCGCGCCTACCGTGCAACGGCTGCCGGCGCAGCAGCGGTCCGCACGACGATTGCGCCCACTGTTCTCCAGGCGGGTATGAAGGATAACGTCATCCCGGCTTCGGCCTCAGCCATAGTGAATTTACGGTTACTGCCAACCACTACGGCCGCCGGCACGCTGGCGCAGGTGCGGGCCTGGTTGCCGGATCAGCGCGTTCAGGTCCGGCCCGTGGGCCCGGTCTCGGAACCGACGGCGGCGGCTTCGACGGAAACGCTGGGCTACCGCCTCATTGACCAGCAGCTGCACCAACTGGTGCCGGGAGTGGTTACCACGCCCTTTCTGTTCGTTGCCCAGTCCGATGCCCGGCACTTTCAGCCCCTTACGACGGATATATACCGCTTTTCCCCCACTACTGACCCTCAG
Organism: Hymenobacter sp. J193; assembly: GCF_024700075.1. NCBI lineage: Bacteria > Pseudomonadati > Bacteroidota > Cytophagia > Cytophagales > Hymenobacteraceae > Hymenobacter > Hymenobacter sp. J193. Next base: position 4,534 of record NZ_JAJONE010000003.1, read on the forward strand.
GGGATGCACGGTGAAAACGAATGCGTCTCCGTTGCCAGCTTCACGCAGACGTATTGTTATTTCGCCGGCATTCTGCGGGCGTTATAATAGTCGGCACGAGGACAAAAAGGGAAGCCTGGAGCAGGCTTCCCTTTTTCTTGCAAAGTGCAAGATGGCAGGCCTCATCAAAAGCTACCTTATTATAATTTTTTCATCTTTAAGACGTTTGACAAGCGAAGCACATATTTCTATTGACGGCTTGGTAATGGGTTGTGAGTTATTGTCTCTGTACTGAGCTATAACGATGGCTAAATGTCCTGCATGATATGCGAAATCACATAAGTTGAAATCTTCACTTGAATCATTAGTTCTATGCTGATAACAAAAACTATGCACTCTTTCATGCACTATAGTGCCTGCAACATAAGTAGGGGTGCGAGAGGTCCTGTCTAAATTGTCAACATTGAAGTTGATTTTTTCTGAACAAGCTACTGTGCTTCCTGTGACATCGTCGTCAGTATAGCCGTCTTTAGCAACAAACTGCTTTACCGTCGGCAAGCCGCGCGACCGAAACTCAGAAAGGAAGAAGGTAACAGGATCTTTATGATGTTGTTCAGGAACCTCCTCTAACCGATCATGATCCCATTCATAGACTCCAGCAGTTGATTGAGCAATGAGAATCCTCCTAAATAGAGAGTCATTAATAGAATTTTCAGCAATAGCCAATGCCGAAGTCAATTTCGTAAGCTGCTTATCAGTAAATTTTAAAGGAGCGCTTTTGTTTTCCCTCTATAGGGTGGAGGGTATCGTATACTTTATCGTTCTGATTACAGCTCATCAAACTAGCTGAAATCAATACCAGTTGAAGACAAGTTAAGGTTAAGTAACCGAGAGAATTGGTCTTCATGGGTTCCAAGTCAGTTTTATAAAATTAGCCAAAACAGGTTGGCAGTATGAGTATAGCAACAATAATCGGCATATCATAATATTTTAATAGATAATACACAAAGTATTAATTCTACTTTTTAATCGGGTAAGAAAAGTAGCCCCTATTTTGTCCCTGTCCGGTCAATTCCGTTCGGATGGCGCGTAATGCCCGGGCCCAAAAGTGGAGTCCAGGACGGTATGCATCATCAGCTCCGCCAGCACTTTTTCGGGTGCCTCCGCCAGCCAGTCTGCCAACCGAAATACCTCCGCCAAACTCAGCCCTGCTGGATCTTTGCGCCGCTTCAGATAGGTGCGAAACGTCATGCCCAATCGATCCGTGATAGTGCGTACCGGTGCTTTTTTTGGAATCTACCATTTCAGCAAACGTGCGGGCATTCGGCGCAATGGGCACGGCCTGGCCTGGGAACTCTACTGAAGGTTTAGGCATGAAAAACGGCTTGTTCAGGTTGTGAAGCGGCAAGAATGAAGACATTGGGCAACGCCCAAATGTAGAAAGACCCATCTAAAGCAAAAAACCCCGGCCGTCAGGCCAGGGTTTGCAAATGGGCTGTTGCCGAGCGTTAGCCATCGTCTTCGTCGTCGTCAGCCCGAGCGCTTCGTAGTTCCGGCGGCCCCGTAAAGGCATAAGGCGCCAATTGGATGCCACTCGTTGCTACATAGCCGCGGCAGTTACCATCCGTGCCTAGCTCTTCCGCTACCGAAACCCGGTAGCCGTAGGTGCGGAACATGCGCTGAAACAAGCGAAGCCGCTGGACGGTAAAGGCCGTTCGGCTCATACCAAAGGCCCCTTTCGGACCTTTCAGCAGGGCTCGGACTACTGCCTGAGGCAGACGCACGTGCCGGCTGATGGCCGAAACATTCCAGGGTCGTTTAGGGTCGTCATTGCGTTCAAACCAAGTCTGGAGGTGCTGCCAGCCTTGGGGTTCGTCGTAGATAGTGCGTGCGGTCGGCATGAGTGGAAGCAGGAAAGGCACCTGTCCTTTTATGGTGAAAAAGCAATATTGCCATTACTGCTAATCGCAAACAATGGCGGGCGAAATATGCCGAAATAAATCTAAATGTTCTCCATTTTAATACTTTACTTCTTGCAGATATTCTTGCGTTCAACCTAAAGTCGGGTCTTTTCAGATGACACCACACCCTGACAATGGTTTTGCCAACGAATGCCTGTTGACAGAATTATCGCTTAACGTAATTGGACGTATCGGACATGAGGTCTACTACCGCAGGGTACTTACAAAAAGTCGCGGGCGATGACATAGTTCTGCCCTATGAACAACGCTTTGAAAGGGGGAGCAATCCTCAACGGTTCCGGTACGAAGTATCGTGATTGTAGCAGTTCCTGCCATTCCCTGTAGGATGCTTCCACCTCAAATAACCAACAGAGTGCTTGAAGCTCATGGGTCACTTCGGTGGGGAGGTAGAACGTGTGCTGGTGGCCTTGCTGTAAGTATTCGCCTAACCACTGCTGGTTGCGTTGTACCCCACTCCACAGAGGAAGGAACGCCTGCCACTCCACCGCTAGGGTCACAAAGCGCTTGTAAAAGGCTGCTAGAAAACCGACAGGCAACCCTTTAGGTGCCCGAACGGTCAGGGCCGCGAGGGGACCATTGTAATAGGTTAGAGCGGGGTGCTCGCCGTGATAGCTTACCGGTCCGCCAGTACCTCGCTTGAGAGTAGCGGCTACCTTGCGGTGAAAATCAATGCGGTGGACCTCTACGGCGGTAGTCAACTCTAAGTAGGTGGTTTGGCTATAGCGAACGGTGCCGGTAGGATACAGCGCACTGAATTGCTCCATCATGTCGTGAAGCTACGCAAGGCCAGGAAGTGTACAAAAGCGAGAGCTACTTCTTCACTTGCGCGGAGGCGCTTCACGGAATCCTTTCTTGACATAATGCTAGGTATAAGGCGATTCCCAAAGAATTTATATTGGCTGCGCTGATTTGGTAGGCAGGTAGCATTGCATAAAAAGCAGGAACGGTTGAGCCAGTATGATCACCTCCATAATGTAGCTGATCTACATCAGCTTGACTTTTTACATTGGGATTATTAGCAATCCCGCCATCAGCAGTAACGAATCAAGCTATCTCTCCTGTTGAACCTACACGTGATACAGGATTAGTGATGATTCCTATAGCAAGAGACTAATTATATCTTATAGGGTCCGTGCGAGCGCTCCCAGCAGGTTACTGCCCGGGGCGTTTGCGTGAAGGCACGAGCACTTAGTCGAGGTGCTCGATAAGGACTTTGGCGTCGTAGAAGTAGGTGGAAGCGAAGAAGTCGTTGACGGGGGTGTCAATGCTGAGGAGGATAAAACCGCCGGCGGGGTCTTTGAAGATTTTGAAGGGGTAAAAGCGGGTTTTGATTTGCCGCTTTAGGGAGTAGGGGGCTTGCAGGTTGAAGGCGTAGAGGCGGCGGTCGGTGGTACCGGCGTAGAGGGTTTGGGTGGCGGCGTCGGGGCCGTAGCAGGTGTAGATAGTGGACAGGTTCGGCAGGCTGGCCTGATGCGTAGTCGTTTTGTGATAAATGTCGCCGTAAGCCCCAGTGATGTAGTGCTGCCCATCGGGGAAAAAGGCGAAAACACGGCCATCAGAGGTGTGGAGGCGGTGGGAGCTGTTGCGCTGAGAGCCTAGGAAGTTGCCGGTTGGCGTGAAGCTATAGTAGGTGTGGGGCATGGGGTAAGTAGACATGCCCATACCCAGCACCTCGCTGCTGGAGCCGGGAACCAAGTAAAGATGCTGGTTGTGCCCATCGCGGCTGTCCTCGTAAGGCAGCTGAGCCTTGGTGGCCCGGTCGTAGACGCGCATGGTGGGACCGATGTAGCGCGTCGTACTGATGTAGAGCTGGCCATTGCTGGCCAGCACAGAACTCAGGCCGTGGGGAGTAGGAATAGTGTAAACCCGCAGCCTATCGACCTGGGTGAGGGTGGACGCGTCGTAAATCAGGACGATGCCATCGTCGAATGGCAAATAGAGCTCCCGTCGGCCCTGGAATGTACTCAAGCTGCCATAGTTGACCCCCATGCCCACTTCGATGGTTTTGATCATCTGATGCCCATCCAGGCTGTACTGGCTAACGGTGCCTGTGGGGCCAACGAAGTACAGCATGCGGGTGGTTTCGTCGAAAAGCACATCGCGGATATGGGCGCGCGCAATGTGGACGTTGGGACGGTGGAAAGTAACGGTATTGCTCTCGATGGTTTGGCCTGAAGCCAGCACGCCAACGACCTGGTAGAGGACATCGTCCGAGTAGGGGATGGTGGCGTCGAGGTAGGAAACGGTAGGTTCGACAAGGGTGGCGGGGCGCACGGCGAAGGTATCAGCGTCGGGATCGTTGAGGATTTCCCATCGCTTGATATGGTACTCCTTCAGGTCGGGGTTATTGAGCGCCGACCAGGTGAGCACGGCGGTACTATCATTTGCTAGCTGAGGAACTTGCAGGGCAATACTGGTGGTAAGCGGTGGGGCAGGCTCTTGCTCAACGGATTCGCAGGAGGTGGTAATAAATGCAAGCAACAGGAATAAGTAAAGTAGGATTTTAGTCATCGTTCGTGAATAGAGATGGGTGGTATTTTATGTTCGGTAGTGAGGGAAAGCGGACTGTGCTTAGGGCTGAGTTCAGAAATAGGATAGTTTAAGCAAGGTATGGTCTTTCAGACAAGTTCTGGGAAGGACCCGTTGTCAGTTTATTTGGCCCCAAGAAAGTGAGCCACCTTTATCTTCCCGGTTGGGTCGGGGTCGCTACCGGCACTAGCCAAAAAAGCCGCCCCACCCGGAACGGCTTTTTCAGTAGAAAACTAACTCTATTCGCGTTACAATGACTTTACCTTAATTTGGGTAGCTGGCCTACCCATATGGAACGGTGACGAGTAGCTTTACTGCTTCACCACCTTCACCTGGGCGGGACGGCCGTCGATGACCAGGCGCACGATGTAGAGGCCGGCGGGGCGACCAGCCAGCTCGGGCACGACCAGCGTGGCAGGGCCAGCCGGGGCGCTGACCAGCCGACGCAGCAGCACGCGGCCGGTGACGTCGGTCAGGGTCAGGGGCGCGGCCACCAGCGGGGCAGTCAGGGTGAAGTTCAACGTGAGGATGGCTCCGCTGCCCAGTGGCACAGGGGCTGCCCTCAGGCCAGTGGCACGGGCCGAGAAAGCTGGGCAGGCTCAAAGGAAGCGAACCGTCGCCGCCTTCGATGAGGAGCGGTTCGGCGCTGAAAAGGGTAGGCCGAGCTGGCCAAAGCTGTTGCTGCCCCAGGCCCAGAGTGTACCGTCCTTGCGCACACCTACGCTGTATTCGTTGCCCGCCGCCACACTCTTCCAGTTGGTATCGCTGCCCACTTGTATGGGCGCGCTGCTGACGGTGCCGCTAGTGCCATCGCCGAGCTGGCCGTCGGCGTTGTTGCCCCAGGCCCAGAGCGTGCCGTCGGTGCGTAGCGCCACATTGTGCAAATAGCCCGCCTCCACGCCTGCCCAGGTGGTGGCGGTACCCACTTGCACAGGCACGCTGCGGTTAGTGAAGGTGCCATCGCCGAGCTGGCCTCTTTCGTTGCTGCCCCAGGCCCAGAGCGTGCCATTGGTGCGTACGGCCACGCTGTAGTCGTTGCCCGCCGCCACGCTCTTCCAGGTGGTGGCCGTGCCTACTTGCACGGGGCTGTTACGGTATTCCGTGGTGGTACCGCCGCCGAGCTGGCCTCTTTCATTGTTACCCCAGGCCCAGAGGGTGCCGTCCTTGCGCACGGCCAGGGTGTGGTTGTTGCCCGCCGCCACACTCTGCCAGTTGGTATCGGTGCCCACCTGCACGGGGACCGTGCGCAGGGTAGTGGTGCCATCGCCGAGCTGGCCTTGTCGGTTGTCGCCCCAGGCCCAGAGCGTGCCGTCCGTGCGCACGGCCACGCTGTGCAACCTGCCTGCCGCCACGCTCTTCCAGGTGGTGGCCGTGCCTACTTGCACGGGGGTGTAGCGCTGGTCGGTGGTAATGCCGTCGCCCCAGGTCCAGAGGGTACCGTCGGTGCGCACAGCCACGTTGTGGCCTCTGCCCGCCGACACACTGGCCCAGTTAATATGGATGCCCACTTGTACGGGGGCACTGTGGCCGGCAGTGGTGCCATCACCGAGTTGGCCGAAGGTGTTGTTGCCCCAGGCCCAGAGCGTGCCGTCCGTGCGCATCGCCACGGTGTGCCGCTCGCTCGCCGACACGCTCGCCCAGGTGGTGGCCGTGCTAATGCGCGCCGGAACGGGCTGGACCCCGGGCAGCAGTTGCGTACTGCCTACTTGGCCGTTGCTATTGCTGCCCCAGGCCCAGAGTGCGCCGTCGGTGCGCACGGCTAGGGTGTGGCTGGTGCTCGCTGCCACGCTCTTCCAGGTAGTGGCCGTGCCCACTTGTACGGGCGCGCTGCGGTCGGTAGTGGTGCCGTCGCCAAGCTGGCCTTCGTAGTTGTTGCCCCAGGCCCAGAGCGTGCCGTCGGTGCGCACGGCCACCGTGTGCGACCCGCCTGCTGCCACAATGGCCCAGTTGGTGTCGGCGCCCACTTGCACGGGTTCGCTGTGGTCGGTGCCGCTGGCGCCGTCGCCTACTTGGCCGGAGTTGTTCTTGCCCCAGGCCCAGAGCGTGCCATCTTGCCGGATGGCCAAGGTGTGGTCGTTGCCTGCCGACACACTGGCCCAGTTGGTGGCGGTGCCCACTTGCACAGGCGTGCTGCGCCGGGTGTTGTCGCCCAAGCCGAGCTGGCCGGAGTTGTTGTTACCCCAGGCCCAGAGCGTGCCGTCCGTGCGCACGGCCACGGTATAGTCGTTGCCCGCCGCCACGCTCTTCCAGTTGGTGGCCGTGCCCACTTGTACGGGCGCGCTGCGATCGGTGATGGTGCCGTCGCCTACTTGGCCGGAGTTGTTCTTGCCCCAGGCCCAGAGCGTGCCATCCGTGCGCACGGCCACGGTGTGGTCGTTGCCCGCCGACCCGCTGGCCCAGGTGGTACCAGTGCCCACCTGCACGGGGACCATGCGCTGGGTGGTGGCGCCGTCGCCGAGCTGGCCGCTTTTGTTGTAGCCCCAGGTCCAGAGTGTGCCGTCCGTGCGCACGGCCACGGTGTGCCACTCGCCACCCGCCACGCTCGCCCAGGTGGTACCAGTGCCCACCTGCATAGGGAAGCGGCGATTGGTGTTGGTACCATCGCCGAGCTGGCCTTGGCGGTTGTTGCCCCAGGCCCAGAGCGCACCGTTGGCGTGGATGATGAGGGTGTGTCCATCGCCGGCGGCAAATTGCTGGGCCTGAGCCGGAGCGGCGAGGACTAGCAGCCCCAGCAGCAGCGCGGGCAGCCACTGGCCCGCCCACCGGCCGCGCGTAAGCAAGGAAGTCAGCAGCGAAGTCGGCAAGAAAAGGCGTGAGGCGGCCGGCGGGGCCACCAAGGAAGGATAGTGCATCTAAGGAATGGGGAGTGCCACGTCCCGGGGAAAGGCAGAGACACGCGCGTTGCTGCTAAGGGTCCCGTAACTGCAATCGAATAAGCTGCTCAAGATAAGGCTTAAAGGGTTCTTCTTACAAAAGGGTCGTTCAAGCAAGCTATGGCCTTTTGCTTAGTTCTAAGTAGAGCCCGCTGTCGGCCCATCTAGCCCAGTAATTACCATCCAAAAAACGGTCGTGGCTGTTGCAGAAGTCATGGGGTAGCATAATAACCATATATGCAAACGCCTAGGGGGCCTATAAAAGCCTCTTCGTGAGTCTTTGAAGCTTGGTTCAGCTCGCTGAACCCTCACTCAACAGACCTGCAGCGAGTCTCTGCAGCAGCCACGGTCGGTTATTGGACGATGCTTGTAGCTAAAGTAGAAACCGCTAGCGTGGCCCTATTAGACTTTATCGGAAACAGGTCGCTACTTTATCACCGTTTCGCTGAACCTACTAGTAAGAGGTGTTCCATTAGTATTGGTAGCTTAATAGTTTATCTCTTTAGTTGCTACATGTACTGACTCTCACTTTTCCTAAATACTATGCCCAAGCAAGATTCTCTCCGGATCGGTACTAGTGAATCGATTAACCTGATGGATTTCGATCCATTAAGCGACGCTATGTTAGAATTGGGCCGTCCGGAAGCGACCGAAGCGGGTGCGTTGGCATTGACCTCTCTGGATATTTTTTGGAATCAGTTGGAAGTCGATTGCGTAGCACAGTGTTGCGGCGTGTACGCCTTCGATTGGTGGCCGAACAACATCCTCAAAGCGGCCCAGGGGCTGAACAAACAAGAAGTTGTGGAGGAGCTTCGTCAGATGGAGAAAGCCGTTTACCAGAGTGATAAACCGATTGTCTGCCACCATCGCTTAAACCAGCTTTTTGCGCGGGCTTCATTCCTGCAATTACAGAAGCATCTGCTCTCGATACTGACTGGCGAAGGAGCCAGCTAAGCTGTTCAGATTAGAGGTGTGGCTGTTGCAGAACCCCGGTTTGACTTGCCCAACCGGCGGTGTAGAGCTTGAAGCGAGCCCGCAATGCGCATAAACGGGCCTTTTGCACCTGCATTGGGATTAGCACAAACCGATTTGACACTGCTTGACGAGTTCTGCAACAGCCACAGGTCTTTTCTGAACGGTTTTCGCGGCTGCCCTTACGCCCTCGAAAACGCGGTTTTTCAGGGGTGTTTTCGGACAGGTAATCTGAACACCTATCTTCAGGGAATGAGAGTAGCGCTTTACGCCCGCGTGTCCACCGCCGACAAGGACCAGGATCCGGAGAATCAGCTGCTGGTGCTGCGCCGGGAGGCTGAGCGCGCCGGCGACGTGGTCTACAAGGAATACGTGGATCAGGACTCGGGCCGCAGGAGCGAGAGCCGCAAAGCCTTTCAGGAGCTGATGCGCGATGCGCAGAAGCGCAAGTTCGACCTGGTGCGCGTGTGGGACTTGAGCCGCTTCAGCCGCGAGGGCATCGAGAAGGTATTTGAGCACACCTCCCTGCTGGAGCAGTGCGGGGTAAGCTTCTGAGCTACGCCGAGCCGCTGCTCAACACCACCGGCCCGATGAAGGACTTGATGAAGGCCATGATTGCCTGGGCCGCCGGCTACTACTCGCAGCGGCTGAGCGAGAACGTGAGCTCGGGCCTAGCGCGGAAGCGGCAGAAGGCGGCCGAACAAGGCGAGGTGTACGTGCACGGCCGCCGGGCCTTGGCGCGTGAACTCGTGGCCCGGATCCAGCAGTTGCAGCAGGAGGGACTAAGCGTCCGCAAGATCAGCGCCGCCGTGCAAGTGCCGGTGGGTACGGTCCATAAGTATTTAAAGGTAGAGTCACCTTTGTCGCAAACGGCAGACTACACCACTTCTTCTACGGGTTGATCAACTGAGGACTTATTAGTGGTATTCGACCTGCTATCACACGGACGCCATGAAGCTGTTCTTGACGGTCCTTTGCAACAAGAACCCTGAGAAGCAGTATCTTGGTCGGCTTATTCGATCTTAGTTAAGTATACGGGACTACCAGCGGCAACGCGCTCGTCTCAGCCTTTCCCCGGGACGTGGCACTCCCTGTTGCTTACATGCACTATCCTTCCTTGGTGGCCCCGCAGGCCGCCTCGCGCCTTTCTGGGCCGACTTCGCTCTTGACTCTCTTGCTGATACGCGGCCGGTGGCTATCCGCGCTACTGCTGGGGCTGCTGGCCTTCGCCGCGCCGGCCCAGGCCCAGCAATGTGCCGCCGGTGGTGAGCACACCTTCAGCATCCACGCCGACGGCACGCTCTGGGCCTGGGGAGACAACACCTACGGCCAGCTCGGCGACGGCACCTTCGCTGATCGTAGCACTCCCGTGCAAGTGGGCAACGATACCAACTGGGCCAGTGTGTCGACGAGCAATGCCCACACTATAGCCGTGCGCACCGACGGTACGCTCTGGGCCTGGGGCAGAAACACCTTCAGTGAACTCGGCGACGGCACCATCACTGATCGTAGCACTCCCGTGCAAGTGGGCAACGATACCAACTGGGCCAGCGTGGCGGCGGGTCCTGGCTACACCGTAGCTGTGCGTACCGACGGCACGCTCTGGACCTGGGGGTTGAACCACCACGGCCAGCTCGGCAACGGCACCTCCACGGATTACCCTAACACCCGCCGCGTGCCTGGGCAAGTAGGCACGGCCACTAACTGGGCCAGCGTAGCAGTGGGCGACTTGCACACCGTAGCTCTGCGCACTGACGGCACACTCTGGACCTGGGGGGTGAACGACTACGGCCAGCTCGGCAACGGTACCATTGACAACCGTTTAACCCCCACACAGTGGGTACAGCCACCACCTGGGCCAGCGTGGCAGCAGGCAACTTGCACACCGCAGCTGTGCGTACCGACGGCACGCTTTGGGCCTGGGGCAGCAACTTCAGCGATCAGGTCGGCGACGGCTCCACCATCACCCGACGCACGGCCCCCGTGCAGTGGGCAAGGCCACCAACTGGGCGCGTGTGGCAGCAGGCATTAACCACACCGTAGCCGTGCGCAAAGACGGCACGCTCTGGGCCTGGGGTAGCAACGACAACGGCCAAATCGGCAGCGGCCCGCGCGGTAACGGCGTCACCGACAACCGCCGCGTGCCCGTGCAAGTGGGCACCGATACCAACTGGACGAGCGTTGCGGCGGGCGATTGGCACACCGTGGCCAAGCGCACCGACGGTTCGCTCTGGGCCTGGGGCAGCAACGGCGAAGGCCAGGTAGGCAGTACGCAGTTGGTACCCGGTCGCCAAATGTTCCCGGCCCGCATTGGCACGGCCACCAACTGGGCCAGCGTTTCGGCGGCCCAGTATCAAACCAGGGCCATCCAGCAAGATGGCGCACTCTGGGCCTGGGGCTACAACGGAAATGGTGAGCTCGGCACCGGTGTGCCAATCACCGGCCGCAGCACCCCCGTGCAGTGGGTACGGCCACTTCCTGGGCGAGCGTGGTGGCGGCCAGGTATTACACCTTAGCCATTCGGCAAGATGGCACACTCTGGGCCTGGGGCCTGAACGAAGGCGGGCAATTCGGCGACGGTACCAAAGTCAACCAGCGCGTGCCTGTGCAAGTGGGCACGGCCACCTGGACGAGCGTAGCGGCGGGCGTTGGCCACACCGTGGCCTTGCGCACCGACGGTACTCTCTGGGCCTGGGGCAGCAACTATGACGGCCAGCTCGGCGACGGCACCAATACCGCCCATATGACCTCCATGCAAGTGGGCACAGACACGAACTGGGCGAGTGTGGCGGCAGGCGGTTTTCATACCGTAGCCGTGCGCACTGACGGCACACTCTGGGCTTGGGGCCAGAACGAAAACGGCCAGCTCGGCGACGGTACCAAAGTCAACCGCCACGTGCCCGTGCAGTGGGCACGGACACGAACTGGGCGAGCGTGGCGGCGGGCGGTTCTCATACCTTAGCTATTCGGAAAGACGGCACACTCTGGACCTGGGGCTATAACGACGACGGTCAACTCGGCTACGGCACTACAGCCAACATGCGCATAGTCCCTGTGCAAGTAGGCACGGCTACCACCTGGAAGAGCGCGGCGGTGGGCCCCAGGCACACGATGGCCCTACGCACTGACGGCACCCTCTGGGCCTGGGGCTACAACGGCAACAGCGAACTCGGCGATGGTACCGGTGTCGACCGTCGCGCGCCCGTACAGGTGGGCACGGCCACGAACTGGGCAAACGCGGCGACGGGCCTGTATCATACCGTAGCCGTGCGCACTGACGGCACCCTCTGGGCCTGGGGCAACAATTCAAGCGAACAGCTCGGCGAACCTTCCCTCAGCACGGACCCACTCCTCATCGAAGGCGGTGACGGTTCGCTGCCCTTGAGCCTGCCCGCTTTCTCGGCCCGCACTGGCGGCTTACGGGCAGCCCCTGTGCCGTTGGGCAGCGGGGCTGTTCTCACGCTGGACTTCACCCTGGCCACCCCACTGGTGTCTGCGCCTCTGACCCTGACCGACATCACCGGCCGCGTGCTGTTGCGCCGGCTGATCAGCGCCCCGGCTGGCCCCGCCAAGCTGGTTGTGCCCGAGCTGACGAGCTGGCCCGCCGGCCTCTACATCGTGCGCCTGGTCATTGACGGCCGCCCCGCCCAGGTGAAGGTGGTGAGGGAGTAAAAGCTACTCGTCACAGTCCCGTTCGGTTAGGCTAGACACCCAAATAGCCACCCAAGTTCAGGCGAAGCCGTTTTAAAGAAAATAGAGCGGCATTTCTTCTAAAAAAGCCGTTCCGGGTGGGGCGGCTTTTTTCGACATATTGCGCTATGCTGCCCTAGCTGCAAAGTCAACGGAAGTCTGACGATTGAGAGATGAGACTTGCTAAAAACCATTAGGCTTTTTTCGTTCGTACCGCTAGCAGTACTAGGCCCAATCATGAAGTTAGAGGCTGCTCAAACCACCGTTTATTTAACCCAACAGCTGATTTTGGCTTGAAGAGTCAAACCCTGGCTAGTTCTCTTTATGTGATGTGTGATGGACTTTCTGTTTCGCTGTTTTTATAACCTTGCTTCCAAACAGCAGTCCCCCTATCTGCGGCTTGTCACTGCGCATGGTGGCTTGTGGCTCTGGCTGCACTTTGCGATTGTCGGGCTGTATTTGGTACTGCTCCAGCAAGTAGGCCCGGCGTATGTGCCGCGTATGACAGGCCTTGTGTACATGGGGCTAAGCGGCATCGCAGCCGGAGCAACTGTGCTCTACTTTCGCCGGCATCCTCGGAGCTACTGGTCAGCTTATCAAGGTGATGTAGGAACGGTGAGAGCCGGCTACGCCTTGCTGGGCATGCTCTCCTACGGCCTGCTGCCTTTTCTATTCTCCTTCGTCTGAACCAGACGCGTTTAGGGCTCCTCCGTTTCCCTGAACCAGTTTGTTAGCCCCAAGCCGCCGCACACTCTTTCAGCTACTATCAGCTATGGGCTTAGATGTAAGTCATGTTGTCCCTATTGCCAAGACGCACGCGGTTGAGCAACTAGAGTACTTTCCCGTAGAGGAACTGAGTATTTCGCCAGCGTTTATAGAAAAACATAAAGCGCTATTAGCAGAGGTACACGATGAAGAAGCGAAAGTGACCATGACAGTTTTATACGTCATGGAGAAAGGATACCAGCGTAAAGGCATGAGCAGCCTGTTCTATAAAGACTTTCAGAATGGAAGACCGTATTTCGACTTACTAAGTGTAAAAAAGGCATACGAATACCTTAAAGATGACCACATAAGCACCTTAGAGGCGTTGCAGCAAAACTTCCAAAAGAACTTTATTGAAAACTTCATCGAGGGTGAAAGCATCTTTTATGCAAGCTGGTAAAGGATCGAACTAGAATGTTCCTCCGGATGAAGGGCACGGTTACGGCAAATACCTATTCCTAAAAGCCTCCTTTACCTGAAATGATCGTTATCTTGAACCTACGCGAAGTAGCTTATGCCATGCCTTTGTTGAAATGGTATTCCACTGACTACCGCTTGGTCGCTGCTCGATATGCCCTGGGGTGGCTGCTGTGCGTGTCCGGCAGCAGCTTGTCGGCTTGCACGGACCTCTTCACGCGGGAAACCCCCATCTACGGCCCGTATTACGTCGCCCGTGACCCGTCGGCGTCCGGCTATAGCCTCTTTTACCGGGGGCCTAATGGCGTAGACTTTGACCGCTTTCAAGACGTTTCCCGGGTGGGCTACCAAGCCGGCTACGTGTTCATCCAATCTGGGCGTCAGTATTATTGGTTTGCGGTGCGCAACGACCGCAGCACCGACGCTGGGGACCCCGCCATTGGGGCCTTAATCAGCAAACCGCTCACCAGCGCTCAGTTCCAGCGGTTGACCGACAGCTTGGGTACGGGGCCCATTGCATTTCAATTCCAAGAGTAAAACGCGCGGGATACGGCACCTAGACGGTGTTATGCACTTGCGAGCAAATTAAGGCCAGCGGCTTTGGCCAACATGAGCCCCGCGAAGGCCAGGTAGTGGAGTTGTTGCAAACTGACGGCCAGCCGCTCGTAGTCACGGGCCAGGCGCTTGTAGCGGGCGCTCCAGCTTAGGCTGCGCTCGACGACCCAGCGGCGGGGCAAGAGCACGAAGCCGCGTTTGGCTTGGTCGAGTTTGACCACGTGCAGCTCGATGCCGTGCTGTTCGGCGGCCTGCGCGGGCGCTTCCCCCGTATACCCCTGGTCGGCGTAGGCCAGCGTAACGCTTTGCCCCGATGCTACTTGCACTTCTTCGGCCAGCACACCCACCTGCGCCCGGTCCTGCTCGTTGGCCGGTGTGACCACAGCCGCCAGCAGGTGCCCGAGCGTGTCGACGGCCACGTGCACCTTGCTGCCCTTGCGCCGTTTGGCGCCGTCGTAGCCCGCCCGGTGCCCGCTTTCGGGCGTGCTCTGCAGCGTACGCGAATCAAAAATCACGGCGCTCGGGTCGGCGGGCCGGGCCTCGTTCAAGCGCAGCACCTGGCGCAGGTCGTCGGTAAGGGCCTCAAACACACGGGCGTCGCGCCAGCGGGCCCACTGCTGGTAGCACGTGGCCCAGGGCGGCAAATCATGGGGCAAGTAGCGCCAGGTGCAGCCCGTGCGCACGACGTAGCGCAACGCGTTAAACAGCTCACGCAGCGGGTATTGTCGCTGGGCAGCATCTTCCCGCACCAGCAACAGGTAAGGCAATAAAAAGCCCCATTCGTCGTCGGTTACGTCGCTGGGGTAAGCGCGGCGGGTAATTTCCATACCCGCTAATTTCGCTCACAAGTCCATAACACCGTCTAAGCGCTAATCTAAATGCTCGTATCACTATTCGGACCGTTTCATTAGCCGTTCATCTGCTTGCTGATCGGCTGCTTTAGCATTTAGTACACGAACCACAGCACTTCGTCAGCATGCCTTGTAGGCCGACACAATGAAAAAACTTATAAGCTTGCTCCCACTAGGTGCTATACCCATGCTCATGCTCTTGCTCATGTGTGGAATGACGCTTCGGCTGAAAATGTATGGACACGCGTACAACGACAACAGAATGACGTTGGGCATACCAGTAGTTGAAACCGGCTGGCAAAGCCATTATAGTCGCTCAAATGGCGAAGTGCACTTTTCGGGCGACAAAGTTTACGGATTGGGGCACGTCCAGAAAAGAGTAGAAGTAGATTACCTCAGTGGCATCAAGCGTGAGAGCGACTTATTTATATTCAAATGGGTTACCATGGATTTGCGCTACTGCTACACCTGCAAAGAACCGTGGGAAATAGCCTATTATGGAAGGAACCAGCACGCCCTGCTGTCTTACCAACAAGCAGTAGATTCGCTGAAGATGTCTTGTCCTAAAATGAGTTGACCATCAATCCCCCGCAGATGGAACACTTATTTCTGTTACGCAAGCAGGCGCACGAGTTAAAAATGCGCCAGATGGTCGAAGAAATCACCTTTGGTCGCCACACCATTGAGTCGGCGATGAGCAAATACCAGGTGCTCACCCGCTCGACCGTTACCAAATGGGTGGAACGTGTCCGGCAAGAAGAACTGGCCCGTACCGAAGCCATGGAAAACACCGCGAAAAAGCCACCTACGACGCTCGTCGAGCAAGTGGTGCAGCACGCCGATGCGCTGACCGGCCAGGTCAAGCAGTTACAGAAACAGCTCGAACAAGCCGAGTTACAGGTGCTCTATTACAAAAACGTCATCCGGGTGGCCGAGCAGGAGCTGGGCCTGAGCATCGAAAAAAGTCCGCTACCAAGTAGTCCAGCTCCTGCGAGTCAGCTGCCCGCACTTTTGCCTGCGGCGGGTCAGCGGGGTACTTGGGTTCAGCCGCCAGGCTTACTACCAGCACCAAAACCGACAATTCACCAGCGAGGAACGCGAACAGTACGTCCTGGACTTGGTCGCCAAAGTGCGGGAGGACCACCCGCGCATGGGCGGTAAAAAGCTGTACTATCTGCTGCAAGAGCAGTTTATGACCCAAGGCATCAAGTTGGGCCGGGATGCCCTCTTTGACTTGCTGGCCGCTAATAACCTGCTGATTCGGCGGCGCAAGCGCAAGGCCATCACCACCTTTTCCCGGCATAAATTCCGCAAGTATCCGAACCTGATTAAGAACCTGACGCCCTTACGGCCCAATCAGGTCTGGGTGGCGGACATCACGTACTGGTTTACTGAAGCCGGCTGCCTGTATATCTCGCTGCTCACCGATGCCTACTCGCACCGCATCATGGGCTTCGCTGTAGCCGAAACGCTGGCCACGGTCCACTGTCGGTGCGCGCTGGAAATGGCCCTGCGCCAAATCAGCAAGCGGGCCGGCCGCCACCTGATTCATCACAGCGACCGCGGCATTCAGTACTGCAGCCAGGAATACCTGGCCCCGTTGGCCGCGTGGCACGTGCAGGTGAGCATGACCGAGAACTCCGACCCGCTGGAAAACCCCGTGGCTGAACGTATTAATGGCATCCTCAAGCAGGAGTATTTAAGTCACCAGCCGGTACGTTCGCTGGATGAAGCGCAGCAACACCTTGAACGAGCCGTGTTTCTCTACAACTATAAACGCCCCCATCTGAGTTGCAACTACCAAAGCCCTGATGAAGCACATCGCAGCTGGGGACCGTTAGAGCGGCGCTGGAAAAACTACTACAAACCACCCGTTGCAAACGAGCCAAAGGAAAGTAATTTTAGGACTACCACCGAAACGGTCAACGCAGACCCGGACTACCATTAAACGGTCAACTTATTTCAGGACAAGACAAAGATACTTCAACGTAAGCGCTAACGCTCCTTTGAGTGAACCGCTCCAAAAGGGCTCTGATAGTCCCTTGAAACCTGCGCCTTGGGAGCGGTCGAGTTCAATAAACTGGTTCAATTAGCTAAGTACAGAAAACCCTTTCCGGTGGATGAGTTTCGTGAACTCCTCTAATGCAGCGTTTGCTCCACTTTACCGCCGTATTTTGGCTTTCTTATTTCAGCAAGAGCATTCTTCAAGCGCCACGGCACGATACTTATTTTATGGCTACAGCACGAAAACGATGGGAGTAGACATTTGCGGATTTCTTGAAATAGCGAATGGGTACGAGGGGTACCTGGAACAGGATTACGTGTGGTTCACATGCCTCGACCTCAGTAGCTTAAACTTGCTCACCGGTGACGTGTGCGATGTGTTATTTGGCGAATCGAAACAGACCGTGCCGCCAGCCACTGCCCGTGGCTTGCCGGTGCCGCTGGCGCACCGCCGGGGATTTCCGCCAAACCTGGCGTGGTGGACGGCCCAAGGGGTCCAAGAATCGTTAGGCAACGATGCCACCCAAATGAGCATGTGGGGCTATACCTTTCTTTCCTATGATGAAATAGCAGCCATCCACTGGCAGGACCATCCTGAGGCGGAACAGGAGTTGGCGTGGCCTCTTGGGTGGAGCCTGTTGTTTCAGTTAATGAAAACATTGGATGAAGCCTCGAAGCACCAGCGGTTAGTCGTTTGGTTTGAGTGGCGTTGAACGACCGAGCTGTATCCCGCTGAGGCCAGAGGGCAGCAATAGGCAGTGCTTGCTGGCCGAGTAGGCCAAGAAAACGGTGGTATTTGTGCTAATGCCTTCGACTATTTCACTTTGTCACATTTGTTAAACGGTCATTGAAGTAAGGTGTCAGATGACTCTATAGGGGACAGAAGTTTCGATGATGTAAGCTTCAACTTAGTATAGGTAATCATTCATTGTCGGCACTCAATCTAGTGTCTTCTGTTTGATTAGCGGGCACTTTGCACCTGTTCTAGCGTCTTGTCTAGCTCTTCACGGCAATCAGGGCGGGCCAATAGTTTATCAAACAAGTCAAGAGCAGCCTTGCTATCGGCATCGTCAGCAAGGTGATGTGGAAGTGAGATATACGCCTCTATCAAAACTTCCAGTGCTCTACTAGCTGGCCAATAACCTCGGGAAACTGGAATCTGTGAAAACAGCGTATTTAAGGCATCAATACACTCAACCGGATGGTTCTTAACGCTTTTGGCTAAGTAGTCAACAAGGAAATGGTCCCTGTCAAAATCGGCTGCACAGTTGATTAGATAGCGCGGGAGTAACGGTGCTATTCTTTCAAAATCGGCCGGAGGAAAGTGAATAAAAATGGAGTCGTACGCCCGCCGAAGCTTTTCTGTCGGTGCTGGCACGAGAAACATCTCAAAGGCCTCAAAGAAGACTTGCTTATCCGGCCAGTCGTCATATCCGTTAGTCAACATCTTGAGCGAAGCCGCGCGCATATCGGGGTTGATAGCCCATAGCTCAATCAGCACCTCATAAGCTCCAGGCTTGTTATTGGCCCACATCACCGTCAGAATATTGGTAATGGGCTTATGGGCTTTTTCTTCGCCGATAGCCTGCTGACAAAGAATAAGAATGGCATCATAATCGCGCCAAACTAAGTACTGCAACGACCACATCCCTGGTTCCATCAGTTCAAAATCACCGCCTATCAGACCTACAAAAAGCGCCACAATGTCTTTAGGTGGCACCTGGGTATTCAGTAGCATGGCTACATGATAGGCGGCACCAGCCCGAACATACCGGGAGCCTTCCGCAGCCACCAGTTGCAGCGTATCTAAAACCTCAGAAATAACCTCGTCAGGAAGCTTTTCTTGCAGCAGATTAAAAATAGCATTGCCACCTGGTGAGTTTAAGGCATAGGTTGTCAATTCTACTTTATCACCTGAAACAGTTGGCGGCGTAGTAAGATTGTCGCGCACCCGCATCAAGTCTGCACGAATATCTTCCGGGTCGGCTTTCCGCTTTTGCCGTCGGCATCAACGCGGACATTCCGGCGAATACGTCGAACTTCTTCGTGTGTCAACAACTCAAGCTGGAAAGCCAGGTCAACCAGCGGCTGAGCCAGTTCGAGGGCTACATCACCGAAGACGGGCAACAGGGTAGCAACACTCCTGTCTTTATGCTCGACCAGATATTGGAGAACTGATTTCCAGCGAGCTGGCGCTTCTTTTACCAAACCAGAAAGCTGCTGTATCAATCCTTCGTACGTTCCTTCTTCACTGTGGAACGGGCGGTCTTTGTCGCGGTATTTTCGCAGTGCTTTGAGCCAATCATTGGCCGTGACAGCGTCTATTTTCCAGTTTTCTGCAGGAGAAGGGTAACCATGGGTCACCTTGATTCCCATACCAGTCATTTCATTGGGAATATTTCCCCACTTGCGTAATAGTTCTTGGTATAGCCGCACTAATTCCGGGAAAGCAGCAAATCTGGGTGGGGTCAGTGCCAACAGGTAACGTAGCGTTGCCTGGCCAAATCGGCTATAGGCTTTGCGCTGACCATCGTGCACGTAAACCTCCTCGTCAACCAAGGTCGTTCGGCTAGTCAGGACGGCTACCAGCAACCGGCGTTGGTCAGGCGAGGCTGCATCCCACACCATTGAGAAAATAGTGAGCACTTGGTAGCCTATTTCACGATGGGCTGCTTCCGCTAACCAACCGGGCTTGACAAATAGTGCAACCAGCGCGTTAGTGAAAGGGGGCAGATTTGCGGCTACCGCTGCCAATGCGGCGCTAACGAGTGTTTTAGTGCGACTATTCAACCATTTCACAACGGTTTGGCAGTCTTTGGCAGTGAATTCACTACTCTGCTCAACCAAGTATTTCCACACGTAATACTGGACGGCATCCGGCGCATTATGTGGTTCCTCTTTGTCTGCCGAATCCCGTTCCAGAAAGTATGGCGGGGGCAGAAGAGTATACTTGCTTTTCCAGTTCCGATAGTGTGGTTCCCGGTAGTTGTTCGCTTTCTTAATCCAATCCCGGAGCAACTGGCTACAAAGGTCAAAACATACAGTTGGAGCCGTTTTATAAAGGTTTTTGAAAACTTCGGCCTGAAAGTAAGCCTCGTGTTCAACATGGGCACGGGAGGAATCAGGCCAATCAACCAACTGCTCGTACACCTTGTTCGCCGTCCATTCTGGTAGATAGATGGCCGCCTTTTGCAACAGCCGCCAGAAGATGAATTGTTGATTCTGCGGCACTTCTTCTATAGTGAACAACTGTTCAAACAATGGGACAAACAGCCGATGCTCACGCGCTTTAGCGTAGGGAAGCACTGCAGCTATCCACGCCGTCTTATGAATGTTGTTTGGGAGTGCGTCAACCTGCTCCAACGCCAAATCGGGGGCGTGGTTGGTAAGCCGCCAGAACAGCGCCCGGCCAATGGCTGTATCCTCCGGCGCTATTGACTCAGGCAACAGCAACTGGAATATGGTAGGAGAAACCAGCCACGTAAGCCACGGCCGCGCCCGAATAGCTTCCAAAAAAGCTACCCGTAGTGTCTCATCGCTCAGGATAAGCTCCTGCACAATGGTGAGCTCTTCGGCAGTGGGCTCCTGCTGCGAGGCAACCTGTTGGGCCAATAACAGTCTGATGTGGAAGCGACAGGCCGGCGAGCCAAGAAGCTGCTGCAGTGCTTGCAAATATTCAGGAGACCCGACGCCCCGCAAATACACCAATACTTGTTGAATCAGCGAGCGTTGAAACAAGCCTTGACCCGAGCTAAGCACGAAATCAGCAAGGGGCTGGCCAGAAAATGCAAATTGACGGGCAAATAAGTATTCGAAAAAGGACTGGTGAAAAAGGGCAACGTGCTGGTTAGACGCGCCGGTGGTAACTAAAACGCCGCGGCTGCACAGGTACTCAAATACCTCTACATCCTGTTCCCGGTAGTTAAATTTGGGCAGGGTTAATGTTTGGCCTGTATGCATGGCTACCGCAAGACTTGTCAAATAATTCTTGACTCGAGTTGACGCCATCCCTTCGGGCAGACGGTTACGACGCACCAAGAAGTCGTCGAATAGCCGGCCGTAAAGCCCCTGCAAACTGGTAATGGGCTTTTGGCTCCGAGCCGCATCATCTAATGCACAATAGATAGCCAGATGCAAGGGAACTCGCAACAGTTCCTGCAGGACGACTGAAAGGCCACCTAAATTGGGGGCTGCTTGGGTGACCTGCAAGGCTTCTTCCACTTGGCTGAGACTGAGCAAGGGAACCTCGACCCGTTGCGCCTGACGGAAAGGCGCTAAATCGACATCGTGCTGTAGGTCGAAGGTGCGGCATGAAAAGACAAACCGGATGTTTGGCAAAACATACAGCTCGGAAAGCAACTCCGTGTAGCTCTTCAATTGTCCGTGGTCAGTGGACAGGCACATGGACAAGGCATCGAGCTGGTCGATGATGACGACTGCCGGCCGCTCGGTGGAGGCTGCCGCCGTGAGAGCCTGTTTGAGGGGGTGGTGCAAGCCGTCACGCTGAATCTGGCTCAGCAGTTCGCCTTTGGTACTGCCCTTTACCCGGTCCGCCTTAAGGCCTAGTACCGGTACATTTTCGTGCTGCAATGCGAGGCAAAGGGCGCGCGCCAATACAGTTTTACCTACCCCTGCGCCACCAATCAGAATCTTGCTTTTTCGGCTAGCTGCCGACTCGCCCGGTTGGGGAGGTGACAAAGGGTTCAATACCCAAGAGAGGAGCTCGGCAACCTCTGGGCGGGTGATGTGATGCGCGGGCAGGTGGCCAATGGTGTAGGGCTCACTGGTAAGCGACGAACTAGCCTGCCGTAGCTGTGCCATTACATCCGCAACAGCGGGTGGTAGAATGAGTGGTTGGCCCTGCTGAATCAGTTCCTGCCGGATGAGGTCAGGCGTGAGCCTTAATTGAGCAGCACCCGCACGGAGGGCTAGTGCAGTAAGGCTATTCTTAGCAGCAGTAGCGTCAGCGACATGGGGCTGCAACCGTAATAGCAGATTCTCAGAGAGCAATGGAACAGGAAAAGCATAAAGCTCCACTTGCCGGAGGAATCGAAGAGTATCGCTACGGGAGGGATTAGCGCTAGCAAATTCCTGTTTCAGATACGTTTCGATTGCTTTAAAAACCTGGTAAGGTCCTCCTGCTAAGTCGGCTTCCAAGTTGGCCAGCTCAGAAGTATTGACCCTTTCTACACAGTCATCTAAGTCACGGTTTACTGGAGATTGGGATATCAGCAGCAGCCGCGCAGTGCTGTCCTGCTGGTGTTGGCTGAAAAAGTCATGGAGTATTTTGCGGTCTCTGAGTTGCTTTGCATCCCAACTACCATTGCTGTCCCGGTACTTTAAGCTAATGTATTCACTAGGCTTGCTGCGATGGGTAATTAGCAAGTCATCCACTGCAGACCTCTGCAGTGCTGCTGGATTAGGCAAACCGTCAGCTGGCGTTGGGAGCTCGACGTGGTGTGCTTCGGGCCGCAAAAAAATGATATCGTCTTCGGTAATAGCTTCTGCGAAGCGAAAAGCCGTGTACAGTACCTGATACTCTACTCCGGATAAAGTGGCCGACCCTCCTGCGCGTGACATGGATATTATGTGTTACTCATATCGAAGTGCTTGATATGAAGATCAAGATAATAAACCGTTATGGGCTCACCGAATGAATCTCTTTCTAGCTCACTTCCAAGTCAGAACTATTTGTATCATTATATAAACGCACGTTCGTAGTATGTTGCAACGAATAGTAAGAACTTATACGTCTTGCCCGATGCCGTGTGTAACACTGTTAATAAGAATTACCGCACAATAAGCCAAAGCAGAGCCCTACTACAGCCGTACTCGGTGATCTGCTTTAACTGAAAATTGAGCGCTTTCATACCGCAACTAATACAGCTTCTTCTATCGGCGACAGCATAGCCTCATAGTTAGAGTTCAGCGCAGGGTAGAGCAGCAGCAACGCTGCAATCCTACGCGCTATATGCGTAAACTCCATTACTTCCTGAAGCTGTAGCGAGCGGCCCAACACCTCATAGCTGCGGTAGCTAAGCCATTTTTTGAGCACTTGGTACCCGCCTATATTGTAATTCCATACCCCCATCGGCACGTTGGCCCAATACACATCCTCGTTAAGATGCACGTTAACTGTTTGAATTCCCCACTCCGCCGCTCTGAATTCCTCCGCAACGCGCGGCGTACTCAGTAAGCCAGGGCCTGGCATGACTTGCCCTTTATGGCCAAGGTATCCCCAGCGGGCTTTCACTTCAAAATGTTCCGCATTTGCATCCAACTGTCGCACGCCATCATAGTGCCGAGGCATAGCTATGGAGATCAGTTCTGATGCCAGCGTACCCTGCGTAACGCCCTTCACCGGTGCGGCCACGTTAAGCAAGGCCGCCAGTTTGCGGCCCAGCATAGCACTACCAGACAATACTGCCGGATCCGGTGGCAATGGCAGCCGAGGCCAATCCTGCTGCAATGCGCCAGCGTTGTGCGCTTGGTATGCAGGGGCATGCATCACTGCTAACGCGTGGTAAAACAATGACTCTGGCGCTTCCCCCGTTTTATACAAGTATTTCCAGGCCAGCTTAGAAAGATTGTAGACAGGCTCTGAGTCAGCCACCTGTGGCGTGTTAAACAACGGGAAAAAGTTGGTGCCACGCTCATTGACGTGCAAACTGCCAGCAACGGTAGTGAAATTCGAAGGTGAGTAGGCTTTGCGGCTTGCCTGCATTGCTTCCAGCCATACTGTGCCATGAGCCAGATTGCGTTGGTAATCCGCTCTTTCTCTATCCAAGAGTTTGGTATGCGGATTCCAATACAGCCAACGCAAATCGAATGGCCGGTATAGATAAGGGATTATCTGGCCGGATTCATAGCCGTGATTGAGCAGAGTATGTCGCGTTTGAACTGCATTAAAACCCGTAGCAGATTCCATCAGGCGAGGCACTAGTTTTGTCAATTCCTCATTCGATAACGCTGCATTGAAGTAGGCACGCATGCGTGACTCTAGTCGGGCTTTATCACCGTCTACTAAGGCTTCGTCTCGGCTAGTTTTAATACCGGGAAAGGACACTGGGAAAAGCTCTGGCAATGTGGGATTATCCAGATAGCCAGCGCGCACTGTTCGGGGCAAAAATGTAAGCCCTAATTCAGCAACGGGCGTCACACGCTGGTAAGGTACATCCGGTCGTCCTATGCTGCTCAAGTCGTCGGCAGGTGCTGCCAATAGCTCCAGCTGCTTCAGTTTATCGGAGCCGCGGATATCCCGATAGGCTATATTCTCCGTCCCCGCTGTTGCTCTTGTGCGCACCAATGTAGCCACAGCGGTACCCACTTGGATACCTTCCCGGTTGGCCTTTGAGCTGAACACGCTTGGGTCAGGCTTACCGTCGTAGGTCTTTCCTGTTCGATACTTATCGCCATGCAGGTTGTCTATATAAATTAGGTCGAACGCCGTCAACAACCGCTCCCGTAGTCCGGGGTGGCTTAATCCATCTAGCCACGAGTTATTCGACACGTAGCAAACCAATCCGCGCCCTGACCGCTCGGCGATTTGGCGTTCCGCAATGCGAAAGAATCGGATATACAAATCGTTGAGCCCTTGTCCCTGCGGCTGAACCGTCCGGGCTGGGTTGCGGTAAGCATCGGTTAGGCGGCGTTCCTCCGAAATGGCCAATCCAGAGACCCCATCGTAAGGCGGATTTCCCAGAATTACCATAATCTGCTCTTCTCGTTTCACATGCCGCGCCTGCTCCGCTTCTTGGGCCAGCGCGGGCAAAATGACCAACTGCTTTTCATGCTCAGCAGGGTCCCACCCGGTCAGCGCGTTGGTTAGGTAAATAGCAGCCTTCTGGCCATCCCCTAGTGGGGCACCTGCCGCCCGCAGGGCCAGCCCTAATTGTAAGTGGGCTACTACAAACGGAGCTGTCAAAATCTCAAAACCAAACAGGCGACGAGTTGCAGCCTCTCGCAGCATTGCTCCGGCTAAGGCGCCATGCGTTTGCAGTAGCCGCCTACCCACGAAACGCAGTACCTCCACCAAATACGTTCCCGTCCCACAGCATGGGTCCAAAACCACTACTCGCTCATCTGCTAGGCCTTCTTCGATGCCCAATTTCTCTTTGAGCATCTGGTCTACCTTCGCTATCATGTAAGAAGCTAGTTCGGGCGGTGTATACCACACGCCCATTTCCTTCCGCAATTGCGGGTCGTACGCTTCCAGGAACGGCTCGTAGAAATATTGAATGGCTGTGCTGTCAGCAAATCGGTTGAAAAACCTGTCCCTTCGTACTCGGCACAACGTGCGCCCAGTACGGGTCATCAAGTCCCGCATTTTCAAGCGGTCCACACTGGACGATGCGCCAATGTGCTCAAACAACACTTGCAAGACCGGTATTTGAAGGTAATGGGCCGTGGTGCGCCAATCGAATTCATCCTTGCGGTCCGGCTGCTCCCGATGCCATAACACCCATGCCGAGAATACCCCATAAAACAGGGTTTGAACGATGGTAGCGTGCAAGAAGCGTACGCCTTTTGGTCCATCGAATCGTGCCCCCAAGCTCTGCTCCAAGGCGGTTATCAACGGGACCAGTTCGTGCAGGTCCACCCCGCTGAGCCGGTCTCGTGCCTCCCGAGCGAAGGAGGCCAGCAGCCACGCTAGTTCCCGAGGTTGGTCCAACGGAGCGCCATGCAGCATGCACCGCGCTAAGAACTGCTCTGCCGCATCAGCCTGCTCCGCCGATAATATCTCAGGTTGCGCGCACAGGCTCCAAAAGCTTACTTCGTCAGGTGCCAACTCTAGTGTATCCAGCACCATCAGCTGGTTGAATTCATTCTTACCCAAGAAAGCAAAGTGCCGCAGGTTTGTCACCAACACCTGCCCATAATGCTGCCAATACTTTGAAACCTGTTTGCCTTCCAATAACGGCTTTAGCGACGCACCTGGTCCTTTCACCTCCCCAGCGCCGCGTTCAGGCTGCTGCCCAGTCATCCGCAACGGTCGCGAAGAACGCCCCGACGGCACCGCAAATAATCCGAAATCCGGTCTACCAGCTCCTAAGTCTTGGAGTTGAAATACCGATCGTACGGGCTGACGCAACGTTTCACCTATTGCATTGAGCAGGTTCTCCAATGGCCCGTAAAACGATGTTTCCTCAGTGCCACCTCCTGTTTGGTGAATAAAATAAAGGTCACGGAGATAGCGAGTTAGTAAAGGTTGGGGCATACCAATAATTTGAGCAATGGTAGATAGGCGTGCAAACTAGGTAGATTACAATTCAATTGATTCTATTTGCCAAGCGCCTTTTCTCAATTTTAGTAGTTTTACTCGCTGCCTGCAAGGCAGAAGTCATCATTCTTTCCCTGATGGACCGCAAAAAGCTACAACTCCTGCGTGAAAAAATAGGAGCCATTGTGCTACCTGATGCCAAGGACCGGTATGGCCGTCAATACGGTCAGGACGAAGCCCTTCAAAAAGCTCTGGCCGCGACTGCTACTACCGCGGTCGGGCTGGTGGGTAAGGCCAAGCTAGTGCGTGGTGGCAGTCATCAAAAGAAATTGGTGGAGCTGGCCGAAAAGTTGAAAGTTACGGGTAATGCCTTCAGTCACTCGCTCGTTGACATGACCACCTTGCGCACAGCCCGCACCAGTCTCCTGCGCGTTCTCAAAGCTGTCGACGACGAGAGCCGCAAAGTATTCATTGTCCATGGCCGCGACGACGCCATGCGCAAAGATGCTCAAGCAACCCTCAACCGCTTCGGCATTGATGGTATCGTTCTCTTTGAGGAAATCAATGAGGGCCAAACCATTATCGAAAAGTTTGACCGCGAAGCTCGTGCCTGTGGCTACGCCGTCGTCCTTTTCAGTCCCGACGATTTGGGCGGCATCCGCGTTGGCAAAACTGCACCCAAGCTTTCGCCCCGTGCCCGCCAGAACGTTGTACTTGAGCTTGGCTACTTCGTTGCCCTGCTCGGCCGCAAAAACGTCTTTGTACTCGTTGCCGGTTCCGGCCTCGAGCAACCTAGCGACTTCCATGGCGTTGTCTACGAAACCTATGACAAGGCCGGCGCATGGAAGCGTCGCCTTGCCAATGAGCTGTCCGGCGTCGGGTTTTACATTGATCCCGCTGTCTTAAAAAAGTTGTAGACTCAGTTGTATTAGGCTTTTTTAACTACGGTGTTACCCGTAATCACGCCAACGAGGTAGCATGTTTATTGGCTTTGTAACAATCTAAAATCATGATTTGCATTTATTGCATGAGCATAATAGCACAGTTGATAGCGTTATGATTGGCCTAATTCCTGAATTTGTCGTACCTTTGTTTTAACAGTACTCGCCACGCTTCTCGTCAGAACAGCGTACCAGGGCGAGTCTTTTTTTGTCCCTATTTCAAAGTTTGGACTATTCCGATAAACTATGGACTATAACAAGCAAGCTGTTTCCATCATTGACCAAATTGCGCTACTGCGCCAACGAGGTCTTGCCATTGACGATGAAGTAGCGGCTATTCGTCACCTCAGTAACATCAGTTACTATCGTCTGGCTGGCTACTTGCTTCCGTTTCAGTCAGACAAGTCGCTACATATCTACAAGATAGGCAGCCGCTTCGAAACTGCGCTGGAATTGTACCGATTCGATCAAAAGCTACGCGTCTTGGTCTTCGATATTATCGAACGCATAGAGGTCAGCATTCGCACTCAACTTATCTACACCATGTCCATGAATCACACGCCTTGGTGGTTCGAGGATGTCACCCTTTTCACCAGCTCAGACGATCACGCCGAGGCCCTGGCTTCCATCGACGCCGAGTTATCTCGCTCCCACGAAGAATTCATCCTCGACCACAAGGCCCGCTACGGCACTGACGTCCGCCGCCCACCGGCCTGGAAAACCTTGGAAATCGTTACATTAGGCACCCTTTCCCGCTTATATGGCAACATCCGCAAGGAGCTGTCGGGTCGGGATGAAATTGCTGCTTACTTTATGGTCCCACCACAGAAGTATCTCTCGGGCTGGCTGCAAAGTATCACGCAGGTGCGCAACGTATGCGCCCACCATGCCCGGTTGTGGAACCGCACCATTGCCGCAGCGCCTAAGCGTATCAAGCGGCCCAGGCCTGAGTTGTATTATGCTCCCATCCCACAGCTAGTACAGAATAAACTTTATGCTGCGTTGTGCTGCATGAATCACTTGCTTTTCACCATCTCACCCGAGTTTGGCCTGGGCCTCCGTTTGCAGGGGCTATTTGCTATTCACCCCAACGTAGATCCCTCCGCCATGGGTTTTCCCGTCAATTGGCAGCAGGAGCCTATCTGGAGTATCCCACCGGTTATTGCACAATAGCAACAGCACCAAATGATGTCAAGCACTCACCTATAACGGTCATCGGGTCCCTTGCCATATTGCGATCCCTTAATCACGCTGGCGGCCGATTACATAAAGAAGGCAGTAGTAAGACACTCAAACAGTTAGTTAAAAGTGGCTTGTAATCTATAAGTAAGTACCTGATTTGCTATAGCAAATCAGGTACTTACTTATCCAAGTTCGGCAGTAGGCGCTTTACGCCCATGGGGTGAAATGCCTTTCCCCGCCGCGTCCGATAGCCCGATTCATTAAGCCGCGCGGCAATCTCCCGCAACGTTACGCCCGTGGCCCGCAACAACACGGCGAGTTGTGCGGCCTGCCGGTTACTCAGATTGGTCTGCGCATTGCGCTGCAGCGACACCAGCGCCTTCTCCCGCGAGGCAGCGGTTAGATTAGCTGGCGTACCAAGCTGAAATCCGCGCGCCTTCTTGGCGGCCAAGGCATCGCGCGTTCTAGTGGAAATGGCCGTCGCTTCTTTCTGGGCCACAGCCGCCAGGATGTGCAGGGTAAACTCGTCGGCGGCCGGCAGGTCCACGGCCTTGAAGCGCACGTGGCTTTCCATGAGTGTTGCGAGGAAGGCTACGTTGCGCGCCAGCCGGTCGAGCTTGGCCACGAGCAGCACGGCGCCTTCCTGCTTGGCGTATGCAATAGCGGCCTGCAGCTGGGGTCGCGCGTTCTTACGGCCGCTCTCGATTTCCACGTACTCCGCCACGATGCTCGCCTCCGTGCCGACGAAGGTCCTTACCGCGGCCTGCTGGGCTTCGAGCCCGAGGCCAGACTGGCCCTGGCGGGCGGTGCTCACGCGGAAGTAGGCGACGTAGCGCGTCATGACACCTTATATAAAGGAGTGGAAAAAGCGCAAGATAGCAGTTTGTCACATTTGTTAAACGTCCGTTTAAGATATGTGACAAAACGCAAGAAAAGAAGAATTAGGTATGCGATACCTGACAACAAACTATCGCTTGACTACATCAGGTTGCTAAAAGGTGCTCTCACCATTAGGAAGTAGTATCTTGAGCCGGCTAAGATTTTATGCGTTTAGTTGTCTATGATCCAGGTTGTACCTCGTTTAACGATTGGTCGGATACTCGGGTGGTGTATTCTTATTTTGCTACTGGCACAATCGGCTAGTGCTACGCATATCGTTGGCGGTGAGCTGGACTTGCAGCACCAAACGGGCAGTACGTATGAGGTGGTCGGGTAAATGTGGACAGAATAGGGCCTTATCTTTCGAACGTCATGAAAGACAGCCCCCAACCTAGCAAACGCCGGCGCTACGATGCCGCCTTCCGGGCCGAGGCCCTGCGCCTGGCCAGTGAAAGCCGCTCGACCCAGGCCGCGGCACGCGCCCTGGGTATTGACCCTAAACGCATTTATAAGTGGCAGAAGGAAGCGCTGACCCCAGTGGCCGCCGCTCGTGGGGCGGAACTGGACCCGGCCACCGCCGCCGAATTGCGCCAACTGCGGGCCGCCAATCGGCGGCAGGCGCAGGAACTGGAAATTTTAAAAAAAGCCATTGCCATCTTCTCACAGACACCGGACCAATGAGCCGCTACCGTTTCATCGAGGCGCAGCGGGACCAGCACCCGGTGCGGCTACTCTGCCAGCTGGTGGAAGTGCCGGCCAGCGGCTACTATGCGTGGCAACGGGCTCAACAACAGGTTGTAACTCGGCCGGAGCCGGCCTGGGAAACGGCGCTGGTCAAGGTCTTCGGGGTTCACAAGCGCTGTTATGGCACGCGCCGCCTCCAGGTAGCGCTGCGCAAAAACGGGCACCGGGTGGGGCGTCAGCGCCTGCGGGCGGCCATGCGCCGCCGGGGCCTGCACGCGCTCCAGCCGAAAGCCTTTACGCCGCGCACCACCGATTCGACCCACGGGCTGCGGTGCGCGCCGAACCGACTGCTGGACCAGCCCAAACCCACGCAGGCCAACCGGGTCTGGGTCAGCGACATCACCTACCTGCCCTTGGCCAACGGCGAGTGGGCTTACCTGTGCGCTTTTCAAGACATGGCCAGCAAGCAGGTAGTCGGCTGGCGGGTCGGAGCCACCATGCCCGAGGAACTGGTGACCAGCGCCTTACAACGGGCTTTTTGGTCCCAGCCGCCCACACCCGGCTTGCTCGTCCACTCGGACCGTGGCGGGCAGTACTGCGGCAACGCCTACCGCCAACTACTGCACGACCACCAGGCCCTGCGCTCGCAAAGCCGCCGCGGCGACTGCTACGACAACGCCCAGGCCGAAAGTCTGTGGTCGCGCCTCAAAACGGAGGTCCTGGAAGTCCGTGAGCGGCCCGTTTTTGCTGACCTGGCCGACGCGCAGACCAGCGTCGCCGACTATTTTGACTATTACAATCATGAGCGCCTGCACTCCAGCATTGACTACCAGACGCCGTATCACGCTCACCAACAGCTTCTTCAATTTAGTGCCCTAAACTGTCCAGCCTAACTGGACCACCTCAGTACCGACTTACGCTGAACTTATATTTTGATGATGTCAATGGCAGTCTAGGCGCGCTGGATGATGAGCTCACGGCTGGAATCTTTGCGAAGGGTAACAATCAGCTTATGCAGCGGGTGAGTTTACCACTTACTAGCAGCACGTTTGTCGCTTACACCAATCCAGCGTGCGAGAGCCCCTCCTTGCGCACCCGCCGCTTGGTCTATACGCTGTTGATAGAATTACCCGCTGCCACTTATACAAATGCAGCTGGATACTATGTCGCCGTAGAGCGCTGTTGCCGTAACGGAACGATTAACAACATTGAGGAGCCAGGAGGCGCGGGGCAAACCTTTTATTTGGAGTTTCCGCCCGTGGTGCGCAACGGACAACCGCTGCTTAATTCCACGCCCCAAATCTTTCCGCCCCTCAGTGATTATGCCTGTATACAGGAGCTATTCTACTTCGATTTTGGCGGTCAGGATGCGGATGGAGACTCTCTGGTGTATGATATGGTTACACCGCTGAACGGGCACGCAACCGATGCGGATGGCAAGCCTGAAACGCCTTCCCCGGCACCCTATTCCCCCATTCGTTGGTTACCCGGTTATGCTACCGACACCCAGATAAAGGGGGCTCCCGCTTTAGGTATCGACCAGCATTCCGGACGGCTAACCGTGCGGCCTGCCCAACTAGGCCTGTTCGTTTTTAGTGTTCGCTGCTCAGAATACCGCCAGGGCATCAAACTTGGGGAAGTTCGACGGGATTTTCAATTGAAAGTCCTCAATTGCCCTCCCAATCAAACCCCTGCGCTAACGGTCCACTTACCCGACTTGCGAAAGCAGTATCAGCCGGGTAAAGACACCTTGCGCCTGTCAGCCGGTGCAGACCGCTGCCTAAGCCTGCGCTTCACCGATCCTGATACGGCTACACAGCTTACCATTTCGCTGCGCCCCGTGAACTTCAAAGGCACATTGCCTTCCTTGACGCTGAAACAGGGAACCGTACATGCCCCGAATGCCCCTGATACCCTCGTCTCTCAGCTGTGTTTTCCAACGTGTATAGATACTGGGGGAAGGTGTACCTGCTAGATGTTATTGTAGCCGATAATGGCTGCAGTTTACCTCGACGCGATACCGTGCAGGTAGCGTTCATTTCTACAATGGTGCCCAACTCCGCACCTGTACTGAGCACTACCGCGCCTGCTCCCTTACGGGCTCAGCCGGGTGAACTGATAACCTTCGACGTAAACGTCCGTGATCCGAATCGGGATGCTTTTACCTTGTCTATGCATGGACAGGGGTTTCAGGCCAGTGCCGTAGGTGCGGCGCTATCACAAACGCGGACTGGCCATGAGGTCCGCGGGAGCTTCCGGTGGCGTATACCCTGCTCCGCGGTAGGGAGCTACACATTTGCCTTTGTGGGTGCTGATGCCCCCTGTGACCGTCCACAAGCGGATAGTATCCTGGTGACTATTGAGGTTGAGAACCACAATGCTCCCCCTGTGCTAACCACTACTGCCGATTCGAATCGTCCACTCGTAGTGCAGCCCGGCCAAGTGCTGCAATTCGCGCTGCTGGGCACGGATGCTGATCAGGATACCGTTAGCCTGGCTATGCAAGGACAAGGATTCCGGCCACAAGATGTAGGCGCACAGCTCAGCCAGAATAGAGCGGCTGGTGAAAACCGCGGAACCTTTCGATGGGTAGTACCTTGCCCTTCAGCGAGCAACCTGCTCTATGAGTTTACCTTTACGGCAGCCTCAACCGCCTGTGATCGAGCGCAAACGGCGAGCCTTACTATTCCGATCCGAATTGACCTTAGCAACAAGCCACCAGAGATAACGGCTAACGCCGGCACAACGCCGCTGCGAGCGCAACCGGGAGAGCTGGTGTCGTTTGATCTGCGAGCTACGGATCCGAACAACGATTTGCTCTCTCTGTCAATGGCAGGGATAGGGTTTACGGCTACCAGCGTTGCGGCCGAGCTTACGCAGACGACTACTGGCAATGTACAGCAAGGGCATTTCACTTGGCGGGTACCTTGCCCGCAAGAAGGTAAATCCTTGTATGAATTTGAGTTCACGGCTAAAGATGCCCCTTGTGGCGAGCCAAAAACCAGTATCCTACGGGTGGCTATTCAAATTGTCAACCCTAATAGCGCTCCACAGCTGACTTCGTCTCTGTTTGCCGGGAGTACAACGCCTCTTCCACTACAGCAATTGCCCGGTTCTGTACTAGAGGCGAAGATCGAAGGAACTGATGTTGATAAGAACGCCCTAGTGCTCACGGCACGTGGCGTAGGATTTGAGCTGGCGGCTGCTGGGATGAGCTTCGAGCCTCACAATGGGCAAGGGCGAGCTACTGGAATATTCCGGTGGAATGCGAGTTGTACGGTGACAGCGCCACATGGCTACGAGGTTCTCTTTGAGTTGCAGGAAACGACGTGTAACCCACAGCCTCAACGTAGGACCGTGCGCTTTGAAGTGCAAAACCCAGAGGCAATAGCCTTTACACCTCCCAATATCTTCACGCCAAACAATGATGGACTGAATGATGCCTTTGAATTACCTGACTTGCCACCGGACTACTGTACTCAACGGTTCGCAGGTATCAAGGTATTCAACCGTTGGGGCAAGCAGGTATACAATTCCACTCAGCGGGATTTCCGTTGGGATGGCAGTGGCTTGCCAGGTGGTGTGTACTTCTACCTGATTGAATACTCCAATCAGCGGCAGTATAAGGGGTATATTACGATTGCCTACTGAGTCAGCGGTGTCTAAATCAGGTTTGCTTAAGCACGCTCTAAAAAAGATGCTAACAACCGTTTACCTTTATTGCTTAACTACCTAACTACCCCTCCATGAAAACGCATTATGCCGTGCCGCTTTTACTGAGCGTCCTTTCGCTTCAACAATGTGGCAGTAAATCAAAAGAACAGGCGCAGCCGTCTATCCCAGCTAATACCGCTACCGTCGATGTAGAGGGGAAACCATTTGATAGTACAGCAGCCACAGCTACCGCAGTCGTTCGACCCGCCTCTAAAGAGTTATTGGTCACCTTTAATGCGACGAATGGCTCACGCGTCGTCGTGCGGTTGACTGACTTCAACAGCCGCACTGGCCGCTTCACCATCACCGATCCGGCTTCTGCAGATGGGCCGTATTATACAGAAATGGTGAATAACCGAGCCTTGTACTTTGATCCGCGTAACTGCTCTTCCCAGAACCGGATGGTTGAGATCATCGCGTTCGACAGTCAACGCAAAACCATTAGTGGAACATTCAGCGGCACCGTCTGCAGTCCGGGCAGTAACACCCGCTCAGTTGCCTTAACCAACGGGAAATTTAACTTGACCTATACAGTACAATAAGTAGAAAAGGTACTGGGACTGATGTCCCAGTACCTTTTCTACTTATTGTACTTGAGGTGGTCGGGTAAATCTGGACAGAATAGGGTCTTAACTTTCGCACGTCATGAAAGACCGTCCTCAACCCACTAAACGTCGGCGCTACGATGCCGCCTTCCGCGCCGAGGCCCTGCGCCTAGCCAGTGAAAGCCGCTCGACCCAGGCTGCGGCGCGTGCCCTCAACATCGACCCCAAACGTATTTACAAGTGGCAGAAAGAAGCCCTTACCCCCGTGGCGGCGGCCCGTGGGGCGGAGCTCGACCCGGCCACGGCGGCGGAGTTGCGCCAACTGCGCGCCGCCAATCGGCGGCAGGCGCAGGAGTTGGAAATTTTAAAAAAAGCCATTGCCATCTTCTCACAGACACCCAACCAATGAGCCGTTACCGCTTTATCGAAGCGCAGCGGGGGCACCACTCCGTGCGCCTGCTCTGCCAGTTGGTGCAAGTACCTGTCAGTGGCTATTACGCATGGCAACAAGCTCAGCAGCAAGTAGTAAATCAGTCAGAGCCCGCTTGGGAAACGGCGTTGGTTAAGGCATTTGGGGTGCATAAACGCTGCTATGGTACGCGTCGACTGCGCGTTGAACTGCGCCGCAAGGGCTACCGCGTCGGGCGGCAGCGGCTCCGCACGGCGATGCGCCGGCGGGGACTGAAGGCGCTGCAACCCAAGGCCTTCACCCCGCGCACGACCGACTCCACCCACGGGCTGCGGTGCGCCCCCAACCGGCTGCTCGACCAGCCCAAGCCTACGCAGGCCAATCGGGTCTGGGTCAGCGACATCACGTACCTTCCCCTGGCCAACGGCGACTGGGCCTACCTGTGCGCTTACCAAGATATGGTCAGCAAACAGGTGGTGGGCTGGCAAGTGGGCGCCTCTATGCCCGAAGAATTGATTACCAGCGCCTTGCAGCGCGCTTTTTGGGCGCAGCCGCCCACGCCAGGCCTCGTCGTCCACTCTGACCGAGGCGGGCAGTACTGCGGCAACGCCTACCGACAGTTGCTACGCGACCACGAGGCAGTGCGCTCGCAGAGCCGCCGCGGCGACTGCTATGACAACGCGCAGGCCGAAAGCCTCTGGTCACGCCTCAAAACCGAAGTACTCGAAGTCCGAGAGCGGCCCGTTTTTGCCGATTTAGCGGACGCGCAAGCCAGCGTAGCCGACTATTTTGACTACTACAATCACGAGCGCCTACACTCCAGCATTGATTATCAGACACCGTATCACGCTCATCAACAGCTCCTTCAACTTAGTGCCCTAAACTGTCCAGCGTAATCGGACCACCTCAGGCGTACCCTATTGAAAGGGCAGAGTGAGCACTGTCCTGCGTGGGCTGCCTACCTCCCCCCGTGCTGAGGTCGAACGAGTATCACTGAATCGATGGCCAAGGTACCACACCATTGCCGATTCGAGGCAGGTCGCGCAGTAGGACAGGGATGCAGCGAGAACACCATCCACGGCGTCTCTGGAGCCGATAACAGCGTCGTATCAAGTGGGAAGGATCGGGGCACGGAAAGGGTATCGCCTGGCAGCAACGCGACGAGCGGCCGCGCAGGCCGAAGGCTGGTCGAGTCCAACCACATTATCGCCGAATGGTAGCCCTGTGGTCGGCGGCGCAGGTACACCAGGGCCCTGGGATTGAAGCAGACCGTGTCAGTCGACGCATTCGTAAAGCGAAAGGAAAGAGAGATGGAATCGCCCTGCGTGACGAGGCGCGTTGCAGGCACTGTTAGGCGAACAGCGCGCGCGAGGGGATACGGATTCGAAGGAGCACGCCTCACGGGCGAACACGCTAGGAGCAGTCCCAGGGCGGCGAATTCTATCCTTGTCTTTCGGTAAGCAGTTAGTCTGTGACGAATAGGAGGCGGCTGAGTAGCGACGGGCATAATAGAGAGGTATCGTAACCGAAAAATACTAAACGTTTACGCCCGCTTAACCAAGCCAAAATTTACCACTTTTCCGAGGCCCTGGGTATACCTTACTTTATGTTAAGAGATAAAATTCAGATAAGGGAGTCGCTTTCTAGAAGCGCTCAGCACGGAAAAAGTACTGTTTACTACTAAAGGGGCACGTATCCTGGTTGGTTAGGCTGGCGGGCGCGTCCATATAATTCTTGAGGAAGAGAGTTAGCTAGGGGACGAGACTTGAGAAGCCCGTACTCATACTTGTAAGTTGGGTCATCTAAGTCAAAAAAGTCGCCAGGATAGACCCCGTCTTGGAGCATGAACGACATGGTAGCACTGATTTCAATCAGGCCTGACCCTCGAGCACCTAAAAATTCTAAATGCTCAACATTGGCGAGAGACGTTTCAAATTGAGGACGTAACTCCAAGTTTTTGGTATAGAGTGTGGCACCAGGCCGGGGTTGCTGATAAATCACCATACGGTCCGCAATAGTCGATTCGTCAACCCGCAAATCAGGTAACTCGTCATCCTCAGGCAGTAGTGGCAATGCTCCTACGATAGACCAGAATCCATGCCTAAGGGTGGGGAGCCGGCCTGCAAGTAGGATGGGTTGCATCAGGTAGGTATGCAGGAGAGCCGCGTCAATAGGTTCATCGACCAACGAACGGTAATCAAAAATCTTGATGAGGTCTGGATAGGACTGGTTGCCTTGTACACCAATGACATTAACATATTTCGCGTAAGCGAAGCCCCAGTTGTGGTATAGTGGTATCCGTAAAATGTGCCCAGACTTAAGCCGTTTCGCCATATTGTCTTTTAGTAGTCAATTTATGATAAATAGAAGCCAAACATAAGGCTACTTATTGAGGCTGTCCGAGAAGTCGTTTTATGATAAGTATGAATAATCGTAAACGGACTTATTAAGACTAGACTGAAATTATCAGCCAATTCATAGGTGAACTAAGTGAAAGGGCAACTGGGAAAAAGGCCGCTGGAGCCCACAGCTTATCCAACGGCCTTTTTCTCGTGCTATGGCAGTGCGCCCGGTTAGGATTTTGCCAGCCAGTTGCAGAGCATCAGCCCAAACAAGGCCAACGCGGTGCAGAAAAAGCGGAAGTCTATCTCCTGCCTCCATAATGCCGCCCGTTCCTGGCGGGTGAAGGGGTCGAAAGGCAGGTTTCGCCGCCGTTCCATCAGGGCGCGGCCATACTGGTAGAGGTAATAGCCAGCCGTGGGTATGCCGCCCAGCAACAGGCCCCAGCCCAGCAGCACAAACATGTCATATGTATTCATCAGGGTGCAGGAATAAGTGAAAAAATGCAGCAGCAGTAAGGGCTAGCTTCGTTCACGCTCCATCAACGTGGACCCACCACCCGATTCCCGGGCTACGTCACGCGCGCCCTGCAGGCGGGCGCCCCGGTCTTCCCCATTTTCCTTCACCTGGATACCACTGCTGTTGGCGGCCTTGTCCAAGGTGTCGTTGATGTGCTGGATGTTGGGCGTTTTGGTATGGTAGCTCACCGGCATCTCGACGTGGTTGCCGACTACTTTGGCCTCGCCGACGATGGCCCCTCCCTTACTCAGCTCGCCGCCGATGGTCTCGGCGCGGGCCTTGCCCTTCTCGGGCGTATCATCAATTGAAATCACGGCCTGGTTGAACTTGCCGGTGCGCGTTTCCAGCTCCGGCCCCGGCTGCTGGGGCTTCTGTTCCTTTACCTCGATGCCTTCGCTCTTCGCGGCCGTATCAAGCACTTTGTTTACGCGCTCCAGCTGCTCCTGCTGGGTTTGGTAGGAATAGCGGATGGCAGTACCGGGAACACCGTCGCTCCGTTCCCCCCTGCCCCGACTTGCGCCCCGGCTTTCTGCAGGGCCTCGCGCACGGTGGCCGAGCGCGTGCGCTCCTCCTCCGTGTCGCTTACCAGCACCACCCCTTGCCGCCAATTGCCCGGGCCATGGGGCGGGCCGGCCGCGTAGGCCGATGCAGCCGCAACCGTTGTGCCACTGATGGCCGGTACTTCACCCCCGTACAGGCGTTGCCGCTCCCGCTGCTGCGTCATGGATTCCTCCAGGTTAATTCCGGGTTGGCGGCCTGCTGTTTCCAAAGTCTGGGCTATGCCGGCGCTCTGTGGGCCCAGCGGATAGCTCGCCGTGAAATGCTGGCGGCTCAGGTCCTGCCCGCTCTCGCGCTTTTGCAACTCGCTGACGATGGCCCCCTGTTGCTGCAGATCCTGACGCAGCTGCTGGGCGCGTTGCTGCAGGCCTTCCTCAACGATACTGATGCCGACTGTCCGGAACGGCTGCTCGCTCACGCTGGTCGTCGTGGCCACGGCCGGCTGAGGTGCTGGCGCGGGTTCATTGGCCCGTTCCGGGGTGCGCACGGCGGGGGCTGCCTCTACGGCCCGCTCAGCGCCTGGGACCGGGGTGCTTGCCTGCTGTGGCCCGGTTACCTCGCGGGCCGCGCGGTGGGTTTCTATTACCTCCAGCACTTTGTCCTGCGGCACGGCGGCGGGATGGTAGCTGACGACCATTTCGCGGCCACCAGCCCCATCGGGCAGGGTACCGCCTACCTGCGCTCCTACTTTTACCAATTGCGCCGCCACCGGTGCCAGCTCATCATCGCGCCGGTCCCGCAATACCTGCGTTTTCCAGCCTTCCGCCGGATAGTAATCGCGGCTTTGTTGCCCCACGCTGGCTGGACCAGTGCCCTGTTGCCCGGCAACGGC
The DNA here is from genome assembly GCF_024700075.1 of Hymenobacter sp. J193. Lineage (NCBI taxonomy): Bacteria > Pseudomonadati > Bacteroidota > Cytophagia > Cytophagales > Hymenobacteraceae > Hymenobacter > Hymenobacter sp. J193. The sequence goes on from NZ_JAJONE010000003.1 coordinate 42,974, forward strand.
GGCCTCGCGGCCTGGGTCCTTGGGGTGGATTGCCTCCGGGGCGAAGTTCAGGGAAACGCCGGGTTCGCGCTGGCGCCGCTCCAACTCCCAGCTACGTTCCATGGCCTGGCCACCCCGTTCCTTGTAGAGTACTGTATCGGCTTGCTGCGCGGCCCGTAGCTGCTCCTGTATCTGGGGTAGCTCGGGCTGGTCGATGCGGTAGCCCACCATGATGCGCAGCTGCTCGCGGCCGGCTAGGTCGCGGTGTGGTTCCACGGCCGTAACAGACGCCCCGGCTTGCTCAAAGTCCTTGCGCATCACCCGCAACTTATCCTCGTTGTGGCCGGCTGCCGACATATTGATTTCGGCATAGCGGTAAGGGTGCTCCACGGCCGGGGAGCGCTGCTGCTCGGTGGCCAGGTCGAATGCTGGCGCTTTTGACGCCCCTACTTCCGGCTGTCCCCGCCGCTCCAACTCCAGCAGGCGCTCGGCTGACAGGCCGGGTTGCTCATTGACGCGAAGCTGGCCCTCCTTCTGCGTTTCCGACAAAAGCCGGTGGATCTGCGGCAGCTCCGTCTGGTCCAGGCGGTAGGCGACCATCGCCGTCTGTACGCCACTGCCCGGCTCCTGCTGCAGCGGGCTGGGGGTCGCGCCGGCCCGCTCCAACTGCCGCACTGATTCCTGCAGACGCTGCGCATTTTCCGCACCACTACCAGCCTCCAACTGCACAAAACGAACCGGATGCGAAGCATCGGGCGTGTGCATACTGCGCGGCACTTCCTCGTAGCTTGGGGCTTTAGTTCCGGCTCCCTCCATTGCTTTTTCCCGGAAAATTTGGTCCAGGCCTTCCATGGGGTGCATACCTCCTCCCGGCTGCTGGCGCTGCTGCGCGGCCGCTGCGGCTAGTAGCCCCGAAGTCAACTGCCGGTCGGCTTCCTCCCGAGCGCGCTGGGCCTCCGGTGTGTTAGCCTGCCGCTCCCGCTCCGCTTGCTGCCGAGCCGTTTCCTGCTCGGCCTGCTGCCGGCGTAGCTCCGCCTGTCGCTCCCGTTCAGCGTTGGCCAGGGCTTCGCGGGCCTGCTGCTGCCGGGCTCCTTCTTCCAGCTCTACCCCGGGGCTGCGTTTGAGCGCATCCAGCACGTTTCCGATGCCCAGGGGATTCTGCTCCGTTTGATAAGCAATGCGTAGCTCCTCGCGCACGAAGCCCGCCGGCGCTTCGACGCGCTGCTGCCCCTGAATGAGGACGCCATTAGCGCGCAGATCATCCAGGATCTGTGGGGTACGCGTAGCCGCGTCCTGGGCCTCTGTCAGGCGGACCAGGCCAGCAGCCCACCCACCGGCTTCCCCAACGCTTACGCGGCGTTCCACATCGTAGCGGTTGCCGCCATTTTCACTCATTTGCCGGGTAGCTTCGCTGATGGCGCCCAGGCGGGGGTCCTGTAAATGAAAGCTAACCAGCTGCGTCTGCTCACCCTGGCTCTGCCCCGCCAACGGCACGATAACCCCCCGCTTTTCGCACCACATCGGCCTGCTCCCGCAGCTCGGGGCTGCCACTTGGAGCCGCGCTGGTCACGGCGTAGGTTACCCATTCGGTACTGCTGGATGGATACGTTGGGCGCAGCGAGTTTACCGCCCTGCCGGCAGCCTGTTCTTCCTGGCTGAATACGGCGGCCCCCGCCTGGCGCACCTGCCGGGCCTGCGCGGGCTCCTCGACCATCACGCCGGGACTGCGCTCAGCAGCCCGCAGTACGGCTTCTACGCCTGCAGCCGCCTGGCCGGGTGCCGGATCGTATTTGAAATCTATCCGTCGCTCCATGATTCCTGGAGCAACTTCGCGCTGCACGATGTTGCCCACGCCGGCGCCTTCCGCTTTCAGATCTTTCCATACCGGTACCGCCCGGTTTTCTCCCCCGGCTTTTTCATCGAGTACGATTACAGCGCCTCGCTGCACACCACTTCCCCTAGTTCCTGAACCGTCTGGTAGCGCTCATGCATTGACTTGTCCGCCTGCTGCACGGCTAGCACCAACGGCCCTGGCTGCCCTTTTTCCTGCAGGGCTGGCAATTTCTCCGCTATCGCTATCGCCCCATTCAGGTTTTCGCGGTCAAGGCCCCGCAAAGGCATAATATCCCGCTCCAGTACATTCCGGCTTATTTCGCTTAATCGGGCCGCCTGCAGGGGAATTCCTTGCTCTTCGAGGCCTTTGCTTAACTCCTTCGTAGCTGCGCTGAAAACCGCTTTACTTTCGGCCAACTGGCGCTCCGGCAGCTCTACTGGCTTAACGGCAGGGGCGTTTGTTAGCTGCCGACGCTCCTGCGCGTGCGCCTCGGTTTCGGTCAGCGTGACGCCGGGGGCGCGGCTGATAATTTCCAGCTGGGTGCTGATTGCCTTGCGTTGTGGATCGGGGTCGGTCACCAGGTACTGCGCCTGCAGGTGCGTGGTGCGCACACCGCTGGCTTGGTCAATTTCCTGTTTCCGGTCAAGGATTGATAGGCCAGCCTTACGAAGGTCCTGCTCAATCTGGCCGGCTGCTCCGCCCCCATTCTGCCGCTGGCCTTGTTCGACAATCTCCAGCATCAAGGGGCGCTCGATGGGCGAAACGCTAGCCTGCTGGGCAGTCACCCCTTTGTCGAATCCGGCCTGCTCGCGGGCGCGCTGCATCCGCTGTTCCGTTTGCTGATCGGTCAGGTCCTGGTTATAATCCTTACTCAGGGCCGCTTCCCACTTAAAAAACCCAGGCGGTGTACGCTGCGCTTCCGGCATGCCCGCTTCACGCTGGGCGTGCAGCTCCTGCACCAAACCGCGCAGCTGTGGCAGTTGGTCGTTGGTCACCGTCACGCGGGCTACAGTCTGGTCGCTGCCCATGCGGACCACTTCCAGCGACGCGGCTTGCTCTCCCCCTTCCTTGCGCCAGCCGTCAACCTTTTCCTGCAGGCTGGCCACGGCCGCCCTCCCCTCGCGCTGGCGCTCGGTTTCAAAGGTGACTTTCAAATCCGTGTGATACTCGCCCCCGCGCTGGGCCCGCCAAGTAACGTTGCCGCGCTGCTGCTCGGGCGTTTCACTACCTGTTTCCAGGGCCACGTTTTGCCGCGGTGCCCGGAAGTCGTTCATGTAGTTAAGGTTGAAGCGCACCCCGGCCGCATCGTTATCGTTGGCCAGCACCACCTCTTTCGGCTGCTGCCGGTCGATGACCTTTTGCATCAACTCCACCTGCCGCTGCGAGACGGTGCCGCTGCTGGTGATGTACATGGTACTTGGCCCTGATCCGCCTGGCTGCTCCAGCTGGTACTTGCTCATGGCGTCAATTGGGCTTTCCCCGATGACGATACGCTCTACGGCGCTCCCCTTGCCCTGCGTAGGGTGGCTGACCCAGATGCCGTCGCGGGGTCCGGGCATCTGTGACTTGAAATTGTGGTTGCGCTCCTCGTAGGACGAAAACCCACCTTCATTGAGCAGCGGGAACACCGTGTTCTTATGCGGGCCGTTCTGGCCGGTAAACACGCGCCCCTGAAAGGCCGGGGCGTTGATCGTCTCGTCGCTCAGGCCCCGCTCACGCAGGTAGCTTTTATCCGTCAGGGCCGGCTGTACGCCCAGAGTCCGCTTCAGCAACTCATCTCGCCGTTCACGGGGGTCCTCCGGTAGGGAGGCATCTGGCCCGCGCTCGGCCTGGCGCGTGCGCGTCGGTTCCGGCCGCAGGGCCAGCTGCTGCCGATCCTGCTCCGGGCCGCCCTCTCCCAGGTACTGACGCAGCTGCTGCCGCGTCTGGCCTAGGTTCAGACCATCCCGGGTCTTTACAAAGTCTACTACCGAGCCGCTGTCCTTCGTGTCGTGGGCGTTCATATACACGTCACGCCCATCCTTTTTGCTGACAATCAGGATTTCCCCTCCCTTCTCCAGCTTATGCCAGGAGTCGTTACGGGCCTTGTCGGTAATGTCATACCCATAGCGGCCGGTGGCCAGGGGCACGATAGGTATTTGGTCTTTGAAGCGTTCCAGCTCCGAGTCGTCGTTTGGCCGCGGGCGGCCCCCCGTTGGTGAGTTCATGGGCAGTTGGGATGAAGAAGGAAAATGGACATTAAGTAGACAATACTACGCAATGAAGCCTCCTTTACCACGCAATTAATCTTAATTGCTGTACTGCGATTAGAAAAAATTGCGCAAAGTCTTTTTTGATTCGGTTTTTTCGCATCTTTGGCAGCGAAATGCAATCAAAGTTAATCGCGTAAAGCCGTGAACCCTTCCCTTTATCTGATTCTCGCCGGGTGGCTTTCCGGCATGGGTATCCTGGTGTATGTGGTGATCAACCGCATGCAGCGAGCAGCCCACAAACGGGAACAGAATAAGCGTTTGGCGGCTCTCAAACCACCTGCCCCCGGGCAGAATCATGAGTCGCTGCCACGCACCACGTACCGGCTTGAGCCAGAGCTTCCCCCTAATCCCACCAAGCAGCCTGACAAGTATGCTGAGTACCTGGAGCAGCAGTCCAAGTGGACCCTGTGGCAGCAGCTGAAGAACCAGCCTTTACCGGAGGCCTAGCCTCCATTTCACCTCCTTTTTTTCACCATTTACCCTTTCTCACATTTTTTCATTTTTTCCCAATTACCATGAACAACGTTCTAAGCAAAATCACTGAGGCCTGGAACCGGGCACAGGGAGCTACCGCCACCGTGGTGGCTGATGCAACCGTCGCTTTTAACAAGGCGCATTTCCAGTCACACAACATGACCAAGTGGGACCGCCGCATTTATGGCACCCTGATGGTACTGGGTGGCTTCATCGGGCAAGTGAATGCCCAGACTGGCGGCGTCAGCTCCACGCTGACTTCCTTCAAGGCCACGGTGCTGCTTATCGCGCAGGGCATCTTCGCCGTGTTCCTGATGATCGGCCTGGTTAAAACCGCCAAGAAGTTCATCGGTGGCGAGCCGGACGCCATGACCAGCATGATGTGGCTGGCCGGCGGCGTGTTGCTCTTCTGGGGCTTCAACTCCCTCAAATCTCAAATCGTGGGCAACACCGGCAACAGCGGTGGCGGCGGTAACGTGGAATAATGAACGCAGTAGGGCGGCACCTGCGCCGCCCTACTTCTCTTCTTTTTCATAAGCACGTTCGATGCGCTCCTACAAAAGCATTGAAAGGCCGGCCCAGGTTCTCGGAATGGATATCCAGAGCCTGGGCCTTGTTTTTGGCCTTGTCATCGGTGGCGGGATGCTCCTGGCCCTGCTCAGCATGGGCACTACGATTAATCCGCTCATCTACCTGATCCTGATTCTAACGGCGGTGGGCCTGTTTTTCACGCTGCGATACCTGAATAAGCACCGCCCCCCCGGCTTTCTGATGGGCTACGCCAGCTACCATCTACGCCAACCTAAACGCCTCACCATAGGCATTCACCATGTTCAAAAGCAAAAAGGTAAAGCAGGGCGGGCTAAGTGATGCCCTCCCGGTATATCTCTACGACAATCATAAGCTAGTCCTGAAAGACGGTCGGGTTGGAGTGGCTTTCAAGCTTACTCCCGTGGAGATGGAGCTGTGGGACCCCGACCAGTATACGGCCTGCCACGTCGCGTTCCAGGCGGCGCTGAAGGTGCTGCCGCCCGGCACGGTCGTGCAGAAAACCGATGTGTACTATGACCGGCCCTATGTCCATCCGCCAGCGCCAGGCCAGTACTTCAGCAGCCGCATGGGCCAGTATTTCGGCAACCGTATGGTGCTCTACCATTCGCCTTACCTATTTCTGAGCTTCGCCCCGGTGTCGTCCAAGTCAAGTGGTAAACCCAGCGGCAAAAAGGAAAAGCCTCCGCGCCCGGTTTCGGCCCTGAACGCATTGATCAACAATGTGGATCAGAAGCTACCGGATAACCCCTTCGAGTCGGTTACCCAGACGCTGGCGCTGGCCGACCAGTATACCCAGGAGTTTATTCAGGCCATGCGGGGCATACCGGATATTACGCTGGAGCGGATGGATGAGCACCAGATCCGCGCCCTCTACCTGCAGTTCCTGAACCTGGACTTTGACCGACAGCCCCAGCATTACGAACGGGAGTTGTACAACGAAGTGGGTACGCTCGCCGTCGGGGAGCAAAAAGTTTCCTGCGTGAGCCTGACGGGCCAGGGCCTGCAGATGTTTCCCTGCGTGCGCAACAACTATGGGGTGACTTCCCCCATGCTGTACCCGCTCACCCATTTTCTGGCAATCCCGCACATCCTGACCCAGTCTATCCAGGTGGTTGACACGAAAGCGGAGCTGGAAACCCTGGACCGCGACAAGACCATCAATAAATCGCTCTCCAAGCTGGCCACGCAGGATAATCACTTGCGTGTAGCGGAAATTGACGCCTTCTCGGCCGAAGTGCGGGCCGAGGGCAAACAGCTTTGCAAGCTCCACGTCAGCCTTCTGACCTGGGAAACGCAGGATGCGTTGCGGAAAGAAAACGTGGAGAAGGCCGCCGCTGCCATGCGCTCCATGTTCAGCTCAGAAGCGGCCGTAGAGAATTTCCTAACGCTGCCCCTCTTCTTCGCGGCCCTGCCCTGCAACGGGTATCAGGTACCAGACCGCTGGCTGCCGACGACCACGGACCGGGCGGCCTGCTACGTGCATTGGACCACAACCTTTAAGTCCGCCCGCACGGGGGAATACATCTGCGACCGCTTCCGCAACCTGGTTCGCATCAACCTGTTTGATGTCACCCAGGATAACCAGAACAGCATCACGATTGGCCCCTCCGGCTCGGGCAAGAGCTATACTATGGGCAATTTCATTGCCCAGCGGTATGAGAACGGCGCGCGGCAGATCATTATCGACGTGGGCGGCTCTTACCGCAATACCTGTCAGTCACTTAACGGACCGGATTTCGATAAGTCCTACTTCGAATACGACCCGGCCAATCCAATTGAGTTCGCGCCCTTCTTTGTGCCGCGCGATGCGGAAAATAAGTGGCTGTACACCGATGAAAAGCTCAATTTCCACCTGGCCCTGCTGGCGGCGCTGTGGAAGTCGGGCAAAGACGGCGTGCTGACTAAATCCGAGCGCGCGATTCTCTCCCGCTTTCTGCAGGACTACTATGCCACGCTCAACAAGGACGACAAGCTCGGCCACCACGATGAGAATTACCCTGGCATGCAGAGCTTCTACAACTTCGTGCAGGACTACCACGAGCGCATGACCGTGCGACTGGACGCAGCTGAGCTGGAGAAGCTGGACCCGTACCTACTCAAGCAGCGGGAGCAATACCGCAAGGACTCGGCCTACATCCAGATGGACGAGTTTTTTCTGGTACTGGGTGAATATGTGGAAGGGGGGCGTTACGCCAAGGTGCTGAACGCGAAGCTCGACGTGGATCTGTCGGACTACCGGCTGATCTGCTTTGATATGCTGCGCGTGAAGGCCGACCCGACGCTCTACCCGGTAGTGGCAATGCTTATCACGGAATTGTCGCTGGATCTGTTCCGCAAGTTCCCGCATGACGTGAAGTATATCCTGATGGATGAAGCCTGGTCGATGCTGAGCGGAGCCCTGGAGGACTTTATCGTGAACATGTACCGCACCATTCGCAAAACGAATGGCTCCATCGGTATCATCACCCAGGGGATAAAGGAAATCGTGGAATCCCCGATTGGCTACACGCTCATCGACAACTCGGCCACGAAAATTATCCTGCGCCACACCAACGAGGCCAGTTTGGAGCGCCTAGAAAAGCCAATGGGCTTTACTTCGCACGAAATGAGCCTGATCCGCTCTATTCAGTCCGGGGAGGGCTGGCGGCAGTTCCTCATCAAGCAGGGTCCCGTCGCCAAGATTTACACCTTGGAAGCGGCCCCGGCGCTGAACGCTATTCTCAGCTCGCGGGCGGCCGATCGCAACCTGCTTAACAGCCTGGTAACCCATTACCAGCGCCGCCTGCCGGTGGCCGTGCTTGACCCGCAAACCGGCCGGCCGAAGATCGGCCCGGATGGCTTGCCGGAATACTCCACCATCATTGAGCAGCGCCTTGATTTCGCTGTGGATGAGTTCGTTTCCTCCACCTCAAAATAACCTGCTATGCTCCTTACCCTACTTCTTTCGGGCATCGGCGGGGACCTGAATGTTCAGATCTCCCAGGCTGCGTACGACATGACCCGCAACGTCATAGTGCTGTTGGTTTCCTCCGTGGTGCCCATCATGATGACGATTACGCTAGTCACCACGATTGGCCGGGGGTATCTAAGCGGGCAGTCGCTGCAGATTGACTTGGCCCCATTATTCAAAATCCTGTTCATCGCCGGCTTTCTGCTTTCCTATCGGACCCTTATGCCAAAAGTCGGTGATTCAATTTACTGGATCTCGCGGGCCGTGACGGGTAACGGGGCACAAGCCCAAGCTTATGCGACGCTGGAAAGCCTGAAGCCTCAGCCACCTGGTGCCCCGGCCCCGCCGACGCCGGGATCAGTGGCAAACGGCACGCAGGATCAGCCCTCGGTTATCTCCGGTCTGGCCAATGAAATAGCCTCCATTGCCGGCTCTATATCAGGGTTCTCGATGCGCCAGTGGCTCCTGGAGCTGGCCACGGGTACCATTGCTCAGCTGATTCAGGTTTGCATGCTGTTTATCCAGGCTTTCCTGGCAGGTTTTCTATTCGTGGTCGGCCCCATAGCATTCACCCTCTCCATGCTGCCTGGCTGGGGAGGGTTGATGAAGTCCTGGTTTCAGTCGTTTCTGAGTGTGAACTTGTGGACGGTGACGTTCGCCATCATAAATAAGCTGTTCGCGCAGTATTCGGCTGCAATGGCGGCGTTGGCGGCTTCTAAGATTACCACCGTCGATCAATACTTTGCCGCCTACGCCTCCGATGGACAGTACCAGGTAGCCTGCATTATTTTTATTGTCATGTACCTGATGGTGCCCTACATGACCTCGCTCATTGTAGGTTCCTCTGCAGCTCAGAGCTTCGTCGGGGCAGCAGCTGGCCTGGTTGCCTCCCGCGCAGCTATGGGTGCCGGCAAGGCCGTGGGCAGCGCCGTCGGTGCTGCCGGCAACGGCGTTTCAACAATGGCCGGGGCTATGGCCAACGACCTGCGAGGGGCCGGTGGGGCCATCAATACGGCGATGGGTGGTTTTGGTGGGTTTGGCGGGGGCGGAGGCGGCGCAGCCGCTGGGGCCGCCGCTGGTAGCGCCTCAATGGGGGTTGCCCCAATGATGCCCGGCGCGGGGGCCGTGAGTGGTTCGGCCCGCACGGCGAACAGCTACGCCAACGCTGGCTACTCTCCGCCCTTGGCTGCACTTGGTGCACCGTCTTCGTCACCGGGCGGATCGGCCGGGGCTTGGGGAGCCGCGGCGCCCTCCAACCCAGGTGCACCAAACCACATTGTCAACCTGGGCAGCAGCAACACCTTACGGGGCACAGCCTTCGGTACGGGTCAGGTGGGGGCTGCTCCGCCATCCGCCGGCGCTGGCTCCTCGGCGCAGGCGGCGCTGCCAGCGCCGCCGACACTTTCGGCTCCTTCCTCCACGGGCGGAAATCGCTCCCAGGGTGGTTCCGACGATGGTACCGGCGCCGTCGATGTCACTAGCGGCCCAGGGGGCGGCAAGCCTCAGCCCCCAACGATGATTGCCCCTGGCCTAGGCCATAGCGGTTCCGGCGGCTCCTTCTAGCCGCTCTCACTCATTCTCTTTTCACCCCTGGTAACCTGGGCATTCGGGAAGAAAGGCTCCAGGCACCCTTACTCAACACAAAATGGATTCTATTAAAGACTTAAATCAAACCTACACCTCCATGCGTCTGGTGGCGCTGGCGGCCGTTGCCCTTGCCATTTTGACTATACTGGTGGCCGGCTCCCTGGTGTTTCACGCCTATGGCATCGTTGGCCAGCGGGTGTATGTGGTCGGTAACAGTGGTACGACGCAAATGGCACTGGCCGATTCGCCCGAAGATCATACGCAGTATGAGATGCGCAACCTGGTCCGCACGTTCGCGCTGAATATGTTTGGCCACGACCAGTACACGTTCAAAAACAATTTGAACACGGCCCTTCCGCTTATCGACGACATGGGCGGTCGCCGCTTGTACGATGGCTTCAAGAAAGGAGCCGTGCTCGACAACTACATCAAGTTCGGCGCCCGGACCACGGCCACCGTGGATAGCATCGTGCTTGATACAAACTCTCTGCCCGTGAAAGGCAGACTCTACATCCGGCAGAAAGCCTTTATCGGTGACCGCCAAAGCAAGTCGCTGCCGATGGGCATGAGCTTCGAGCTGACGAACACTCACCGCAGCAACTTCAATCCGTTCGGGATTATGATTACCCGGTTCGACTACATTCCCTACAATCCGGAGGCCTCTGAGAAGGAGAAACGGGTGCTGCAGGCGCAGAAGGACCGCGACGATGCCTTGCTTCAGCAGGCCAAAGCCGAAGCGGAAGCAGCCCAGAAAGAGGCTGCTCAATAAGCCATTGCTCCCCCGGGGCCTGAGAGCCCCGGGGCCATCACTCACTCTTTACGGTCACTCTCGTGAAACTTTATATCCTGCTCGGTCTGGGATTACTTGCAGCTCCCGCCGTTCACGCGCAGCGTCGCGCGCAGCCGCTGCCGGCCCAGCTTTCCGTTTACTCGCCCTCATCATCGGCGGCGCCTGCAGCAGGCCCCGCGGGTATGCACACGGGCGGCTATACCTCCGAAGGTCAGCATTTCACTATGCAGCGCCTTGCCCCTCCCCCGCCGCCCACCCCGCCTGGTGCTACTGCTACGGCTTTGGACATTGCCGTTTCGGACAGTTCAACGACGTACCTCGTGTTTCCCGGTACGGTGTCACTGGTGGATGTCGGCATGATGGATAACTACCTGGTGAAGATTGAGGCTAACTCGGTCTTTATCCGGGGTCGCAAAAACGCCTCAGCTCCTACGCCGATTATGGTCCGGCATGGCAGCAAGTACTGGATTGGCCGGCTGGTCACCGTCAAGCGCCCGGTGCTGACGTTGTATGATTTCACGAAGCCGGGAGCATTGAACCCGCCCCCGGCCCCGGCGGCGCTTACTGGAGCGGACCTGCTCGGCAGCCCGGATGCTATTGTCGGGGATGTACAGGTAGATCTGAGCGGCGACGTACAATCCACGGATGGAGGTTTGCAGACCGGCACTGGCGCGGTCCTGCAGGAAACCTCTACCGGGGTCGGACCCGACAACGAGCTGGCCATGGACCGGGCCGCGAGCAAGAAAGCCCGCATCAACGCCTTGCTGCGCCGCCTTGATCAATACAGGGATGAAATCCATAGCGTGGCCATGGTAGACAACCGCCTGTCGTTCTCCCTGACCAATGTGCGCAATGACAAGCAGTTCACGTACATGCGCTTCAAGCTGGTTAATAACAGCAGTATCGACTACCAGGTAGATTTTGCCGATTTCACCCTGGTAGAGAATGACAAACGCCGATTCCTGGGGAAAAAACGCAATGAGGCCCGGCGCCCGATGATGCCGGCTGGCGGGCATCCCAATCAGCGAGTGAAAGGCAACTCTACCGGCTATATCTACTATGCTGTGCCGTTGTACGCGGCCACTAATGAGGGTCACCTGGCGGTCGGCCTGCGTGAGTTAAGTGGAGCGCGGGCTATCCAGCTGCGCGTGCCCAGCCACGTGATCAATACGGCTCCAACGTTCATTCAATAAGCAGGTATGAATTCGATCGAAGACATGACCCCCATCGGCGGGGGACAGCCTACTCCCCCACCGGTGCCGGCCCCGGAAGTTGAAAGCCCGACCCCTGCACCGGAAGCAGCCGCTGCCGCACCTGCGGCGGCGGAAAAGCCAGAGAAAGCAAAGGTAGACTGGGGCCAGAAGCTGCTCGACAACAAGCTTACGGTTCTTATTGCATTGGTCGTCCTAATTGTGGGCGGTGTGGCCGCAATTTGGTTTTCCCTGGAAAGCGAGGCCGCCGTGCAGTCGCCTACGGCCGCTGCCTCGACGGAGCAAATGGATGCGCTTACTCAGTCGCCTTCGCCGCCCGATACAAAAGAACCCCTCGCGGCGGTCGATCAGGCAATGGCTGAAAACGCCCGGCCCGCCCAGCAGGAAGAATTAGCCCCGGAGGATCTGCTTACCAGCGGACAAACGGCGCCGGCCCGGCCTACTGAGCCGCAACTGACTCCGGCCGAACAAGCCGCCAACCGGGCCCGAATGGCCGATGCGGCGCGGGCGGCCAACACGGAGCAAGTGCAGGAAACCCGCCGTGACCCCTCCACGGGACAATACAGCCAGCAGACCGCTTCGCGTCAGCGGGTGCCGCTTAACAATGGCGCTGCTCCGCGGCGGGCGCAATGGTCGGCCACGTCCACGGGCAACCTGAATCAGGCAAGCGCCTATTCCCCCGGCCAACCCGGGATAAGGATGGGACGCCCTTCGAGACGAATGATGAGATTAACATGATGCTCCAGAACCTGCCCAAGGGCGTGCACGATAACTACGAGCGCATGACCGGGCGCCGATACCGGCCGCTGCTGGCCAGCCAGCAGCAGCAAGTCAGCGAGGCTGACATGCGCCGGGCCGAGATGGCCTACATACCTGGTATGGATGGGTTTAATACCGTTCGCTACCGGGGCAGCAACGCTAATCCGGCTGAGGAGGAAATGATCCTGCCCGATATTTTCTACCGCTGCAGTATTCAGGGTACCCAGGTGGTTCGCACCGGCTCGGTGGTTATGCTTCGACTTTCCGAGGAAGCCACTTTTGGGGGAGTAACCTTTCCTCGCAACATGATTTTCTCCGCCTTGGCTACGGTGGAGAGCAATCGGGTCACGCTCACCATTGATCGGCTCGGGCAGTACAAGGTGGGCGTTGAGGTATACAACTACAGTTACATGCCAGGCATCATGATCGACCCGGCTAAACGGGTGAAGCCCCAGGGCCAGGAAGGGCTGGGCAGTTCCATGATGCAGACGGGCTCACAGGAAATCAGCACGGCCATCATGCAAACCACGCAGGCCGCCAACTCCTGGAAGGGTATCGCCGGGCGTGCCGGCGTCACCATGCTGGGGCGTTTGCCGCGTGGTGGCGTGCGCCTGCGCGACGTGACACTGCCCGATGGCTACCCGGTACTGCTTACCCGCCCCGGAAAAATTGCCAGCGCTTACCAGCAAGGCGGCCTGACGCAAACTTCGGGTCCGATGGGCCAGGATGGCAACCCGATGCAAAGCCCGCTGATGCAGGGCGTTGGTCAGGGGGCTACCCTGGGCAGCCTGGCTATGACAACCTGCCCCCCGCCTACGCGACGCCTGAAGCTCCTAGGCGGTAACTCCTCTTTTTGCTGCTCTTCTCCTGGTTAGCCCGGCGTTACTCTAGGCGGCCCGTGAGTGCTCCGTCAGCTGGCCGGCGAGGGGCCGTTTTTTGTTCACCTAACCTTTCTACCCATGAAAAACTTTAAGAAAGCAGTAGTCGCACTTTGCTTCGGGACGGCGCTGGCCGTTACCCCGCGCCCAGCGGCGGCGCAATGGCTGACTACCGACTTGCCGCACATCGCGACCCAGGTTGCCGAGTTCGCCAAAAAGGCCCGTGACTGGGTTAAAACAGTTGAAAACTACAAAATCATCCAGGATGCCAGAAGCATTGCCGGCGTAACCAAGGATATATCCGGGCGCATCCGTGACATTACCGGCGAAGTCCGCTCGCTGACGGAGGACGGACTGTCGCTGCAGCGGCAGATCCGGGAAGACCTGAAAAAGGTAGTTGCCATCAAGGACCTGAAAATATCCAATATGCGGGACCTGAAAACGCTGGTAACCAACCTGGCCAACATCAAGCTGGGCCAGGCTTTGCCTTCCCTGGGCCAGGGCTCCAGCTTCGGGCAACGGTTGGCCTCGGCCACCGATGCTGATGCCGTACAGGTGAAGGAGATGTTCAACGTCGTATCGAGCACGTCAGGCACTCGGCGGAACGTACTGGAGATGCAGGAGCAAAAGGAACTGGCGGTGCTGAACACGCTGGCCCTGGAAAACAGCAGCCAGCAGGAGAAAGTGGCGATGGCTTTCCGCTACAAGAAAATGGCGGATGAAATGTCCGCCCAGGCCGTGGAGCTGCAGGACGGGCTGAACACGCCCAACAAGTTCTCGATGACGGATGGGGAACGGGTGCTGGCTCATGCCCGCGCAGCGGATAACATGGCGAAGGCCCAGGAATACCGGGAAAAAGCTGAATCGTTGCTCGCGGCCTCGGCTGTAAAGGGCCCGACGCAGCTGGCCACGGAGCAGGCCGTGTCGGAGCAGGTGTTTGTCGCCTCGATGCAGGGCATGCTGGAGACGCAGCACTCCAGCTTCTAACGCTGTGCTTCAACGAACCTAGTGACTCTTTTACTCTCAGGTACTAACTCTACATCTATGAACCCACTTCTGCGCGTCGCCCTTTTCGGCGCGGTTTGCATATTGGGCCTGGTGCGGCCGATGGCTGCCCATGCTCAGCGCGAGGTCAAGCATCTTAACAGCCTTACTCTGCAGTATGGCAAGGCCTCGGAAGGCACTTACTACCGATTCGGTTACTCGCGCTTCCTGTCCGATAAAGTCCGCTTCGACGTGGTAGCCCTACGCGAATCCGGTCGGGAAGATCACCCAAAAACGGGCCTCAATACCCCCTACTACGGGTATGACTTAGGCTTAGGAATCGCACCAAAGCTATTCCGCTTGGGGGAGGCCGTGTACGTGCACCTGCCGCTGCAGCTGCACGGGCGCTACGACCGAATGACTCAATCATTAACAGAGGCCAGCGGCGGCCACCGGGAAGTAACACAAGGGTTCTCGGCCGGGCCGGAAATTGGAGTTACGGCTGATGTGTACCTGACTAACTGGGTTTCGTTGTCGGGCCAGGCATCGCAGGGATACCTGGCCTTTCGCCCTCCCGTCACTAGCTGGCCGCGCTATTACGGCGGGGGGATACGCTTCCATTTTCGCTAAGAAACGGGTACCTTTACTGAGCTATGCAATAGCTTAACGGTACTGATGAAAAAGCCCCTTGGCCTATTGGTCAAGGGGCTTTTTACATTTCATGGGTATTAATACAGGTATCGGCCAGAGGCAAGCTATTGCCTCCTGCAGGACTTCCGTTGCCGGGGGTGAAAAGAAAGAACATACTGGCATGGCTGCGCCGGAAGCCGTTGCTTTGGCAAAACGACTGAAACTATGAATCCACATCGTCAAGTGCGGCTGCTACGCCAGAAACAAGGAATTACTCAGCAACAGATTGCCGATCATCTGTGCATGAGCCGCCCGGCGTTCAAT
This sequence comes from Hymenobacter sp. J193, assembly GCF_024700075.1. Lineage (NCBI taxonomy): Bacteria > Pseudomonadati > Bacteroidota > Cytophagia > Cytophagales > Hymenobacteraceae > Hymenobacter > Hymenobacter sp. J193. The sequence goes on from NZ_JAJONE010000003.1 coordinate 58,178, forward strand.
AAGCTGGAGAATGGGAAAACCGGTATGGCCGTGGAGATGCTGCAGCGCATTGCGAAGTTTCTGCACGTGCCCGTTAGCCAGCTGCTACAGGGAATGCCTGAGCCGGCAAGCACAGCCTGGACCGACATTGATATGATGCTGGAAATGACTTATCACCATCTATCCTGGGACAAGCTGAAAGTTGTAGCCTATGATGATCTGACGCCGGCGCAATTGGCATTACTGGCAATAAAAGGGTTCGCCAGCCGCAATACCTATGAGGACACGCCTTTAGGAGGCCGCCTTTACGCCTACGGCCCCCAACACGTAGCTGATTTGATGCTATATAACTTGGGAATGTCCACCCTTTTTGAACAAGACCTGGTCAATTCCTCGGAGTGGAAACAGCGGTACCAGTTGTTCAAGCAGGCCCGCGCAGCGGGCCTTACGGAACCTGAACCCGAAGTGGATGAGCAGGAATACTTCGTTGTCTTTCATATCGGCTTGGAGATGCCCGACCGTACTGAAACATCCGTGCAGCTGGCGGAGCGCGATATTCCCGATGGTATGGATGAGCATGAGGCCTTGGAAAGGCTCATTCTCAAAGCCGGCGCCCTGGATGGCTACATCGGCGCCTTTTCACTTACTGGATACGATCCCTTCACTGAAATTGTCACTACGCTATAGGTGCCTTTTCCTCGCTACCAATTGTGGCCACTACGGTTCACATATAGCACCAACTTCGGGATTTTTAGCCCTTAGGGGTTTATCTCGTCTGTAGCCCTCTACCCTCTGTTACGCCAACGGCCTGTATTCACAGGCCGTTTTTTTGCGCCCTAATGCAACTATAATTAATCGCATTATCGCCTTGAAATAACTTACTTGCAACTAGAATTAATTGCGTTCACATTTTCCCCAAATCATTTATGCCTACGCTTCTCTCACCCTTCACGCTTTCAGCTCCGCCAGTATGGAAATGCACTCTACCCTAACCGCTGGCACCGACTCCTCGGGCCTACTTCCCTCCTGCCACTGGAGTTGGCAGGATCAACTGTTACCAGCTCCGCTTATAAGTCTTGACCTAGCGGAAGTCGTGGCCCTGGGCCTGCTCAGGCAGCAACCGGAAACGCGGGGTCTGGTAGGCATCAGCGTCGCGCAGGTCATCGAGACGCTACGTGCGGCGGGCATCTCGACCAGTTTGCTGCTACTAACTGGCCGAGACCAGCTCGTGCCTGACCTGGTGCTCCAGACCACGCCGGATGAAGCCGCCGCCTTCGACGCGCTGCACGCGCAGGTTCTGTGCGCACCGCAACCTGCCGAAGACCTGGAAGCAGCCACGTGGCTTCGCCAGCGCCGGTTATCACACTTACGTCTGCTGGCCATGGGCAAGGAATCCGCCCAGGTGTTCCTTCCGGACTTGGATGCCGGTTGGCAATCGCCCGCGACTGGGAAAGTAGTCCAGCCCTCTATGCTTCGTTGGTTGCTCCAGTCAACGCCCCTGCTATTGGCTGGGGCAGTGTCCATGGTAGTGTATATCTACAACGCCGGTCCAAGCCCTGCCTTATGGCCCCTTTTTCTGCTGCCCCTGCTCGGCGCGATGGGGTTTGGAGGCCTGCTGTTCCGGCGTCTCTCCTCCTACCGGCAGTCGGTTGCGCAGGCTTGGCTGGCCCGCCCCGCCCGTTTGCGTCCCAACTCGGTAGCGGTAGCACGAAACCTGGCCCGCCGCCCGTGGCAGCTGCTGTATCTGCCGGTCCTGCTGGTACTGGGCGCCTTCGTAGCGCTGCTGCTGCTGCTGGCCGGCTCTATGCTGACGACCATCAGCTCGATGACCCTACCCATCGCCGCGGCCGTGGTGCTGCTGCTTGGCCTGACCTACCGTTCGGGGCGCAAGTACCTGAACGAAACCCGTGAGCATATCCAGCTGCTGCCGGCGCCGCTGTTGCCGGTGAATCTGAGTGAGCTGTGGCTTCCCTATCTCTACTACTAGCCGCCTCATGAATCACCTCTCTTCTCGCTCTGTTTTCACCCCGGTAGTACTGGCCGGTGGCTGCTCGATGCTTGTGCGTCGGGTACATCAATGGGTGTATCAGCCGCTTGCTACGGCTCCGCCTGCTCCGAATTATGCCGCTATGCGGCCCTGCGCATTGAGGCCACACGCTGCCCGCCTGCGCGGCCGCCGGCAGCGCCGCACGTTGTTGCGCCGCAACCTGCGGAACCTGGTTGCGGTGGCCCTGATCATGGCCGGTACCACACTACTCGCCTCGGCCTTCAGTTTCAGCCTGTTTCGTGGTTAGTGCTGCGGCTTCCTCTCTTCTTTTCCTGTCTTACCATGAACATCATTCTCAAAGCCTGGGGGCTGCTGCTTTTTCTTTGCTGCTCCTACTCGGCCTACGCAGTAGTACCGCCACCTGACACGGCCCTCCATCTACCGGTTACCTCACCTCCCAGTTGCAACCAGGTGACTATTGCCTGGACCTCAGCGACTGCATCGCCCTCCAGTGGCTATCATGGCAAACGTAGCCTGCTTGTTTTGCAGGCCGTTTCGGCTACTAACGCAATGCCGGAGCCTGAACAAGGTATTACCTACATTTCCAGCTCCTATTTTGGGGCCGGGCAACAGTTGGCACCGGGTCAGTTTGTCGTATATGCCGATAGTGGCCAAGCTACTACCATCAGCGGGCTGCAGGCTAATACCGAATACCGAGCCGACGTGTTTGCCTATTACGATTCTACTTCCCTTGACGCTGCATCCGGCCCGGTATATAGCCCGTTGGTCACGACGGCAACTCTCTACTTTACTACTCCTGACTGCTCCTCATCTACGCCGCCGAGCCTTGGGGCATCGGGGGCGTCGGCTTCGATTGTAGATTGCTCAACTGCGCAACTGACGTGTATCCCAGGTAACGGTGATGGCCGGCTGTTTGTAATTCAACGACTACCCAGCGGGGCCGATAGGGTCAGCCTGAGTACCGAGCCCCAACCCGGTCAATTCTACTTCCCCAATTATCTCTACGGGCAGGGCCAGGCGGTGGCCCCGGATACCTACGCGATGTATCTGGGTCCCGACTCGACGGCCACTCTGTACGGCCTGATCCCTGGAGAACGGTATAAGTTCGTTGCCTATGAATACCAGACCGAGCGGGATGGAACCGGGGGCAATATGTTTACGAATCCAGGCTACGCTGCGCCCGTGGACACGGCTTATTTCACCGTTCCCCGCTGCAGCACTACGGAACCGCTGGTAGCGGCTTCGAGCGCAGCTCAGAGTGATACAACCACTACGACCGCCCGGGTACGGTGGACCAACGGCAATGGCGTACGGCGCCTTGTCGTTATTAATCAAATTGCCTTCAGCAATGGGCTGATGCTTCCCCAGCAAAACACGCTTTACCAGGGCGCTACTGCCTTTGGCCAGGGCAGTCAAACGCAGCCCGGTACCTTCGTGGTGTACGCCGGGCAGGACAGCAGCGTGACGGTTTCTAACCTGGAACCTGATACGTACTACCAGCTGGCAGTATATGAGTACAATGTAGACCAGCGTGGTTTACCTACCTATCTACTCAGCCAGGCACCGGCCTATACCCTGGTTAAAACGTACCCGGAACCAGAGCCTGTGGCACCGTCTGACCTACGGGTAAACTACTCTGTGCCCTTTTCCTACAATCAAGGCCTGACCCAGGTAAGCTGGAAGCCCGGCACCGGGTCGCACTACGTGGTGTTTGCTCAGGAAGTGCGCGAAGGGCAGCAAGCCCTGTATGAGCCAGTAGACGGAATTCTGTATAACCAAAAACTGAATAATGACTTTAGCCCTGCTGCTCGCGTAGGAGATAAAACATACATCCTCTCCAGGAGTACCTACTCTAGCAGTGGTGCTGATACGATAGTATACCTGCGCAACCTCACTATCGGACACGTCTACGAGCTTGCCATTTTCGAGTATGTGTTGGATGGCAACGGCCTACCAAAGTACACGGGAAGTTTGCCAATGGCCTTCCGTGCCGCTAGGATGGAGCCGGTTCTGCAAGGTGAACTAATCAACGACGTCCCTACTTTGACCTGGACCGTAGGTGGCCACTATCATGCTGAGCACTTCCGGATTTTTGCGTCCCAGGACAACACCCAGTTTCTACCTCTCGGCCCGGGTATACCCATTGCGCAAGACAGTTCGGTGAGCCGTGTTGCGTTGACGCGGCAGTTATCCGCCATTACCGTACCTACCTACTTCAAGGTCGAGATGTACCACCGGGATGGCCAATGGCTGTATTCCAATACTATTCTTATTTCGCCCGGCAAACCATTACCGGTTGAACTGCTCCGCTTATCTGGCCAAGTAAGTGAAGCGAACCGCGCAACCCTCAACTGGAGTACCGCCCAGGAAAAGAACAGCGCGTACTTTAGTGTAGAGCGAAGTCTGGATGGACTCCACTTTGTACCGGTCGGGCGCCAACTCGCGGCCGGCACCTCGACGCAGCAACGTGCTTACCGCCTGGTGGACCCTCACCCACTGGAGCAGTTGACCTATTACCGCCTGCACCAGGTAGATCAGGATGGCGCGGCTATCTACTCTGAAAGTATCACGTTGCAGCCGGCTCGGCAGCCCCTGCAGCTGAAGGTTTGGCCGAATCCGGCGCACGCCGGCAAGCAAGCCTCCCTGCACTTAACCGGCCTGGATCATCAGGCCGGTCAGGTCCTGGTTTATATTCGGACCCTCACCGGCCAGTTGCTGCACCATAGGCAGCTGCAGGCCTCTCCTCTTGTCGAATTGAGGTGGTCGCTGGCTCACTACCCTCCGGGCGTCTACCTAATTGAAGTTCAAACCTCTGTTGGGCGTCATGTCGCCCGGTTAGTGATAGAGTAGCGTGTGGTAGCCTTTGCTGTTCTTTTCCTTTACAATAAACAAAGAGAGCCGGCTGCGCAGCCGGCTCTCTTTGTTTGTACCCCCACATATGGAGGCAAGGAGTAGTTGAATTTACCGTTCCTGCTCACTACGGCTGGGTGCCAAGCTTGTGCGGGAAACGCTTTGCTCCTGTGTCGGGCGCTCGACATAGTAGCCCTTCAGCTCAGCCAATTCAGCGGTTGCTTTCTCAAAGCGGTCAAGGTAGGGATCAATCCCCTGACCTCGTAAGGAGTTGCTTATGTGTCGAGCCACTTCCAGGTTCTGGCTGTTAATCTGACCGCTGCTGATTTCCTTTTGCGTCTGACGTAGTAGGTCGTAAGTGTCTTTCCCCCCCACCCGCCCGCTAAGATGGTCCTGAATAAATACACCGGCCTGATTCAGTTCACGGGTTTGTACACTTTCGTGTCGCTCCCGGGTGATGGGAACTTCGTTCTCTCGTAGGCTTGGGCGCCGGGCTAATTCCGCCTCTGGCCCTGGCGCAGGTCTTGTTACGGCATTTAGAGCATTCTCCAATTCACTCCGGTCGCCTTTAGAAACATCTTTAGCTAAGGTCTTGTCAGCCGCCAATTTGACGCCTGGTTCATTTTCAAGTTGTATCTCGTAACCCGCCTGCTTACCAATCTGCTCTGTGACAATATTGAGAACCGCATCATTGCCGGCTCGGAACGGAGCTACCTGGTAATATTGATCGTAGTACGTAGCCAGCCTCTTTACGAACTCACCTTTATCTAACCCTTTTAGCCAATTTTCCTTCTGTAGGTCGGCACTGATAGCGTTAAGCCGCGTATTCACTTTACCTGCTTCCTCGAATGCCAGCGGCTCGTTAGTAGCCATACTCTGCCGATTGCGCGATACATCCTGGTGGGCATTGTCCTTTAGATCCTGTCGCGTTTGACCAGCCCAGGGATACACGTCCTGCATGGTGTACTCATGTATCTTGCGGAAATGGTCCGCATCGAAATTTCCTCGAACTACTTTTAGTCCCTCCCGGATTTCTCCGGTTCTGAAGTCAGTCGTTACCTGCTGTGCTGATCGCATCACTTCGGGATCAGTAATACCTAGTTTGTTCGGCGGTATATCACCGCTGCCAAAACCGTAATTCATATGACAGTAGATTGGTCGGCGTTCGACTCGGCCGATGATGATGGGGTTTGTGATTTGAGTTGTCGCCCGGCGCGTTTGTGGCTTAGTTTCTCCCCGCGTGGCAACTCAGGGCCGTCGTGCAGTAAGTCCACACTATTAGCCCTCCGCTCTCCTTTCTGAATCCTGGTGATTTTCTTCATGGGCAGGTCAGTCCTCAAATCGCTCATCCCGTTCGTCATCCTCATCAAGGGAACCGTGTTGGCCTGATGTGCCGGCATCAAAGGCACCTGAATCAAATACCCCCGCAGTATCCACTTCATTATTACTGCTACTCCACCCCAGTTCACTGATAGCGGAATTGCCCGGTGTTTGTGCTATGCCATTGGTACCACCAGAGCTACCTTTTCCAGTGGATGCAGGTGGGGCAGTAGGGGAAAAGGCCTGCGCGGTGCTGGCTTGCGCATCGTCAGCCGACGTGGGGCTATCTTCCGCATCAACATCGGCATTGACAATGGTAGGCTCGTCGGTGGTAGCATTACTGGCAATTTCCTCATCAACGCGCATTCGCTGTTCCTGCTGCTGCCGCTGCTGCTCCGTATCGTGCAGTTGAAGTTGACGGGCGTGCTCCTGAGCGTGCTCCGTACGCTTTATCACATCCTGCGTTAGCTCATGAAGGCATTCTTCAGAATCAATCTCTCCCTGCTCTAACTTATCCAGTAAAGCTTGAGAATTCGGATGGGCGTAGGAAGGCAGTAATCTCAGGCGAGCTGCCAAGCGAGCGTACGATGGCGCCCCATCTGAGGCATCGCTATCGGGACTTCGGTAGAAGTTCATTCGTTCAGTTATTTAAAGTGAAAGTGTCAGTTAAGGGGTTACTACCCACCATCATTAGGCGACCTGCTGCAGAGCCAGGCCTTGCGGCGACAAGACTAAATCATGCTGGGGTCTGCTATAGTACCGGACCCAGTGGATCAGCTGGCCAAGGCCTACCTTCCATGCGTGCACTACGGCAGGTGGAGGGTATGGCTGCCGCCACTGTATGCGGAGCCAATCATAGGCAGCGGCATACTGCTCACCCAGCAACCCGCGGGCGTTTATATCCGCCCGTAGAATAAAGCCTGCCAGGCCGTCATAATTACCACCCTTAGTTACCCGCTGCAGTGTCGTGAGCTGCCCGAGCAGTTCGCGTAGGGCGTGGCGTAAACGCTTAATCTGCCCTTTTGAGGGATGGGTCATGTCAATAGCCGCCCACTGGCAGAAGGGCTTCGCGCAAATTACCGGGTGCTGTTGTAGCAAGTCGAAGAGGGACGTCTCACGCATTTAGTATTCGCCAAGGTCAGCTGGCGTGGGGACCTGGTTTTTGGGCCGTAGCGTATTGGGGAAGCGAGGTAACCGGGTAGCTGGATCAATGCCGGCAATAAGCTCCGTCACCTCGCGGTATATTTTCTGGTGGTTTGCCTCAATCATCCGTTGCATTGGGCTATCAGAAGGCTTGTTTTCCGCCTTTTGTAATCGCTCCAGTTGAGCTTTCTGCGCTTTCACTTGTTGATCACGTAGGCGCTCCTCCCGCGATGGTTCTGCGCGTGAAGGTGCCTCATTGGTTCTTTTAGAAGCAGCGGCCAATGTTCCTACCGGCGATGTATCCTTGGTTAAGTGCTCCTGCCGGCTTTGCTCAGCCACGGCTTTGGCAGCTTCGACTTCAGCCCTTAAATCGACGGCAGCAGCTGTCGTGTTGGCTACTGGAGGTGTGCTGCTCGGTTCCGTTGGAACAGGTGACCCTTCCGCACTTTCCTCACCCGGATTCTGGGAACCAGCAACGACTTCTGCCGCCTGCTGCTTCACTTGGATGTGCTGGCGTTCCAGTAGCCGTTTCTTGGCTGCTGCGCGCTGCATATCAAACTGTCGGCTCAAGTTGTCTTCTACTTGCTCACGCGTACGGGCCAATTCCTGCAAGCGCCGCTCTGCCTGCTGACGGTCAGCCTTCAACTCCCGCTCTATTTGCGGCGTCACTACGCCTTCAGCATCTTCAAAAACCGAAATAGGTTGGATGGGGAAATCTCCTGGCTCAATTTCTCGCTGTATCTGGGCCTGAAAGAAGCTCATAGGTGTTTCCACAGTTTGGCCGATGAACTCCCCTTGTTGCAGCGTATAGGCATCCTGCACGCGTACGACTTGGCGCTCCTGCACACTCACACTCTGGCTCACGTTACGCCCGCCCCCTACCTTCCCACCTCCCATACTTTTGCCAGCAGAGACGGAAACCATTTCCACATCCTCTTTGCCGACCATGTCAGAGACCAGTTTGGCTGTTTCCGCCGAATTAATCTTGCCGAAAAACTGATTATTAAGGTTGCTGATTAGTACCTGCGTTTTGTCTTTTCCATAGGCATCAACCATCTGTGCCACGTCCTGCGTCATGTACAGCATGGCGACTTTGTTGCTTCGGGCCGTGGCTGGAATCACCTCCAGACCGGGGACATAGATGGTTGCGCCCTCATCGATAAGAACAAATGAAGGGTGTTTATTCTGCTGATTCATCAGCTTCAGGGCTACCGCTATGATGCAGCTGATAACGGGGGAAAAGGTCCGAGCTAGGGTAGGATCATTACCGATGGTCAGGATAGTGGGGTTTGCAGGGTTGTTCAGATCAAGCGAGAAACCTTCACCCCGGGCTTCGTCTGGAGAAAGCACCCAGCTAATTTCTGGCGTAGCTAATCTAGCCAGGGCAATCTGTAAAGAGGAAATAATGCCAGCTACTTGTTTTTCCGCCTTTTGTTCAACAGCAGTAATAATACTTTGCACCAAGGCCTGACTTCTGGGATCGGTTTTTAACATACTCAGCACGTGCGTAAAATCCTCATATACTGCAATAGCTACAACATGCGGTACTGTGCATAAGGCAGGAAAATTATTCTTTAAGAACCAGATAATACCCGTCAAGTAAGCTTCGGCGCTTAGTTCAAAGAAATTATCACCTCCTTTTGCGCCGCCAGGATTTAAGTTATTAAGAATTGTTTTAGCATACTCCATTGCATATGCGGGCATAGGCATATCCTGTGGGCGTAAAGGATTAATTTTTTCCGTACGCTCCATATCAATAAAATTGATGACGCGGTGCAGTAATGGTTTTTCTAATTCACCGGCATAAATCAAGGATTTCTGTGCAGCACTAGCTAATACTGGAAATTTAAAATCATATATCAATCCGCACATACCTTTCTTGACGAATTGCTCCAAAAATGGCTCGCCAATTGAAAACGTTTTACCTGCTCCGGCCCCACCTAAAACTAGTGTTCCACGGAATGGATTTGGTACGTTCACGAACTGGTTTCCTTCGGCTTGCAGCACAATGCCATACTCAGTATCTCGTCGCACCTTTTCCGCCTGCAGCCGGCCACCGATGTGCTTGGTTGCAGCTCGCAGCTGGCCAGCGATAAAGCCACAGCCCAGTACCAGGGCACTAGCGATAGGATAACCAGTCGTAAGCAATTCGCCGTGGCAATAGCCCATCAGAAGCAGCATGACGCTTCCAAACGCCAGTACCGCGCATAGTATCACGACAGGCATTTCCACATCTTTTGGTTTACGTGGGATCTTCCGGGGAGCCCCAATTTTAGGCGGTGCAGGAGTCTGCACGAAGATCAGTGCAATAGATACCATGATTAGAATAGCACGGGCTGCTAGGCCCACCTGCATATCGACGGCTTGGCCACCAATATCGGCCACCTTATTGCCCATGCCTTCCATAGGGTCTCCGCTGCTGTCACTGCCGCTAACGGCACCAAAAATATCTATTGGAGCACCAGGCTCAGGTTTAATTGGCTTAGGTGGATTAGGGGCTGCTGGTTTGGCGGCTTTCTTTGCGGCCGCCGCTGATGTTGTGGCCTTAGCCTTAGGCTTATCCCGGTCTGTAAGAACGTAGTACTCCCCGCCTAATAAGAGGAGCAGTAGAACCAAACCGATAAGCGACGCATTGCCACCGCTACCTGGGGGCCTGGCAGTCGGTGTACTGGGTGCAGTGGACATATAATGTGGATGTTGGTGGATTAGCTTTTTGAGAATGCCCCCGAAAGCTACCAAAATTCAACCTCTATGCAATTAAATTTAATCGCGCTCTTCGTCACCCCGCACGTCCTGCGTATAGCCCTGAGTGCTTAGAGCACGTCCTAAATCATGACCTATTCCGGCTGCAGTTTGGGCAGTTGAGGGCTGGTATGATCGCGCTGTTCTGGCACCAGCACGCGCGTAAACAGGGGGAGTATGCCCCGGTAGTTGTCCCCCGAGCGAAGGTGATCTAGGTAAGGCAGGAGAAGTTCGCTGGTCAGAATCTAACTTGTTCTCTGCTCGGGGAACACGCCCGGTTCGCAGAAATTCATACGGCTCGCGGATGTGTTTGGGCCCCTGAGCCTCCCGGCCAATGCGGTTTAAGCGCCCATAAAAAGCCTTGCTGTAGTCCTGCTCCCGGGCCATTTGCAGCACCACATGATGCACTAACTGTTCCTTATCGGGGAGCTTTTTATTCAGCCGTTCGACTTGCTCCAGGAGCCGCTTATCCCGCTGCTGGTTCTCGGCAATGGTATTGGCGGCCGTCTTGGCATCTTTGCCAGTACGCAAAAACTCATAGGGCAGATCGTGGTACCGCTGCTTCTGGGCCTCCCTGCCCAGCTGGCCTAGCCGGCCATAAAAAGCCTTGCTGTAGTCCAGTTTTCGCGCGGCTTCGAGCACGTTGTTATGCATCAACTGCCGGTCAGCCGGGAGTTGTTTATTCACCTTATCCACCTGGTTGAATAGCTGCTTATCGCGCAGATCATCCCCTGTTCGGGTGATCTTTTCCCCCTGCTTCCCGGCTCCATTGGGGCCACTTCTGCCGTCCTTCGCGGCGGCTTTACGCCGGATGGAGTCGGCCATTTCCTCAGCCGTTTGTCGCCCGCGCCGCCCGCGTGTGGGTCCCTGCTGCTCCTCGTTTCCTCTGGCTCCAGCGGCCAAATGACCCTCGCGACTGACCTGTTTTAGGGGATCAAACTGGTCCTCGAAGGCCACATTTCCTTTGGCCATAAACGTGACGCGGTTGAAGCGCGCTGCACTCCCCCAAGGGTTCAGGGTAACTTTTTGCTCTTTGTCCCGAGCCGAAACTGTAATATGAATATGGGTCTGTGGCCCTTCTTTTATTTGTCCGCTGGGGGCGCCGTCGTGGCCCCGATGCTTGCGTTCGTTATGCTGCGTCGCTACCCACACCAGGTCTTTTTCGCTCAGGGGCTGCCCTGATTTGGTGCTGAAATTGGCGGCATATTCCTGCATTACCCGGGCCGTATAGGCCTGTAACTTTTGCGGATCGTGGCCGATATGTTCCAGCTCCTGGGCACTGGGACTGATCACAATAGAATGAAACTTATCCTCCTCTTTGCGCAACCCTTTACGGTTGGTATCGATGAGCTGTACGGCTTCATTGCCGCTTATATCGGTCCGGTCTGCATTGAAAAAGATGGCTTGCTCGCCTGTTGCTTTTGCTTCTTTCTCCAGATAGTTCGTTACGCGCCTGGCGCTTCCTTTATTGGTATATGCCTTCTTTCCGTGAATAGCCGGGTTGATAATAAAGATGTACATGGGGGCGTAGTAGATGCCTAAAACGTCTCTGGCGAAGGTGTCTTGGGCTCTGTTTCGACAGCCGCCTTCGCCGCTTTCGGGTCTGCTTTACCGGTTAGATTCGGCCGTTCTGGCACCGGCGTGAGTGGGGGTGCGTTCTTGCCCGCTGGTAGCGGCGGAATGAGTTTGCTGATGAACGCATCGAGGCGTTGCTTCATGTCGGCATCCCGGCGCTGGTTGAATTCCTGGTGCTTACTGGGGTACTCGCTCAGGTCCCGGCCCAGCACTTTCAGCATGATCTGCTCGCCCAGGCGCCGTCCGTATAGGGCCTCCACGTTGGTCAATAACAGCTCCCGCATAAGCGGCAGCAGGAACAGTTCCTCCTGGTCGCTGAGGTGTTCATGCACGTGGCTGGCCTGCGTTTCGAGGTACGAAAACAAGCTCTTTTCGTGACCGCGCAGGAAGCCAAACAGGTCCCGGTGCAAGTACTCGGCCGAGCGGTTCACGTTCTTTTCGTGCTGGGTCAACCAGCCAAAGAGTCGGTTACCGAGCTTGACGACCAGCTCCTCCACTTCCCCTAACCGACGTTGAATGGCAATGCCTTCGCGCTCCTGATTCTTCATCGGGTCCAGTCCCCGCTCGGCAAAATAGCGGATGCACGACGAGCCGTATTCGGCCGCCGTGACGCCAAACTCCGCCGCGCTTTCCAGCAGTAACCGATGCGCTTCTACGCTCACGGTAATGTGCCGACGTCCTCCAGAGGTGCGACGTTTCTTGGCTTTTTTGGCGGCGTCTGGGAGAGTGGTTTCTTTTGCCGTTTCTTCTGCCATAAAGGACAAAGGTTTAACTTTATGTACGCTGATTTTGAGTAAATTGCAGGTGAAAAGTATGCAATTAAATTTAATATCATACAATATGGCCAGAGTATGACCAAAAATTCGGGTAGGTGTTAACACGTAACAGCTACGCTATCAGTTATTTAATGGCTTTTGTTAACAGAAAATCTCTGATTTTCGTTCTAAATCACTGACTACCATCGCTTTAGCGTGGAGTATGTGATGCCCCTCTTGCTAACTATCGTTAGCGCTTCTGCTAAGCGACTATTTGCGGGCTAATGTTACTTGCGTGACGACCTCCAAATGGCTTATAAAACCTATTAGTTTGCTATTCCCAGGAAAGTGCTCCAGTCGTCTGCTCACTTACTACTCGTGACTGCGCTACTGGTCCTAGATCATCTATCTCCAGGGTACCTGATTTTGGCCAATTTCCCCTCAGCACTGTTCTTGGTTCCCTAGTGGCCTTAGTACCTGCAGCTGCTCCTTGCTGCACCATGAGCTGGTGTGCTGTTTGCCGGCTCTACCGGGCCAGGTATAAGCAGCATCATTACTGTCCGGTTACTTCTAATCTGCTCGACTATCGTTTCGTGCATCTGTACGCCCACTCTTCTCTCTCATGCTCGCGTCCAGGTACGTGTGAGTAGGAGTACGAATCTCATCTGACCCAGCAGTGACTGACGGATCTGGTGTCATAGTTCACGGATGAAATGTCATAGTTGCGGTTTTACTCAATCCCAGCTGCTGGCTATTGCTGTGAATCTCACCCGATGTCGATCTTCTATTGGCCATCAGAGTGCAGTACCTAGCGGTCGCTAACGGTGAAATATTCATTATTCCTGCCTTAGTCAATTTTGCGCGTGTATGAGATTCAGCGTGTACGTGCCTTTGCCTTAGCACATGTACGCGTGTGACCGCACATGGCTCGTTCCTCCAGAAGCTGCGCCTTGCTTATTCTGAAAAGCATACTCTATCAAATTCATTGGGATCAGGGTATATAGGATCTTTACTAGGTTAGCACAAAATGGATTTCCAGCTTTCAGTGGGTCGCCTCAGTGTGGCTTATACTACCTCTGTGTAATTCGTAGGATCTCTGGATATGTCATAGCAGTTAAGTAACTCGACACCACTACCCGATCTTCGAATAGTAGTCTTCTTCATTCAAATCACCTCACGTGCATGCCTGCGCGCTTGCGTGGGTATACATGCGCGTGCGTGTATGTGTGTGTGCGTACCTGCGACCGTAGCTTGAGCTAAATCAGTAGAGTTGGTTTTTCGGAATTAGCATATACATCACATATTGAACAAGCAGCATAAACACAGATTTTATGCAAGTACATTTTAGTCTAAATCCGCATATCCCAAATTATCCGGTTTGTACTTTTATAGACTTTCATTCCTATCCTGCTTTGGAGCTTGTTATCACTCTCTAATTTTGTACTTACTACTCTTCCGATAAATCACTCGCATGTCCTCATATGCGCACGCGGACGTATGTACTCCTGGTCGCATACACTTAAAGGCACTAGTAGCCCTGGACCATCAGATTCAATTTTTGCCTTACCTTGGCCCCGTCTTCCTGACCTACTTCCTCATTTCGTTAGTCTCTAAGTTCTCACTGTCATGGATAACCCAGATTCTGCCCCCGAGTCAACTTCCGCCCAAACATCTACCGACACGGCAGCCTCTACCGACGCGCACGCACCTGTGAGCGCACCTGCTGACACATCTGCCCGTACAAACCCGACATCCCGAAAGAAGCAGGCTACTCCTTCAGCTCCAGCTGCAGTTGAACGAGTCGGCCCAGCCTACCGTCTAACTCAGAACCACGATTGGGGTATCCGCTACGCTGCTCTCATGCTCGAAACCCAGGATGGCCAACGACGCTCGCAGCAGGATCTGGTAGACCAGGCCGTTCGGGAATTGCTGGAGCGCATGAAGAAAAAGGGCATAATCTTTCCCGATCAGGTGGTGATCTAACTCCTGGGTCCACTGATGCTCCCTTAAGCCCGGTTTTGCCTATGGCAGAGCCGGGCATTCTTTTTGCGCGTTTTCCTGCCCTCTATTGCACGATCTACTCAGCTGCGTCCCCTTGTGTACGGATAGCTGTGATTATTCAGCCTGACGAAGAAAACGAGCCTTCCTGAGCATTTCATTATCCGGCGTCCTGGCCAGTATGTCGCATGGCTGATAATTCGCTTCTTTATCAGTTATGTATAGTTATAGATAATATTAAAATAGTGCAATCCCCTAATCTGTTCTGGCGCCGTTTGTTTTGTTCGCTTCGCTTTGCTCCGCTGGTGTTTTCCCCCCTTTGAAAGCTTTTCTCTTGCGCGAAACACAACTTTGTGAGATTTGTAAGTATTTGTCTTATTTGTAGGGGCTTGTAAGGTATTGATTATTAATAATATGGAAGGTCGAACTATGACATTTCATCCGTGAACTATAGGCATCTCATCCGTGAACTATGACATTTCATCCGTGAACTATGACGTCTGGTCCATGACCTATAGACATTTCATCCGTGAACTATGACATGAGTTATCAACAGTCATAATAAGCAATCCTGAACTATGACATTTCATCCGTCGCGCTTTTCAGGCTTTTGAGTTCTGCTCGACGGGCCCTGCAGCAGCGAATCAATGGCGTCTCCTGGCTTCAATTTAGGATTTATCGGCCTTTCTGCTGGTATATCATGCTGAGGTTGAACTGTTAATGCAATTAGTTCTAGTTGCAAACTGGTGAACTATGACATTTCATCCGTCAAACTATGACATTTCATCCGTGAACTATGACAAAAGAAAATATTTGCAATAGTTCGTATCTTGCCCCAGATTATCAGCGCTCTTCTTACTTCCCGCCACCATGTCTGACCTTCCCCTGTTTACTGCAAGTCCTAACCAGGTCCGCCAACACAATGTGCTAACCACCGCGCACTACAGCTACACCAAGCTGCAGATGGACCTGATGATTTTTTTGCTCTCGAAGCTTCGCAACTCGCAGGATGACCTGGTCTACCTGCTTCCCGTCAAGGAGCTGGATAAAGCTACTGGCAACGAGCACAACTACACCTACCTGCAGGAAGCCACGGAAGATATGGGCTCCCGTGTCTTCAAAGTAAAAAACGGGAACCGCTACGAGCAGATCTGGATGTTTCAGAAAGTAGCCTATCTGGAAGGTGAAGGCATTATCGAGATGACCTTGTCCTCTACCATCCTCCCCTATTTATTTGATTTAAAAAACAATTTCACTTCTTATGAGATTGCCGCGTCTCTGAAATTGAATAGCATATATGCGAAAAAGATTTATCCCCTCTGCTCTCAATGGAAAGACAAAGATGCTACTCCCATCTACGATATTTTGGAGTTAAAGGGAATCCTAGGAATATGGGATGAAAAAGAACGTGTGGAGGGGTATCCAAACTTCGGTGATTTTAATGCGCGGGTTCTTGCCCCTTCCATTAAAGCAATCAATGAAGTAACTGATTTAGAGATTTCACTAATTACCGCAAAAAAGGCCGCGCCATTAAATCGGTAGGTTTTACTGTAAAGCAAAAGCCAAGGGCGTTGGCAAGTAATTCGCCAGAACCCGGTGTATCAACGCCACCAGAAGGTATAAACCAGGCTCAGCTGGATAATGCTTATCGGACACTGGATGGGTTTCATATTGTGGATCAGAAATTACGGCTTCAAATATTATCCAGCCCTGATATGATTCGTCAGGTAAACAAGTTTGCCCACGACCTAAAACTGAATAAAGTAAAGGCTACCTCAAACCCTGCCGGCCTGCTCTTGGCAATCCTAGGCCTGGTTGATACCAAGAGGAAGACGTCGAAAAAGATTACTAAGTAAACTGGGTATACTTAGTAATCTTACTTTACTAAGTATATTCTCTCTCTTGTAGCGGGGCATAGCTAGCAGCTGGTAGCAGTTGCTGCTACTCCTCATCTACCCTTGGCAGCTCCTGTTCACCTGCCTACTGGTTGCTTCCTGTTCTAGTTGGTCAACCAGCTGTCCTGCGATTACCGCATTATTAAAGTAATACAAGATTACCTAGTCCATTAGGTAAACTAGGTCTATAGTGATTACTTAGTAAAATTGGTAAACTTAGTATACTAAGTAATAATAGTAAATAAAGTTGTGTTTGTAATCTCAGTGTACTAAGTTTACCCTGTACACAACGCAAATCACATTAACCCACTTCTGCCATGAGTCAAGAAACCCACGTCTGCCGGGTCATTGCCATTACCAACAACAAAGGAGGAGTTTGTAAAACTACTACGACTGTTGCTCTGGGTGCTCAGCTCGCTGAGCTTGGTCATCGAGTACTCCTTATCGATCTTGACCCGCAGGCCAACCTGACCAAGCATCTTATTGGTAAGGAGCCCGGTGCCCTCGAAGCCATTGAACTGCATATCGGGGATGTATTGTCCGGTTCGACTACGCTGGCAGATGCTGTTCTGGCCTACTCCTCTACCAACCCGGACCTCATGGATAAAACGCTGCATTTTGTGCCGGCGTCCTACATCATGGAACAGTATGAGAAAGGGCTAAGCAAAAAGCCTGAAATGCCCCAGCTCTTACGGAAAGCTATCCGTCCCCTGCGCCCCCACTATGACTACGTGCTACTGGATTGCCCTCCGCAAATGTCCTTGTTCACTTATCTAGCCCTAGCTGCTGCTGACTACTTCCTTGTAACGTCTCTGGCCGCCACATTCAGTTACGATGGAATCAAGAACATTTTCGAGGCGGTTGAAGATGTACGGGACTCAGTTAATCCAAATCTGCAGTTCGCAGGAGTTGGTATTATGCGCTATAACCCCAAAATCCGCCACAAACCGCACGAAAATGCGGTCAATAAAATTGAGCAGTTAGTCACCGAGCAGTTTGGCCGGGATAAAGTATTGGGCTATGTGCGGGAAGATCGGATGGTAGAAGCCGCTCAGGAGGAGGGTCGCATTATTCATGACGTCGCCACCTTATCCAGGGTGAAGGATGATTACTATGCCCTGACGACCAAACTTGTAGAAGCAGTTCGCTAAGACCTTACACTATGGCCACGAATGACAAAGCAGCCGCTGAAACACCCACGGCGAATGAACCCAGTACAAAACCTAAACGGGTTTTCTTTCCTCCCGCCAGTAGTGAGCCAGAGGAATCGGAAAGCGTACCTCTCCCAGCTGAACCAGTAGCAACTGCTTCCTCCCCGCAACCAACTACCACACCCGCTAGAAAAGTCCCGGGCGCCGAGTCCAGCTCTGCTCGCCCAGCCGCTGCTACTCCAATTGGGGCAGTAGGAAAAAAAGGGGACCCAAGCCGTCCGCCGAGCCTTTAGAGCATTTGACAGTAAAGGTGAAGTCCGAGTACGTGCAAAAGATTGATAGCATGATGGAGGATGCTCCCCGCCACGTGCTCAAACAAGACCTGGTGGACTTTATGCTGGCAGACTTCTTTCGTCGCCACCAGACATTGCCTGCAGCATTACTTGCGAAGCCAAAGCCCGATAAGAAACCTACCCGATAGGGGAGGAGAGGGGTTGGCTCCGACAAGTCCACCTGAACTTCAGAAGTAACAATAGCGGGCAGGGCAAGGCTCAACAGGCAGCCTTGCCCTGAACTGCCTAGAAGTAACCATCCACGCCTGAGTTGAATATGCCTGGACCTGGCTGTAGCTCTGCATGGCCAGCAAACCAGGAGTCCCACATCACCCACCGCTCAATATGGCTCGCATCCTGATTGTCGAAGATGAAATAATGATTGCTCAGGGCATTGTCCGCACGCTGAAGCGTCTGGGCCACATGCCGCTCGAACCGGTGGATAATAGTGACGATGCCATTGGGGTATTAGGCACCGAACTAGTGGATCTGGTTCTCATGGACATAAACATCGAGGGGGAATGCGACGGCATTGCGACGGCCCTGCAGGTGCGCCGGCAGTTTGGTACTCCAGTCGTGTTTTTGACAGCCAGTACAGACGAGCAAACCTTGAAGCGTGCTACGTTGGTGAATCATAGTGGCTTCATCACGAAACCGTATACCGATGATATGCTTCGCGTGACGGTCTCCCTGGCCTTGTCCAAAGCCAACCAGCCCCCCGTACTTCATTCGAGCACGCCGCACTTCTTGCCAGCAGACCAAACGGCCTCAACCTTACCTAATGGTCAGCTACAAGATCCACTGATGGTGCGCATGCTGAACAGCAACACCAGCTATAAAAAAGTTAACCTGGCCGACATCCACTACTTTGAAACAAAGGGCAACTATATGCTGCTGGTGACGACTACTGGCCGGTATATGTTCAACTCTACCCTAACAGACTTACTGCCGCGGCTGCCGGCGTACTTTATCCGGCCGCACCGGTGCTTTATCATCAATCTGAATTTTGTGGAAGGCCTGGAGGAAAGCGTCGTTATCGTGGGCAAGGAAAATATTGCTGTTAGCCGCACGTACAAAAACGAGCTAAAAGCGCGTCTAAATTTCCTTGGATAGATATAATTCATGCCATATATCGGCTGATGATTCTAGATAGCTTGCATTTCAATCGCTTCTTAATGCAACTCAACCGCTAATTCTGGTTGACTCATCATAATTCCTGGTGCGGGTGGAATAAGGATGGCACATTTGTCTTGCCTTCCGCTCAGATCAACTAGGTGCTGAGCAGAAGGCACCGTCCTCTACTTCCCTCCACCGTTTATGAACCAGCTACTTATCGCCTCGACCCCAACTCCCCCGCCCTATTTCTGCGGTTCGACCTGTCGCCTGTTAAGGAAGTTATGGTAGAGGGTGCTAAACACGCCGCCTGTACCCTCATCGTCTTATCGGACCTACGCAAAAAGAAAGGGGCCGAAGTTTCGGTAAACGTGCGCACCAGTGAAGCGCGCGAGGAGGAGATTGGCAAATTCATTTGCATCAGCCACCCACTGATTACGAAAAAGCCGAAACGGCGCCTGGTACCGGCTACCGATGAGCAGCTGGTACAGCAACTCCTCCTGAAGGTACAGGAAGTAGTACCGTCTGCCCAGATGAAGTGGAACGATAAGGATATCTGCTGGTATATAGTTGTTCCCAAAAGTTAGTCAGCGAGTCTGGCAGCCTATAACTAACCCATCAGGGGGCATGAACCTTACCAGCGGTTCATGCCCCCTGATGGTTTTTGCAGCTAGCCATCGCGCTGCCGTGAGGGGCATTATGTGCTTGGGGGATACTGCTGGCGAGAATGGCCCAGACAGCCCAACAGCCACGGCCGAGGAAATTTCCCAGGCATCAGTAACCGAGCGTAAAAAAGATTCTCCTGAATGCTTGGTGTTTTGCTCAAAACCAAACTCCTTTGTGTCGCGTCCCACCGTGGGGATAAAGCTGAAAAGCTGCCAGTGGATTGAGCAGAGGTGACCTCGCTCATAACGGAGTATCCAGATCACCATGAGATGTAAGGATGAATAACAGCAGGCACGTAGTGTCTGCGCATACCTACCGTATCATGGCTCATGATAAGCCCTTCAAGGCGAAGCAGCTCCTCGTCATACTTCAGCTAATTGTCATTCTAGCTGATCTAGTGTTTCGAGTGTACACAATGCTGAATAGCTGATGCACAAAAAAAGACCCCTCTGCATCCAGAGGGGTCTTTTCGCTATTGGTTCTTACTCCAATCTTCGGTTAGCCCTTTTATCCAACTACGCCCGCGCAAGGGTGCACCGGGTACCGGTCTGGCAGTCAGATTCGACCTCCAGGATAGCTTTGAGCTGCTTGGCAAGGCTGGCAATCAGCTGCGTACCCAGTGAGGCCGTAGGAACCTTGTTGCTGTTATGTAAGCCCAAGCCATCGTCAGCAACCAAAAGTTGAAATGAGGCCCCCTGTCCACTTAATTCGACGTGCACGCGCCCACTTGCCCGCCCAGCGAAGGCATGTTTGTAGGAGTTCGTAACCAGCTCGTTTACCAACAGGCCGAAGGGTATTGCTTCCTTGACCGTCATGATCAACGGGGCCAGTGTTTTCGTTATGATGATCGGCTTCTGTGTCGAGTTGTAGGAAGTATGCAGTGTGTCGAGAAGTTTGGTCAGATAAGCATCCAGCTGTACTTCCGCCAGGTTGTCGGTCGCATACAACTGCTCATGGACCAGCGCCATACTCAGAATCCGGGCCTGGCTGGCTTCCAAAGCGCTGGCCAACTCTGGCTCCACTTCCTGTTGCCAGGACAGCAGGGTGCTAATAATTTGAAGGTTATTCTTTACCCGGTGGTGTAGTTCCTGCAGCAACACCTGTTTTTCTGCCGCCTGCCGCTGATTCTCCTCCGCCTGACGGTGGTTTTCATCCGCCTGCCGCTGGTTCTCCTCCGCCTGCCGCTGAATTTCCTCATTTGCCAGACTGAGGGAGGTATTCCGCTCTTTGAGCTTCCGGTAATACAACGTAACGATTACGATACAGATGATGGCCACCAGTAATGACCCCAACATGATCATCATCCAGTAACGCTGGGTATTACTTAGCTTCCGGTTTTCCAGGTTGGCCTGTGTAAGCTTTTGAATCCGCATCCGGTCATGTTCCCGCTGCCGGGCTTCCAGTGAGGCCCGTTGCTGCCCCAGGGAACGAGCAGTTTCAATAGTGAATATGGTCGAATTCAAGGCCGCCAGCTGGTCGCGATACATAACTGCGTCCCGGAAGTTGCCTTTCGCTACGGTTATCTGACTGAGCAGCTGCAGGGCCGAACGTTGGATTCCAACCGACTTGATCCGGCGGGCCAGCTCATTTGTCTCCAGTGCCAGGCGGTTAGCAGTGGCCAGGTTACCCAGTTTGAAGTTGAAGTCCGCCAGATCTAGTAGCGTGTGCGCCTCGCCCAGCACATTGTTCTGGCGGTGATGGATGGCTGTCGCCGCTTGCAGCCGACGCTGCGCGGAGTCCCTGGCCGCGTAATGAACTGATTTCATTTCCAGCAAGCCTGCCACCAGCTTGGTGACACTCGCCCGGTACTGAACAGGCGCCAGCGTCGCAATCGCCCGACGTCCATAGGCCAAGGCTTTGCCATGATTGCCCAGACGTGAATAGCAGGTCGCCAGATTTGAACAGATCGATGCCGCGACTACTGCTGAATCTTTGCTCAGGGGCGGATAGCGTTTATAACTCTGCAGGGCATCATGCAGCAGCTTGCCGGCATACTTGTGGTTCCCCATATCGGTGGCCGTTGCCCCCATGCTATTGTAAAACGACCAATAATCCTGCGTGTAGCTATAGTTTCGGGCCTTTTTCAGCCCGACTGTATAGTACTGCATCGCGGCGCCTAAATCACCATCCTCACTGGCCAGTAAGCCGGATAACCGTAGCGCGTCCAGCTCGCCGGGAATGTCCTTTACTTTGCGGGCATACTGCAGGGCTTTGCCTGCATGCTGCCGGCCGGCAGCCAGGCCGCTTTTATTCACCATGAGCATAGCTGTTTTGTTTAGCTGCTGCACATGCTGCGCATTCCTGAGGCTGGTGACAGGAGGGGAGGGGGTAGATTCGGAAGAATGCACCTGCTCAATCAAATCACCCGAATCCAGGTGACTTGGCTGCGCAAGCAGCGGCAGGCAAAGCAGAAAACAACTGGTAAAGAGAAGGGCATAGGGTGAGACAACCGTTGTCACGGTAAAATCTTTCATATTCACAGAATAGTTATTTTACCTCTACGGTCAGGCCAAGGTAAACAAGCCGGCCGATCTGCGGCCCCCCGTACACTTGTATGTTCCGCGAGTTAAGCAGATTGGTACCTCCGACCTGTAGTAGTGTATGCTGCTTCGGCAGCCGAAAGCCTAGATCGGCATCAAGGGTCGAATAATTTTCGAGCTGGCCGGTGGCGAACGGGGACTCATACAGATGGCCTTCGGCCCAGCGGTAGTTGAGCGAGTAGTTGAAGGCCTTGCCCACTTCCCCGTAAGCGCCCAGGTTGAACTTGTGGCGGGGCGTGTTGTAGTAGGCCTGGAAACGCTCGGCCAGGCGCTTGCGCTCCAGCAGGCTGAGCGTGTAGTTGCCCGTCAGGTTCAGCTGCTTGCGGGGCGTGTAGGTCAGCGAGGCCATGCTGCCGGAGGCGTGCACCTGCTGGGCCGCGTTGGCCTGCACCTGGATCACGCGCGTCGGCCCGGTCTGCAGCGGCCGCGCCCCGGTGGCCGCCGCCGCCAGCTGCGCCGGCGTTGGACGGCTCCCGTCTACATTACCAATAAATCTCACCTGCCGGATGAAGTCCCGGTAATTACTGATGTAAAAGTTCGCGTCTACTGTCAGCTTGGCGGCCGGCTGCCCTTTGTAGCCGATTTCCCACGTGGCCACGCGCTCCGGCTTTAGGTTATTGATGTTGACTTCGTAGGCCTGTAAAGTAGCCTCTGCCGGAGTTTGTGAAGAAAGGATTGTTGGCAACACCCCTTCAATTTCCGTGCTGTAGCCCTGAAAGCCCTTATTCACGTTGCCCAGCAAAATAAGCCGCTGCAAATCCAGTTGCAGGTACTGGCCCTGCTGGGTTGGCGAACGAAAAGCCTGCCCGAAACTGGCCCGGAAGGTATGCTGTTCCTGTTTGCCGGCGGAATAAATCATGGCAACCCGGGGTGAGAAGAGCTGCGGGAAGTTCTGAAACCCATCGAGGCGGGCTGCACCCATAAACTTTAGCTTATCCTTCCAGGCCGATTTTGTGAGCTGCGTAAAGATGCCATACTCATCGTTGATAATGCGCTTGCCATCCTGATCAGAGAAGAGCTGACCGTTAGAACCCAGCCGGTATTGGCGATATCCCCCACCAATTACCCCATTCGCAACCGGTGAGCGCCACTCGTACTGTGTGCTCAGGTCACTTAAAAAGGAGCTTGGATTGAGCTGAGTCCCTCTGCCGGGCATTTCATCCGTAATAATTTGTTTACGGAGTGCATTGAATTCGGGAGAGCCGGCCATGAGCTGGAAGGGGGCGGCCTGCGCGCGGGCGGCCTGCTCGGCCCCGGCCGTGTTGCCGGCGTTGGCCGGGTTGGCCAAAAACGTGTTGTAGGCCAGGGCATAGGCCCCGAAGTATTGCTGGGCATAACTCCTGTTCGCCGTCCCGGTGCGTGGGTCAACTGCCGTTTGCATATACGTACCGGTAAACGACAAATCGTACGAATCTTCCCCGAAGTCCTGGGTCTGGTAAGCTCGGACAAACCAGCGGTCGCTTTTCAGCTCCGCCCGGTACTGATTCGTAGCAATATTTTTAAACCGGTAGCGGTTGGTGTACTGGTAGGCCGTCGTGCCCTGGGCGCGCTTGAACTCCACCATTGCTTTTATTTTATCAGTCACTAGAAAGTGCACCGATGGCAGTAGCTTCCACATCATGGCCTTATCATCGCCGGCGATGATTTCGCGTTCGGTCCAGCCGGGCATGAACACGGTCTTGCCGTTGAGCGCCCCGCCCGTGGGGCCGAACGTGGTGCCCACGTCCCCGTAGCGGTTCACCGCGTCGTAGCCCAGGCCCGAGCCCTGGGCGTTGTTGCCCGGCGCGTAGGCCGCCGTGAGCGGGTCGTAGGTAGCGGCAATCCACTCCTGGCCCGTGGCGTAGCTGCCCGTCAGCTTGAGGGCCCAGCGCTGGCCCAGGCGCCGGGCGTAGCGCAGCTGCCCGTCCAGGTAGCTGCGCGTGCCCCCGCGCAGGCGCACGCTCAGGCCCGGGTGCTGGAACGGATCTTTCGAGGTGGTCAGCACCACGCCGTTGAAGGCGTTGGCCCCGTACAGGGCCGAGGAGGGGCCGTGCAGCACCTCCACCGAGGCCATGTCCACTTCCGGCAGGCCCAGGGCGTTGCCGGGGTTGATGTTCAGGCTCGGGGATTGCGTGTCCATCATGTCCACGAGCTGCACCAGGCGTTCGGAGGTGGCCCCGCTGAAGCCGCGCGTGCTGGCGCTGGCCATCAGCAGGCCCGAGCTGGTCACGTCCACGCCCTTCTGGCGGGCCAGGCCCATGACCAGGTCGGGCGTGCTCAGGCGGGCCAGGTGCTGGGCGTTGAGCTTATCGACCGTGACGGGCGCGCGCAGGATGTTCTCCTCCACCCGTGAGGCCGATACCACCACGTCGTTCATTAGCGTCAGGCTGGGAGCGAGGAAAATTTCCAGGCGCTGGCTGGCATCAGCTTCACGCAGGGTGTCGATACTCGTCTCGTAGCCGATGTAAGAAGCTTTGATCACGGCGGGGAAAGCTGTCGCCGGAATTTCCAGCGAGAAAGTGCCGCCGGCTCCCGAGTTACTCCCAATGGCGCTTCCTTGCAGATATACCGTAGCATCGGGCAGGGGTTCGCCGGCGTCCGTGTACACGGTTCCTTTTACTTCGACAATGTAACGTGTTTGGGCTAAGGCCTGGTCGGTCAACAACAGGCTTAGGCCGGTTGCTAGCATTGCAACCGAGTATAAGGACAAATACTGCATGCTAATTCGCCAAGAAGCTGGCACTGAAGGGGGAGTTGGGACTGCCTGCCGATTGGGCAGGGGAGGGAAGTAAACTGGCGTGCTACAATGCGGCACTCGCTCCAGCCCGTGTAACGCGAGCCGTCATGTAGAATAATTCTTATTTTTAATTAGCCCGTGCCGCACCATAATCGAGCTGATGGTCCCCAATCCTGGGAAATTTTCCCTTGACTTCCATTGCCTCGTACAAGCGGCAACAGGCCTTGGCCCAGCCTGTCAAAGAAGATATTGAGACTTTTTGAGCGGACTTTATTGTCATGGAGACCGTGAACACACATGGCTTGGGACTATAAATGTCAGTGTTTATTCTTATTTTATCATCTTATAATCTTGTTACCTTAATTTAATACTACCTTTGCCGCAGCAAGTAACCATCACCCAATAACTCAATCTCATCACCTCGTAGCCAGCCCCAATAGTTCCTGCAGGCATGGCGGATAGTTGCGTGAGGTCGTCCACGATACAAGCCAGCCCCTGCTGATTTTCTCCGCCTAGTTGGCGGTGCTCGTCGATGAAATCCAGCTTATACATTTTGGCCACCAAACAACTATCTCGTGGGAAAAGTGTATTACATAAGATAAATTTTGTTGCTGTTTAGCAACAATGAAACGTCATAATACGTATTATTTAACATATGATCAAAATACACGCAATTAAATATTGCTGCTATCTGGCTTTGTATTGATATTAGATTTAATAGCTTTGAAGATAAGTATGTGACTTCTTCTCTCGGTTCCTACGGTTTCTGCTTTCATATACCTACTCCTTTCGCCATGCCTGCTACTGCGCGTCAATCCCGCTTTCTTCTTCCCGTATTAGTAGCCACGTTGCTAGTTGGCTGCGGTAAGGAGTACTTTCCCGAGCCCCAGTTGCCAGCAGCGACGCAGACGGGTGCTCAAACGGCTGGTTGTAAAGTGAATGGTACGAATTGGGTACCTGTAAACGTAGATTTATTTACTTCTCCCCCGATTGTTGCTCACTATAACGGCGATTCCCAAAATCACCAGTTTACTCTCAGTCTTTCTTATTCGTCGGCCGATAAAGACTCGCCTCTGTACGATACGAGTGTCCACTTAAGTGTGCTGGATGTCCGCGCGCCTGGATCATATGTACTCGACCAGGTTGCCCGCCCGGAATTGGCTAATACAGCGCCTTCCTATGCCAGCTTCATCTATGAGGCTCCAAGTCCTTCAACCCCTCTTTTTACAGGGCCCCAGCACCTTGGACAGATCGTCATCACACGGCTCGATACAGTTGCCCATGTTATCGCGGGTACCTTCGAGTTCACTGCCCAAGAAAGGAATGGTTCAGCCACTGTGCAGGTAACAGAGGGGCGGTTTGATGTGAAGTACACAGAATAATTTCCTTAATTTCCTTCAATTAATCATGCGTAAAATTCTACTTTTGCCCCTATTATTAGGGGCCCAGCTGAGCTATGCTCAGTTGAGTTCGAAACCCGAGCCAATTGGTGCGACTGACCAACCCCAAGTTTCATCGTATACGCAACTGGTAGACAGCCTGACGGCACCACTGGATAAGTCGCGTGTTCCCAAGGGCATTCTCTATGATCGTGTGCCTGCGGTAGCGCTTCTCAATGAGTTTACGCAAGCTACCCCTTCGTCAGCCTCGCACATTTTTCAAAGCTATTTCGAACTGCGTTCGGCCGCCTATCAAAGCTCGGGATTTCCCATCAGCCGCAGTGAGTTCGCCAATATGGCCCGCACGGCGGCAACGGCGACCAAAGTAAGCTATGGCGAACTGCCTATTGGCGTGCTGGATTATCAGTTTGGCGTGCTGGACACGCTAGCGGAAGAAAAGGGTAGTATAATCACGATTAATGGGCTGTATGCTGACGGGGTGGGGAATCCCTATCAGACGCAGCAGGTGACGATTGCTGCCCTGCTCGCCGATTCGGTTAATCAGAAGGTCACGCTCACCCTGCCGCCCAATTTCTTGTTAGGTAATACCCAGCGGTTCGTTCGGTCAGTACAGGTGACGGTCGGCGGCTTCACCCGGACGCTTACGCCTGGGGGGACCTCCGCAATACTATTACCCCCCGGTCTGCTCACGGCAAGTTATCTCATTACCTTTTCCGACAGTCGTACTGTATCAGCTAAGTCAGAGATTTATGTACGACCAACGTACTTACGGCGTGACAACTCGGTAGCAATGCCTCTGCAGAACGTAAAAGGGTTACCCTGGGCAGACTACAAAGGGTTTTCAACCTATGGAGAAGGCCAGGTTACCTGCTTTCTCTATAATGACAATAGTAAAGTAGATTCTAAACTGCGTAAGCCCACCATCATAATTGATGGATTTGATCCTTCTGACAAACGCGGTATTCAAGAAATATTTACTCAGTTTAGTCCTGTTGGCGAAGCATTATATGGTGCAAAACAGCCCCGTGACCTAATTGTTCTCAATTTCCCTACGACTAAACGGCTCATCACCTATAACGGTTCCTCTGCCTATGGTGATACGGATGGCGGCGCGGACTTTATCGAGCGTAATGCATTTGTACTGATTGAACTGTTATCCAAGATCAAGCCTCTGATGGCTAATCCCAGCGAAAAGGTGACGATAATTGGTCCTTCTATGGGCGGTGTTATTTCTCGCTACGCCTTGGCCCTGATGGAAAAAAACTATGCTGATGCCAATAATTCGGCTACGTATAATAATGCTTACTGGAAGCATAATGTTGATACCTGGATTTCCTTTGATGCGCCACATCAAGGGGCAAATATTCCGCTGGGCGACCAAGCTTTCATCCGGTACTTTTCAGGCCTATCTGAGAGCGCGGAACACAATTTGTCCCGATTGAACTCCGTGGCGGCCCGTCAGATGCTCGTGTATCAGCATTTAAACCTGACTACTGGCTACTCGCTGCACGAGCCGTTTACCCGTAATCTGCAGAGCAATGGGTTGGCTGGCAGCTATGGCTACCCAACGCAGGTACGCCGGGTTGCCCTAGCCAATGGCAATGGTACTGGTGCTTTGAATACGGAAATAGGCTTACCCGGACAAACTGGTATGGAGCTGGACGTAGCCCGGAAAAAAGGCAACAAGCGGCGGCAGTTCTTTTATCGCAGCACCACGCCCGGTACACAGATCGCGGCGAATATGTACTTCGCAGGTCCCAGTAATGTAAAGACGACCATCTTCAATGGGGAGGCGCGCGTACTAGTTGCCCTTGCTAAGCCTATTGCTAAGCGTTACCAAGTATGGCTGACTGGCCCTCGAAACTATGACCTGGCGCCCGGTGGCACCTATGACGCCCAACAGCAGATTGCTACCGGTACGCTGAATGGCAAACAGATCAAGGGCGTTGAATTCCGCTTTACTCAGTTGCGCCCGAATCACTGCTTTATTCCTACCGTCAGCGCCCTGGGGTATCAGTATCGTACGTTGACCAACTATACCGGCATCAGTCAGTTGCCCGACCCGAACACGAATCTTTCGTCGCGTAATCTGATTTGCAACAACGAGATTCCGTTTGATTCCTACTACACGTACACCAATGCCAATGGTGCGCACGTGACCATGGACGGCCCGGCGCAGATGTTTCTAATGCGGGAGCTGACCGGCCAGACCCAGGCGCCCCGTTTCAAGGTTACCAATCCTCCCCAGGTTTGCCCTAATCAGGTGGCCTATGTATCGCTCGACGAATGTTCGCGCCTGGGAGATGTAACCTATACCTGGACCATAAGCGGCCCGGCAATATTTCCCAGCACGGGAACGACGACCGCAACGAATGGCGGGATTGTGCAGAGTATCCGTAGCACGGGGCAAGCTGGTACCATCCTGGTATCAGTAGTGGCCAAGCGTGCGGGGGCAAACGAAAGCCCTGCTACAACCTACCAGCTGAAGGTTATCGAGGCTGGGGCAGGCCTGCAGCCCCGGATACAGTGGGACGATTACCAGGTTCGTATATGCCCCTGGACGCCAGTAGTAATTATGGCCGAGGGCAATACTACAGGTCCATACTACTGGACGAAACGGATCGTATCAGGGAGCACCGGTGCAGTTACGACGAGTACCTACACCACCACGTCGCCCTCGACCAGCGTTACGCCCCGGTATGATAATATCACGCTGTCGGTAACGGCCCCCAGTACCTGTTCAGGGGTGCTGCTGCCGGCCGGCTCGGTAAACATTAGCGCAGATCCTACGGAAGGCAAGATGTGCGACCCGTATAACGTTCAGGTCTATCCTAACCCCTCCACGCAATATTTAACGGTTACTACGCTGTCTGAGACGGAATCCCCGGATCAGTTCGCAGCGAAGGTCGCCGGCCCGGAAGAAGAGAACCCACATGCCTACCAGGTAGACGTGTATAATGACCGCAGCAAGAAGGTACAATCGGCCAGCACAAAGAAAGGCTCCCTTACGGTGGATACCTCCACGCTCCCGGCGGGCTTATATCATGTGCAGATACGCCGCGGCGGCCAGATCATCAACCGCAATCTAAGCGTGCAGCATTAACGCTTCCCGCTCACGCAAAAAAACCCCAGCCCACGTACTACCGCGTGAGCTGGGGTTTTTGTTTTATCCCTTGCGGGTAGAAGGTAAGGGTCAGGAAGCAGAATCTCATTGCACGGGCTGTAGCTCAGCGGGCAGCTGCTTAATCTCGGCCACCAGTTCCTGCATGAGCAGCTCAACGGGTTCCTTCATTAAGTCAGCCAGTCGGAATACGTCCCCCAGGCTTAGCACGCCAGGATCTACTTTAGCATTGTTTACAGTGCGCGAGGACATGCGCAGTTGTTTTTGCAGAACCCGCGACGTAAACTTTTTATTGTCCAGCATTTGCGCGAAGGTTCTGCCAACGGCCGTCGCATTTTTGCCGTTCTTAGCAGCTGTTGACTGCGCAGCAGGTTTCTTGGAATTGGTCGAGTTAGGTGCCATACATTAAATCGCTTAAGGCTTTCAGAGGACGCTAAGTATAAAATTTGTTGCCGATTATACGCAACAAATTTCTTATCGCTGATAAAAAGCAGCAATAAATTAAAAAAGGCGCTTGACCGCCCGAACTACCTACTCGGAGCCCGGGCGGCAGCGCCGGCATACCTTACCGTAGCAGGGTATCGCGTACCAGAAGGACATCGCCCACCACAAAATCCGGCTTCCCGTAGCCACCACTGCTGTACACGCCCAGCGGATACACCAGGAACCATAGGCACGTTGCCAGTGCATTGATAGGACTACCCGTGTACTTACCATCCGTGTGTATTACCAGGGAGGTATCTGTTAAAGCATGGGCCTGGTGCTCACCGGCCCAACTATGAATATCAATCACCCCGCTGACTACCCGTTGCATCTGGTCTAAGCTCAGGGCTTGACCTAACTCCGGCGTCACGGTTTCCAGCTCGCCGTGCTGGCCCAACTTAATGGCGCCTGTTTGGTCAAGCAAGGCGAGAATTTGCTGGCGTTGGTTTTGAAAATAAGCTAGCAACTCAAACCGGTCCACAAACTCCTGCTCGTCGAGCTTAAAGGAGTATTGATCATACGTACTGGTGTGAAACAGGCGGCTGGTTGTGCCACAGAGGGCAACTATCCAGGCGCCGGCACGATCCTGCAGGAACAGTCGAGCGGGACAATCCACCCATTCGACGCCTGGCGAAGGACGCATCTGCAGGGCGTGCAGGCTAAACAAGGGATAGGCAACGTCGGTGCCTTTTAAAGCGGCCGCCGCCAGCGCAGTAGCTTCGGCGGTATGGTGGGCAGTGTGGGACATAAGGAAGGTAAAAAGGTTGCGTTGTATAGCCTATTAACGTTTAAACCCCCTTTATTGTTGCTAAATAGCAACAATAAAGGGGGTTTAAATAAGGTTTTATATGTCTACAGAAAAGGGGCCATGTTTTAATTGCAGTTGCGGCCAGTGTAGCCCGCAACGGTATATGTTGGGTCAGCTAATCGCCGTAGGCGGTCCTGGCAGTGGTACACGTGCCAGGCCAGGGCTTTGCTGCGTTTGGCCGCTGCCGGCGTCAGCGTCTTGACGTAGCCCTTATCTTACACAATGTGCAGCGGGTCGTTGTCATGCTGCTGCAGGCAGGCCGTGACGCTGGCCAGCAGGTGTTGTGCCTCTTCCTGGCTCATTGCCGCCGGATTCTGGCGTAACAGTGCATTTGCTTCCCTGGCACTGGCAGTCAGGGCAGCTCGGGTAGGTAGGAGGCGCATCCAGGGTGGTTTATGCTGCTGCCTTCTCTGGCTCCTCGGTCTCGATGCTCCACGGCTCACGGCCGCCATCACACCAGGTGTCGTACTCGTCATCCATAATTTCGGCCCGGTCGGCGCTGCTCAATTGCCAAAAGTTCGCCGGTACCTCCAGGCGCACTTGTTCAGTGTGGCCGTAGCAGGTAAAGGTGGCGTCGATGTGGATGTTTTCGGGTTCATCAGCCAACAGGGCTGGATGTGTTAGGATGGTGGCCATGGGGTATTAAAAAGGGTGCGTTGTCCACTTTATACGATGGAAACGCCCCTTTTACCGGAAATATCTAATGAAATGGAAGGCCCCATAGCCTTTCATTCCCCTACTGCCCTGACCTGATGCCTTAGCTAAAAAGCGTGGCCTGCGTACCGCAACCGGAAGCGTTGACTTTCTGCAGGCCTCCCGCGATCAGCTGCAGGGAACCTAGCTTTAGGTTTTTCGTTTCCTCGCCGTCAATGTCGGTCCGGGAGCCTCCGGTCGGTAAGTTGACGAGCCGCGAGCACTCCAGCATGCGGACGCCATAAACTCCCCCACCGACTTTAGTGGCAATAACACCTTTGCGCATATGGTATTTGGCACCTGAATGCTTCACCTCAACTTGTTGGCCGACGGAATAGGTACTGGAACGGGGCTCCTTGCTCATGGCTCTGCGTATATTTAAGAGGTAGGGGATGGAGGCTACTTTTGGTTGCGCAGATATTTATCCAGCACCGCTTCGACGCCGGTGACGTGGTTGCGGCGGCGGCCCAGCAACTTCTGTGTTTTCAGCACCTCCATTGCTTGGGTAATAAGGTCGAAGTGATCGGGGTTGTCGGTGCATACCTCGCGCAGCAGGCCTTCGTCACGCATGGCCACCGGGTAGATGCTGTTATAGATGCTGGCAACAGAGTGTTCAAACAGTCCGTCGCGGTGCCAGAGCGCTTGAATAGTTATCAGCTCCTGGTAGCTGATGAAGCTCATCGACGCATCTACTTCCTGCTGAATGGTGTACTGGGCCTGCAGCAGCCGGCGCAGCACCTCGGCGCGGGTGTTGGCCGAGTAGGGTCCCCAGGCCTCCTCGCGCACGTAGCCGCGCCGCAGCTCCTTCTGCCGGTAGGTGGCCGGGTTGTCGCGGGCTTCGATTAAGAAGTTGCGCAGCTCGGCCAGCGGCTCCATCCAGTCCTCGCCGTTCTGAATCAGGCCTTCCATAGATTTATCCCGGGCCACGACGGTGCACACCCAGCAGCCGAACCGGCTTTTGCCGCACGAGGCAGTTTCCGTGTCGATAACGAGCGGGCAGTCCTCGTCAACGGATGCGTTGCGGTAAAGGGTAATTAGCTCCTTGTGCGAGCCGCCCCACGGGGGCGAAACCTGGCTCAGGTACTGCCACAACTCCGGCGTCAACACGTCGCGTATAGGGGCAAAAACGGCGGCATTCGGCAATACGTGCTTTCGCAGGCGCTGGCCCCTCACGGCGTGCTTTCGCATCGACTGAGCCCGTTTGCTGCTCTCGGCTTCGCGGGTGCCCAGCAGGATAATGACCTCGCCGGCGGAGCTGATTTTGCTTTGGATAAAGCGCGTGGTTGGGGAAATTTTCAGCCGGTCCGTACACCATCGAAAGCGCGTATCCGGTGCCGGGTAACCAAGCCCAATGAGCTTGGCCCAAAACGTCTCCTGTAACTCCGGCAGGGTACGCTGAACAATGAAGGGCAAGCCGGCCGCCTGGGCCGCCGCCTCAATGCAGCGCAGCTGCTGTTCCACGAACTTGGCTACACGGGGATTTTCTACGCGGGTGTCATTCGTGACAATGTACACGGGACGGTGGCGAAGCTCCTCCGGCAGTTTGGCTATCGAGCGCCAGGCTAGTTGCAGCAGGAGCGTGGAATCCTTTCCGCCGCTGAAGCCGAGAATCCACGGCCGGTTGTTGTCGTCGATCAGGTACTGATCCTGCAGTTCGGCTTCAATAAAGGAAATGTCCAGGGGCATAAGTAGTGAAGTAGATGCGGTAGGTGTTTAGCACATAGCATAGGAAGAATCCTCAGGATTGGCGCAGGCGTCGAACGGTTCTTCCTCCTCATCCTGCTCATCCAATAGCTGTTCACCCTCTGGTCCATAGGCCAGATCAATTAGCCTGCACAAGCCCTCCACGGCCTTCAGCAAGCTACCGAAGCAATGCACCCTGGTGGCCGGGGCTTCCCGGATGCCTAGCGACGAAACGTTCCCTGCCTGGATGGCCCGCAGCAACTCCTGTTCAGTGTTGGCACAGTCAGGCCCGGCCACATAGTAGCAGGCTCCACAGCGAAGAATAAAGCCCAGAACCATCAGGCCACCAGCCTCGGCGCCTGCGTTGAATTCTACCCGCTGACCCTGGCCGTGCGGAATCGGAGTATAAAACTCCGCTTCAATACTGAGGCGGGACGGACGTGTGGTGAGAACCATAAGGGGCTAAGTAAATTGAAGTGGTTATATTGTTGCTAAATATACGCAAATACGCCCCTATTTGTTTATATAAAGCAACAAAAACCTTGTTAAAAGCCCCAGCGCGCGTATTTACTTATCTTCCTCAATGGCTTTCTCCGGTGCTTCAGCCGGCTCTTCCTCAAACCGAATCGGTACTGGCCTATCCTCCCAGGCCTGCGCTTCGTAACCACACTCAGCGCACGCCACGTACCATAGAATACACAAGGGATAATGCGCTGATAAACCGATGACTCGATGCAGCATCAGTTCCCCGCAGCGGCCGCAATCCAATGCGGATAGTTCAGGCTCATTGCTCAGGGCAAACCCTCCGCTACTCATGCGGCGACAGCGAGTGCCAGCTGCTGGCTGACCAGGTGCAGAAACTCTCCCCGTTCCTTGAATACCTCACTAGCCGGGATGCCGTGGGGCTCCAGTCGCATTGTGGGGGTATCAAGCCTGCCGGCATAGATAGTAGCTACATGACGGTAAAGTCGGCCGATCAGGTATACCTGCGTCGGCAAATCCACGGGCTCTTCTACGGCGGCAAGTGCTCGGCTCAGCACCCGGGCCTGCTCTCCGCAAGCCATCATAGCCGCCAGCAGGGCCGCATTGCGCGCCTGCTCCCGGGTGCGTTGTAACATACTTGTATCCTGCTGCAGCGTGGCAGCGGCTTCGGCCGGGGTCGGAAGGAGAGTAGCCATGGGCAGTAGGGGTCAAAAAGTAGTAGATGTAAGCTGGGCTACCCCTGCCTAGCAGGGCAGCCGATCATTACCGCCGCAGGCCTCGGCGGTTGCCAGCATCGCGGATAGTTCCTGATCGTAGAGGCACCCAATTTGCTCGGCATAAGCGGCCTGGGCCTCCGGTGAGCTTCGCTCAGCCAGGTGCTGCACCAAGTGTAGCTGTTCGCCCATCCAGGTAACCAATCGCTCCAGTACGGCAACTTCCTCATCGGGGGCCTCCTGGCAACGGTTGTAGGCCAACTGCTCGTTTATCAATTCCTCCACCGTCGTATGCGGATGCCATACCCCGGTTTCACCCTCGGCAAAAAGGGCCGTAATCTGAGCGTGAAGCGTTAAATCGTTAAGTTGGCGTTTCATTGGCCCCGGCGTTTAGTTGCTAAATATACGCAATTTAACCCCTCCTCGTTGTTGCTTTTTAACAACAATGGCCGGTAAATTAAGCAATTAATCCTAGCTGCAAATAGACACTATTTATGCGCATAATATTAATGGCATTACGGGCTGGTGTCTAGGTTTATTCCGCTTGCTAGTTTCCCGATAACTCCTGCAGGGACCGGTTGCAAGGTCGCGTACTCCCTAAAGGAAAAGCCGCCTCTTGGCTGCGGGGCGGCTTTTCCGGGATAGCTTAGGCAGCAATCGGCTGCACATCACGGCCAAACACGAATAGGCTGCGTGGGGCTTGCTGGTACTTGGCGGGTATATTCTCAAAGTCGGCTACGAGGCCCAGGAAGCCCTCAGCATGGAAATAGCCCCGCACCGTTGCTTTGCCGCTAAGGCCACCGTTGCGGCTTACCATAAGCGCTTTGCCCACTTCGGGCACTTCACCTTGCCCTGACCAGCACAATCCGCCGGGAAGCGCCGTGAGGCGAGGCGTCTCGGCCCACATAGGCATCGGAACTCGCCGCTGTTCAACTGCATCACGCCGCGCCTGATTGGCAGCGCGCAGGCGTACTAACTTCTCGGCCGACATGCGCCGGGCCGGGCGGTACTGGCGGGTACGGCCGCCCTGGCCACCGCCATCACCCCGCAATACGGCCTGCTTTTGGGCAGTTCCTGCTGCTGTCACTTCTGGCACTTGGGGTTCGATTCGTGCCGGCTCAGGTTCTTGCGCCTGCTCAGGCTCGGGGTGCGAGAGTCGCACCCCGGCCTTTACCTCGGCCACATACTTGATTACGGCAGTGTGCCATTTAATCAACTGCCAGATATCGTGGCAACCGGCCGCCTTGGCCGTGGCCACCGCCCGTTGGCTATCAGAAATTAGTGGGCTGCGCAGGGCATGGCTCAGCATAGCCAGCGCCGACTGACGTATCTCCCGGATGCGGCAGGCAACGGGGGATTCTGGCTGGCTAGTTTCGGAAATCAGGGTAGCGGGCTGGCTGAGGGCAGGAACATTCATGGCGGTCCAAAGTGAAGGTTAAGGATGCTTGCGTTGTAGTATCTTTTACGTTCGCGCGCCCTTTATAGCTAATAATCAGCAACAAAAAACCCGTCCATTTTGCTTAAAACAGCATTTTTCTCCCTGCTGCCCACGATTGATTGTTGGCCCGAAAATCTGGTACTGCCCTGCGCTAAGGCCTGGGTACACTGATCCCCACCTAGAGGCAGGCGCTACTACTGAGCCGCCGTTCTATTGATGACAATTAGCTACAATAAACACGCCTCATGCGCGTATTTCGGGCCTGTTGCTCCTGCCGTGTTTTGATATCACGAGATTATATCCGCTTATTTGTGAATCCACACGCGCTCATCTTCCAGCACTTCCTGAACATGGCTATGAAATGCTACCTCTTGTTTTTATCATTAGCAGCTGCCGGCTGCAGTTCCCCTTCTGCTGAAGCGGACCAAACGCAAGCCGCTACCGGACCCGCTGCCGGCAGCTTGGTGGTCACCCCAATGATTGATGAGAAAAACGGTTTTCGGGAGCTGAGCTTCGGCCAGGACCGCGCCAGCATTCCGGATCTGGTCGAGTTGCCCGGCCGGGAAAATTTAACCCTTAAGGATTACCAGAAAGAGCCTGGGAAGGAAAAGCTGCAGGTAGGCACTGCCGAGCTGCACGCCATAACCTATGGCTTCCATAACGATAAGTTGGCCCGTGTAACGCTGACTGTCCTTGGCGACAACACTGATAAGCTGCTCAACGCAGCGATGGGGCTGTATGGGGAACCAGTATTGGATAAACGGCCTGGACTACCGGGCCGCTGGTACTGGTGGATTGGTGAAAAAGTCGTCGGGTCCTATCACGAAAACGGCAAGGAAGGTAAGCGCGGCTACCTGACATTAAGTGATAAGGTGGCCACAGCGGACGTGGTTAAGCCTCTCGCCAACGAGGGCGGCGCCGCCGACCTCTAACAGGGCCACCGCTCAATGCGGTGGCCCTGCACCCGCTAGGCCGCCGCGTCCAGCCAATTAAGCTGCACGCCCGGCCCGGCCAGCCGGCGTACGGTTGGCTGCTCCTGAGCGGGGGCGGTTTCTTTGGATGGGGCTTCGAGGGCCCTTAGTTTCGGCAGGGGCTCGGCCTCGGCTGATGCCGGGTCAAACGGACTGCGTTTCCGTTCACGGTAAGCCTTCATTTCCGGCTCCGGCAACCACATTTTACCCGCGCAGGCCCGCAAATTGAATTCCTGCCACAGCATTTCGTCTTTGAATTCAAGGTGCAGGGTGCCCTTTTTAAAGAAGCGCAGGTTAAAGAACTGGCTTTCGCATTCGCTGTCGAACTGTTCGCCGGGGTAAACCTTTCCTAGACGGTTAAAGCGCGTTTCCAGGGCCTGGCGGATGGTATAGCATTTATCATAGTCCTCGCCGGTTAAATAGCAGAGCACTTTATCTATATCATTATATTGATCGTACAGATGGTAGTTCATGGCAAAGCGGCTGCCGTAGGTTTTCAGGTCGCGCGGTGTGCTCCAGTCGTCCCAGCGTACCCAGCTCGGGAGTATGATCTTGCGATTTACCTTATACCGGTCATTGGTTTTCCAGCCTTCCACGTGGCAACGGTTTTCCTTGTAATAGCTGGTAAAAATGTCGAACACGGCTACCACGGCCTTTTCAAGGATGGTACCTCGATTCTCAAATACCATCTCGACCAAGCTAGCCACGTTCTCCTTATTGAACTGCATGTAGCCCTGCGCGCGACCATATTTGGCGAAGTCCTGCCGGACCTGGTGCGTCATATACTTCTGGATATTTAGTTTGTCCAGCACCACGTGCCAGGCGCTTTGATTCAGACTGTCGCTGAACTCATTGTACCTCGCCCGCTGGTTTTCGCTGCTGGCAAGGGCCTCGTTGGCCACGTCCAGAATATCCCGCTGATAGTTCACCAGCCCGGCACCGTAAAACTGCAGGGCACTGCGGGCCCGCATATACTCTACGAAGGCCTGTTTTGCCTGCTCGTAGCCGACCATCATATTGCCGATTACATCGTTCACCATTACGGCATCCTTAAACATTTCCTCGCTCAGGTCCGGGCCGTCGTAGGTCGTACGGTGGCTGTGGAAATCAAAATTGAGCGGGTCGCGTTCGGCTGGGCGCTGCAGACGGATTAGGGAAACGTGCACGTCGGTTTTGCGCTCGGCGTCTTCCGCCAGGAATACCTGCCCCAGCTCCTCGACGGGGGCCGTACCGTAGTCCGCAATAAGCTTGGCCAGCAGCTGGCGTGTTTCGGTGAACGGGTTATTGATCGTTTCCGAGTTCAGGATGGAAACCACGTGGCCCCCGGGCGCTACCGTCTTGAACGCGTGCAGAATGTGCTTATCGGCGCAGCTGAAGGGAGGATTCATGACAATTAAGTCGAATTGGTGATCCCCGGTGTACTCCAGGAAATCATCCGCAATGACTTTGTAGTTTTTGCCCTGAAGCATGGCCTTTAATTCCTGGTCGATTTCACACGCGTACAGGTGCTTGCTGTAGCTGTTCCAATGTCCGTCATGGGTGCGGCGCAGGTGCTCATCAATCCAATCCAGAATTGCCCCGCTGCCGGCGCTGGAGTCGCAAACCGTCATTTTCAGTAGGTCCGACTGATGGTAGCCCCGCATGCCGCGGGCGGTGTCGCGAGGCTGGGCCAGCCACGGCTGCAACATGCGTTCGATTACGGCCGGTGTCGAGGGGAAAAATTCAGCGTTGAACATAGGTGCTAAGGGGATTAGTGCACGATGCCTTTGTTGCTAAATATATACGCTAAAGAGAGTAGCATGTTGCCATTTGTCCACCAAAAAGGGCCTCATTTGGCCCCTTTGTGCATTTCTACTCCTACTGC
The DNA here is from genome assembly GCF_024700075.1 of Hymenobacter sp. J193. Taxonomy (NCBI): domain Bacteria; kingdom Pseudomonadati; phylum Bacteroidota; class Cytophagia; order Cytophagales; family Hymenobacteraceae; genus Hymenobacter; species Hymenobacter sp. J193. Next base: position 96,618 of record NZ_JAJONE010000003.1, read on the forward strand.
CCCTTGTCACGTAATAGTACCACGCACCTTCTGCAGGGCCTTTTCCTGGTTGGTTTCACGCACGGAGTAGAAGTTCGAGAATTGTCCGGAAGCCGTAAGTGCTACTCCGTCCCAGAAGCCCATAGAGTCGCGGTATATCACCGTGCATCCGCTAAGTGGGCGGTTTTCTTCCCGGCTGATTTCGCTCAGCACGTAATCGATATCGTTGGTGACAGTCTTGCCCTGGTCCTCGTCGATGATCTGCAGAATGTTGTCACAGCTGAACTCGTAGGTAAAGCTGGCGTGGGGAATGCGTGAATGGCGCATAATGGTGTGGGGTTGAAGTGAAGAAAAGAGGCAAAATCAGGCCGCCTGCGCGACGCTGGGGAAAGAACCGAACAAAGAGATCTGCCGGCCATTGCGGCGCCAGCTGCGGGCCGAATCATAGGCTTCGATGCGGTCGGCAATCAGGCAGGCCCGGTCGCCGCGCGTTTTGGCAGTGGTGCCTGTAAACCAAGCTACCTGGCCGCTGTTGCGGGCCACATTAGTGGAGTCACCCGAAGTAAGCGGCAGCACGGTGAACACCTTGGGGTCGAGCATCCGCAGGCCGTGTAGCCGGCACAGTGGCCGGCCGTGCTCGTCGGTTATCACATCCATCATTTCTCGGATGCGCTGCCACCAGCCCCGGCTTTTCAGCACCTCGTAACCGATGCCACCGCCGAGCGCTACCGTTTCGTAGTTCTGGGCCAGCCACAACAGCCGGTCCAAGGACTGGTGCATGTGGTACACCGGCACGCCCGGCAGGTGCTGGGGCCAGCGGCCCAGGTAGGCGTCGTTCTGCGCCACTGGCTAAAGGCGCCATTGTCGAGCACGAAACCCCGGCACACCTCCAGCACGAGGCGCAGCTGGTCCGGCCGCTCGTAGCTGACCAGCGCATAACGGCCGCGTAGGGCCTGCTCCGCGTCCGCCAAGCATCCGCCGATGGGCGTGCCGTTAAATTTGATCATGCCCGGCTCCTCGGGCTGGATGAAGTCGAGCGGGTGGTGAAGAGGCATTCAGGAAAGCTTGCGTTGTGCTATTTTAACGCTTTAAGGCCTATTTTGTTGCTATTTATATGCAATATAAAGGCTTTTTATCAGCCCTGCAGCCCTCTAGAAAAACCAAAAGCCCCGGCCTTGTCAGACCAGGGCTTTTGCCGGATGGAGGTGGCTAGAAGTTTACCGCCAGTTTCACAACGAAGTTGGGATTGGTGTACAGACCAGATTGGGTTATGAGGCCGCCGTAGCCCGCCGCTTTTATCCTTGCCTCCGCCGCTTCACGCTCTGGCTCTTTCATCCACGGGTCCAACTCAATGAAATCGTAGAGCGTGTTGGCGTCAATTAGCACGGGGTACAACTTTCCTTTGTCAACCGCGTGCCGCGTGCTTTCCAGGTTGTCGCTGTAGATCAACCGCACTTCTTCTTCGTAGCTGAACGGCATGCGTTTGATGAATAGTGTTTCGGTGTACCGCAGGTTTGCCTGGTGCGCCGCCGTGTTCATGTGTTCGGGCTCGGAAAAGAACTGCTGGATTTGCTCATCCGTACAGTACTGGACTTTGCCCATGAAGTAGCTCAACTCGTGAAACTGCTCGGAAATGTTGTAGAATTGATCCATCAGCTTCCGCACCGTCGTGGCTACCTTGAAGGCGAATGGCTCCGGTCCGTCCTTGTCCTTGCGGGCGCCTCGGTAATTGCGCCACATCCCGTCGCATTCCTTTCGCAACGTCCAGCACTGGCCGTAGTACCGATCGCGGGTCGAGGCCACGTTGATGGGCGTACCGTTGACCGTCTCCCACCGGGCGCCCAGCAGGAAATTCTCGAAGGGGTCTTGCCAGCAGCTGGTGCGCACCAACGTCAGCTGCTGCTGCTCCAGCATCTGGTAGAAGTACTCCTCGTTGAACAGCCGGTAAATGGGCGTGTCCAGGTCCACGTTCAAGACGTTGTTATCGATATACTCGGGCTTTAACTCCTGTAGCGTTTTGTGCTCGAAGTTTTTGAGCACGTCCAGGCGTCGGTTGTTTCGGATGTGCTGTTCAAGGTCAAACGGATTCATATATGAAAGGAAATGGTGTGATCCTGCCAGAGCTATTATAAAGCCAACCTACTGGCAAAAACCGTTTCGGACGTTCTGGCAGAGCGAGGAACAGCGAGAGGAACTTTGAAAGTCATGTCTGATTAAAATCGAAAGCCCCCTGGCTACGCAGCCAGAGGGCTTTCATTCAATTGACTAATGTCAGGCTCTACAGGCTAGTTTAATCCTTTGCTACTACCACGGAAACGCGGCTGTTGATTACTTTCTTAGGGTCCTCCCGAGGCTTGCGCAACGTCCAGCCGCGGCCGTCGGTACCTTTTATCCACGTTCGGGGCTCGGTGTTGGAGGTGGCCAGCTCCAGCTCTGCCCACTCCGTTAGCCTGGTTGTTTCATAGCCGTCGTCGCCACCCGTCACGACCGTGGCAGCTCCCGAGCCTTTCGCTGGCATCGTCATGGCCACATAATTCGGTGCCCTGGGGGGAGCCCAGCCCTTCTACCAGGACGAAAACGCCGCCGTTCGGCATAGGGATATTATACTCCGTTACATCCAGCGTCAGCAAGCCCTTAGGGGCTTCTTTAATCTGTTGTGGGGTAACGTAAATCGGTGCCGGCAGTAGCTGGGCTTCTTCCGGTACTGTGCTGACAATTCCTTCCGGAGCGGCCAGCAGCTGCACGCGCAGGCGCCCGGCGCGCACGTCCGTTGGCTTCAGCTGGATCTGAATGCGACGGAGGGTACCTCTGGTGCTGGCCGGCAGTTGTACGGCAATGTTAGTGCCTGCAATCAGGTAGTACGTACGTAGGGGTTTAACCTTCTCCCCAAAGGGCGTAACGGTGACTTCCTGACCTGGTCGAATAGTTACGCCAGCTAAGGTTTGCGGGGCGATGGGCTTGATAGAGTCGGGGTTGCTGGTAAGCAACGAACCGCTAAAAAGGAGCAGAGCTGCGAGCATAATAGCTTTGTGAACCTACAAGGTCGGAAACAAAAGCAATACCGGGCATCGCTACCCGGTATTGACCTTTTTTACTACTACAATGGCTATGGTTACTGGCACATGGCCGAGTTAGGAACCGTACCGCCTTCGGAAATGGCAATGCCGAAGAAGCGGGTTACGCTGCGGGCGTCGCCGAAGCCGTCACACTCTACGGCAGTGCCAAACCACTTAGCCTCCGCCTTGTTCGCTGGCGCTACGGCCACCATCATGCCGGCGGACAAAGCGCCCACCACGGCTACCTTTTTACCCTTTTGGCGCACAGAGTGCAGGATGTTTGTGAATTTTTTTTTCATGGTATCGAAAGAGAAAATACAGATGCCTACTCTACTCGCTTTTCGGCTTACGCGGAGGCTGAATACCGGCCACGCCTCAAACATAGCAACTAAATTTAGTTGCTATGTCTTTTATTTGAGCTGGCCTGACTCCCTGGTGCCCTGCCGGCAAAGGGGAGTCAGCAAGCTGCCTTAGGTCTGGCTTTGAGCAGGTCAGGGGGCACGGCGGCGGCGTTAGTTTCCGCTATTGGGTAAGCACTGTGTGGGCAGCCAACCAGGTAGTGCCATTCGCCCAGTGGCCCAAACCCGCGCCGATTATACACATCGCATAAAAGTTGAATACCTTCGACCTGGTAGGCGCTTAGGGGAGAAAAGGTGCTGATTGTCTGGCCTACGGCAAAGCGGGGGGCAGGCCGCTTCCTTCCGCTGCTCAAGTAGGCCAACTGGCCGACGATGCCAAAGGAGCCCCGCCAGCGCTTCTCGTCCAGTGCCCCGTAGTGCATGGCTTGGGTAAGGCAGGCTACTTCCTCGGCGAGGCCAGCACGGCGATAACTTCTTCCAGGGTATTGCAGAAGATGATGCGGGCATTTTTACCTGGTAGCCGCACCTCAAAGGCCCTGGATGCAATGCCTTGGTTAGGCTAATATAGCAAGGTGTCAAGGTATGGGCCACCGACTCTGGGTCGGCTTCCAGCCTGAAATGCTCGACCATTCAGTTCGAGACTGTGTCCGTTGCCGGTGGCTCGGATGGCGATACCCAGGCCTGTGCTGGCCTCGCCGCGGGTGCTGCTGGTTAGGCTGCCCATCATGAATAATTCGGCCGCAGTGCTCAGCATGGGTAAGGAAATGAGCATTGCAGTAGAGTAATTTGGGCCTTTTTCGGTGCTTATTATAGGCAAAAGACGGCTCCGGTTTCGCCGAGGGCCGTTTTTCAATATTAAAACCACTTTTTATAAGCCATTTTTTCTAGGCATCACGCCGCTATTCTTTTGCACAGCTCCTGCTCTAACGTGAACTGCAAGGCGTAGCCGTTCCACGCCAGCCCAGCATCCAAGCGACAATGCGTCGAGTGCGGCGCTATACGGCCAGCCCTAGCCAGAATTTTCGCCGCTTACGTCCCACAAACGTTCACATCTCGTCAAGTTCTAGCAAGCAGGGCCAGTTGGGCTGAGGCAGAAGGCGCAGTGTGGTGTGCACTTTTTTTGCCAGCTTGGCCACCGTCATGCGCGAGACACCAGTCAAACGCACAATCGCGCGTTGCTAGACGCGTTCCGCCAGCAGCATTCCACTTGGGCGTAGCGTGTGGCCCGAGCCCGCGTCGCTGGCTAAAAATAGCCTTGATGGTCGCAACACCTGCACTGGTACTTGGCCCGGCCGCAGCTATTGCCGTTTTTGCGAAACTGCTGGCTTGCGCACCGGCCGCTCACATGATGAATCATTAACATAGTGGCTTATACGGCATCACCTTGATGTATATCACCCCCGGACTACTAATATATACAGGTTTTATCAGGCCAGTGCCTCACAATACGTCCGTGTTTATTATCACCGTTTTACCTTATTCGTGGTGCCAAACCGCGGCGGTTTGCCAAACTGGCGGAAATCCCATGAGCGTCGCGTCCACCCTATGGAGTTGAATCAGCGCCTCGACCTGGATGGCAAAAGTGTTGTTCGGATTGAAGGACTTAAGCAGCCGATGCATTAGCGCCACGACGCCGTACATATTCGTGTTGGCATCATCGGGCATCGATACCGCAAACTTATAGGCCTTGCGCGAAGGCATGTTCGGGCGTAGCGCGGACATGTTTCGGTTCCAGAGCCGGGAGTGGTGCGCACATACGTTGCGCACATTGGTTAACCAAACAAACCAGGTCTCCAGCGAGGAAGCGGCTACGCGGAAATCCGAGGCGATTTGCAATTTTATGGGGTCAGTGGTGAGCGCTTTGTACAAGCGGGCCAACTCCCCCAGCGACAAAGTTTCCAACGCCATCTGCGACGGCGGGAGTGGCTCCCTCGGGTAATTGTTTTTAAATGCCCTCAGAAACTGTTCTTTGGGTAGCTTAAAGTCTTCCTGAATGCCGTAGAGGATAGCTGTTGCTGTCGACTTATCACTGAATAAGGAAGCATCGGCGTACCAAAAGAAGCCGTGGACCGCGCTATAATAGTTAGTCAATTTGGCCCTCAAGGCTACTTCAATACGTTCCATATACTCCATAACGATTGCCCGCAGGCGCTTATCGAATTTGTACATGCACACAACATCATCGAAACTTGTACCTTCCACAAAGTGATGCAACTTGCCGGGCACCTGCAAGGGGTACATGTAGCCGCTAAGACGGTAGTACCCGATGCTTTCCAAGTACTTAATGGCCCGTGCGTGGTCCGGAATCAATAGGCCTCGGCTTTGAAGTAGTTGAATGAGCGCCTCGCTTGTTTGGGGCTGTTTCGTGTAGTAGTTCATGCAGCGAGAGGCGGCAGCGGCCAAAGGTTAGGAAACAGCAACGCCCCTAGCAGTTAAGCCAGAGGCGCCGTGATGTCGTTAAAAATAGCTTCGCAGATGCGCTTGAGTCAGTGGCGTGCGAAGGATTAATGACACAAATGTACGCAATATCTTGTGAAAAATTCTCCTTAGAAAGGGATTTTTCACAAGATATTGCGCTAATGGTGCCAGAACCCCTGTTTTTGATGGCTCCCTACGCAAATACGCTAACTTACGTGCAGGGCCACTTGCAATGTTTGGATGGGTCGATTTGAAGCCATTTTGTGAAACGTAGGAGTTCACTTACACCAACATTGTGGGCTTAAAAAACCGGACCTTACAATGGGAGGCACCCCGCTTGATGTAGCGGGGGCTATTGAGCCTGAGCATACCTACTCAGCTAATCCGTTTTCCCCGACAGCCCACATGTTTTCATTGTATTAGCAGTTACCGATTAGCAGTTACCGACGGCTACGTTTCAAGCGCAGGTTGCTTATTTCCAGGTAGTCCAGTAACGCTTCCCGCTTTTTTCTATCAACTCGAACCTACTAGCTTTACCGGCTTGCCCTCACTGATTTTGCTTTTATGAAGCTACTGCTACTAATCTGCGCTTTGGTGCTGCCTTTGGTTGCAACCGCTCAGCGCACCTACACCATTATGCTCTGGAATTCGAATATTTTGGATTTGCGCGTTCCCGTGCGCAACGGCATGGGACTGTATCGAAATGGGGGGCAACAGTACGGCGGTGGTAAGATTGTTATCTCCAAGTCCAACTTTTCCATTACCCTGCAGCGGGGCGCAGCTCGTCCCGACGTGGTGAAGCCGATAACGCGGATAGAAGCAACTACTGACAAGACCACGTACCACAGTGGAACCTCGCGCCTAGTTGTGTTCAAATCGGAGCTTGATACCGACCAGATGGTAAGCCGTCAGCAGATTCAGTATGATGATGATTGGGAAGCCACCGTAAAGCTTCACGTCCGTCGAACGCTGTTCATTACGACCACGACCTTAACTGCGACGGAGAGGGTTGCAGCGGAGAAAATGCGACAAAGCGCGCTGGTAAGTGCCCGCGCAGCGCAAAAAGCAGAGTTAGAGGAACAGATTAAAAACGGCTATGTGTTTCCATCTTCGGACCTAAGCACTTGCTATCACTTCACCGGCGAGCCTCAGGACCTACTAGCGTTTTACACCAATACTAAAGCCACTCACTTTAGTGCTCTCCTGATGATCGATGAAACCGGGGCAGTAGTTGTGAAGAACCCTAGCTATGCTGGTTACAACGAATCCACGTTGGAAACGCTGCTGAAGTTTAGGCCTGGCCGTATCGCCGTAGGCCGGGACACCTTCAGCGTGAAATCCTCTACCACGATGGTATTCTCAGCTACTAAAACCAGTTCGCCCGAAACGATGGTAGCATCCTTCATCGTGAAGAAGAAAGGTATTCGCTTGGAAGTTACCTCGACCGCTGCTCCTGAACTGCAATCGAAGGTAAAAGGGATGGTCAATTTTGAGTGGCTTTTGGCTGAGCGTCCAAACGGAGAATACGAGCTTCAGTATTTAGAGCAAAAAGTGATGGCCCAAATAACGGTCCGCGGTTCCAATGACAATGATTGCGGTGAGTTTATACCGATTGCAGCGCGGGAAGTGAGCAAGCCAATTCTTAAGTACCGTCGGCTTGAGGGGTATGACACCTGGCGCACAGTGCAGAAGTAAATCAGTTCTATCATCCATTATGAAAGTGTATTTTGATAGTCCCGGTCCAAGCTCTAATGCCACCGTATCGGGCGTAAGCAGTACCGAGGAAACCATGGTAGCGGCCCAAAACCGCATCTCGCCGAATACAGCCCTGACCGCTACGAAGTGGTGATTATCCCGCCCAGCGGTGTACCGGCTGAGGGTGAGCTAGGCCCTCCTGCTAGGCGTAAAAGTGGCAGAAGTATACTTGTGGCATGTTATACCACTGAAACGCGGGGTAGACGCGCAACAGCAGGTACCAACAGATTGAAAGAGCCGCTCGAAAGGGCGGCTCTTTTTGTTCCAAGTAACCGGAATAAGCCCAGCAGTAATGCTCCCTATTGGGCACGGCAGGCCTTGAGCTAAAATGGAAAAGAAAGCCCGCCGCACCATAACAGCGCGTCGGACTTTCGGGGCGCTCCTACGAGCATGGTAAATTTAAGGAGCCAGCCGGACAGTACAGCATCGTTTCCTTCTTATTGCCCTTCTATGACCAGCTTCGATACGCCATACCCCAACTACCGTAAGTCGCGCTCAGAGGAAAATACCTGGTTCAATACCCCGCTGTTTTTAGGCAAAACCAAGGAGGGATTAGCAATCGTTGCGTTGGGTCTGCACAATACCCTAGAACCGCGGACGGTGGAGGCACTCATCATCGACCGGCAGGATGCTCCCGGCGACAAACCGGTGTTGCTTGGTCGGTTGCTGAAGTTTGACCCTTACTTTGACATGGTGTTTGACCAGGAGGCGCTGCAGCTCTTGCGGAAGGAATATGGCATGTGGGTAGGAAAGCCCCGACCCGCCCGTCGTTGGCGTAAAGACTAAACTCCACTAAGGACTTATAGTTTGACCGAAATCCTGACACCTTCTATGAGCTTAACTTATCCCAGCCTGTTAAGGCCGACTACAACGGAAGCCCTGATGTGCGCGGGCCGGGAACTGACCGTGCCAAAAGTTGAACTGCAGCTATGACGGTGGGCCGGTGCCCCCCTCAACAACACCTTCGGCAACAAACCGCTGATTGACTTTGGTGGCCGGCCGGTTTTTGAGGAACTCTGCGTGTACGAGCTAGTCCGGCTATCCGGCTGGCAGGAAATTCTTTGGGTGGAAACCTACGGGGCCGGCGCGATGACGCCTCACCACTTCACGACGTGGGCCGATGCCGGGCTGGCCGGCCAGCAACAGGAGCCAATCACGGACCTCAGGATTCAGGGCTTGCTGAAAAGATCGCGTTGGCCAACGGCAACAGCTACGCTGGGTGTTGGGATGTAGTGGGTTGGAATGGCGAAACCATTGTGTTTGCCGAACTCAAACGCCTAAAAAAAGACCGAATCCGGGCTACGCAGCCGCGATGGTTGGAGGCAGGCTTGCAAGTGGGCTTGCAGCCAAAGAATTTCCTGCTAGTCGAGTGGGACTATGCCAGCGAGAGAGGGCGTCTTAGGAAAAAATTTGGCCTAACCGCCTGATTTTAAAATAGCACTGTTCGCGCTAGATGATGCTAGGTAGCTTTATCTCTAACAGGGTCTTCTCCAATGGCCGTTGAATGCGACTTTGCTTTTACTCCTGATGGCCAGGAGATACACATTTTAGACGCAGAGCGAAAGTTCAAAGGCTACCGATTGGGGTGGTCCAGTAAAAACAGACAGTGAGCTAAGATAGGATGGTTTTCAGGTCGTGTTCGAATTGGTGGGGCGCGCGATAGCCCAGAGCGGAGTGACGGCGGTCCAGGTTGAAGTACGTATCGAGGTAGTGGGCTACTTCGAGGCGAGCTTCTTCGAGGGAGGCAAAAGGGCTGCCACCGGGCGACAGTTCGGTTTTGAGCGTGCTCCAGCCGGCTTCGGCCTGGGCGTTGTCGTACGGATTACCGGGCCGACTGAAGCTGGGCACGGCAGGCGGCGCTGGTATATTGGCTGCCGGGGTCGGCGTGAATAATCAAACCCGGCGCGGGTTGGCGTAACGTCAAGGCTTGTTCCAAGGCCAGCAACACGAGTTCGGTGGGCATCTGCGCGGCCAGGTGCCAGCCCACGACCCGGCGCGAGCAGGTATCACGCCAAGTGGCTAAGTAGCATCAGCGTCCGCCCAGCAGGGGCAAGTAGGTGATGTCGCCGACCCAGACCTGGTTCGGGGCGGTGGGAGCCGGCTGGCCCAGTAACTGGTTTTCGGCTACCACGGTGGCGGGGGCAGCCACGGTCGTGCGGGGCCGTTGGGGACGGGTGCTCAGCGCCCGCAGTCCGTGCCGGTGCAGCCAGGAGCGCAGCGCATAGCGCCCCACGGCGCGCAATTCCGCCCGCAGACGGCGGGTGCCGTAGCGCCGGGCGTGGCGGGTGAAGGCAGCGGGTGCGGCCACCTGCCACGGGGCGGGTGTGGGCTGGGGACGGCTCCGCCACTGGTAATAACCAGCGCAGCTGACGCCGAGCACGCGGCAGAGCACTTGCACGGGCCAGGGCTCCGTACAGGCCTGAACAAACGCGTAGCGGCTCATGACTGAGGCGGTTGGGAGATCCTACGTCTATAGCAGGCAACTGGTCACGACTTTTTTAACATATCGCGCTCCATTTCCACGCGCTTGAGTTCGGCGCGTATCCGTTTGACTTCGTCGCGCTCCGCGCTGCTGGGCACGGCCTGTTCCAGCGCCTGGCGCTGCCAACGGCCAAGCAAGGCCGGCGAAATGCCTTGGGCGCGGGCCACGTCCGTTTGCCGAGCACCGGCGGCCACTTGGCGCACGCACTCGCCCTTAAAGGCGGGCGTGTATTTCTTGCGGGTGGTGAGCAACCCACTAGGATTCAATTTTTCGTTCATGGGCAGCGGAAGTTAAGACTTCGCGCTGTCCGTTTCAGCTAGACCACCCCAAGATGCCGTCCAGTACCGCAAGTCGAGCTATCGACTACTGCCTGATACGCGGTAGCAGGTTGAGCACCTGCATAAAGTCTTGCGGCGTTAAAGAGACTTGTTAGATATAACTTTAGGAAGTTGTTTAAGTCAGATAAAACACTGTGCTTTGTATAGTCATTGTCCTATACCTACGTGTACTAGTATACTATTAGTGAGTAGCTAATTATCTTCTAGTAGCTGGCTAGATAGTACTCTGCCCTCTTGCAATTTCTTGTGTTTCATCCCACTTGCCATTTTATCTATGGTGACACCCCTACGCGCGGTTAATTATTCCTTTGTTGGTCAATTTACTGCTACCCGGTCCTGGCACCGGGCTTTGCTGTTGTGCTTGTTTCTCATTCTGGGAGATACGGGCCGCACCTTTGCTCAGACCTATATCCTGAACGAAGACTTTTCCTCCGCCTCGGGCACTACGCCGCCTACCGGCTGGCTCAACAGTGCCGGTTCCGGGCCTGCCACCGATAAGTGGCACTTCGATAACCCCGGAGGGCGGAATATCAACTACCCTTTCTCCGGCAGCTTCGCCATTTTTGACAGTGAAAATTACTCTCCAGATGGTAAAAAGGAGACATCTACACTGGAGACTCGCTTCTTTGATGCCTCTGTAAGCCAAAATACAATACTGTACTTTGACCATTTTTTTGCGGGTGGCAAAGGCGGTACTGGGACTGTGGAAGTCTACAACGGTTTCATCTGGCAATTTGTGGCTTCGTATTCCGATAGCACAGCTAATCCCCAAAGTGAGGTATATAATATTTCTAGCTATGTGCGAGGAGCATCGGCCGCCAAAATACGGTTTCGCTGGGAGGGCAATAGCTCCCACTATTGGGCGGTTGATAACATAAGAGTATATGCTCCCTTGTCACTTGATGCCGGTATTAGTGCTCTAGAAGGACCATCAATGCCTTTCAGATCAGGTGTAAGGCCTATCCAGATAAGATTAACCAATTTTGGAGCTACTCTTCTCACTAACACCACCATTGGCTGGGCAATAAATAATGTAGTACAGCCAAATTATAACTGGACAGGTGCTTTATCCCTCGGGGCATCGGCTAATGATATACAAATTGGTAGCTATAACTTCCCTATGGGTAAACCTGTCAAACTAAAAGTGTGGCAGAGCAATCCTAATGGCAAGATTGATCCGAATGCATTTAATGATACTATTAAGACCACCTTATATGCATACGACCCCATGTGCGGGGTATACACAGTAGGGGGCACAGCACCAGACTTCCCTACCGTGAGCGAAGCACTGACCGCGCTGAGCGTGGGCGGACAGACCTGCGCCGTGACCCTGCGGCTGCGCAATGGCATTTATGATGAGTCGGCCACACTATCACCCGTAGCCGGCAACACGAGTGCCTCGAACTCCATCACCCTTGAATCCGAGAGTGGGGATAGCACCCGGGTGCAAGTGAAGGGAATAACGGCCTACGGCACGGCCTACCTGACCGTGCGCAAACTGCGCGTAGGGCAGTTATCGGTAGGGAATGCGAATGCTTATCAGTTTGGCACCAAGAAAAGCGCCCACCATCTGCGGGTAGAAAGCTGCCAGGTAGGTACAGCAACAACCTATGGCAGTCTCTCATTGCAGGTCGACTCGGTGCTGAGCTTGCTGCGCACGCGTGGCACCACGACCTCGTATCCAGGATCGGCTTATCTAAGTGGCCGCCAGATTGTGGCCACCAAGAATACCCTGGGCACTCTCTATGTAGGCACGAATAACTATTACTACGGCAGTAGTAGCCCTTTCGACTACACCCGTATTTCAACCCGCAATGTGCAGATTACAGGCAATGTGCTCCAGGAACTTACCGTGCGCGAGACGGCAGATGCCCGCGTGGAGGACAATGAGCTCAACCGGGGAGTCGCAGTGGAGAGAAGCTTACGGGTTAGCCTGGTAAAGAACCGCTCCAACAACACAACAGCCGCCACCAGCGTGGGCGTGACGGGCAGCCGGCGCGTGGAGCTGCTCAATAACGTCTTCCCGCGGGCCGTAGCCAATGCCGTTGTTCCCCCTCCCCAGGATGGCAGCAGCAACAACAACTATTCCTACTTGGCAGCCGTGCAGCTCTCGGCCAGTGACACGGTACGAATAGAAGGCAACCAACTCACCATGGCTGGAGGTGGCTATGGAGTACGGGCCGATTCCGCCGTGGTAAGTGCTAGCAGTGAGTATGACAGCGAAACAGGAACGTCTACTTATCGCAACACGTACCGCAGTGTCAGCCAGCTGGTGGTCAAGAACAATACCATTACCCAGGCGGCCAGTGGCACCGCCATCAGCCTCAACCTCTGGGAAAATAGCGGAGTTATTGTGCAAAACAATTCCATCGCGGCGCAGAATGGCATTGAGCTTTATCTACGGCCAACTACCAAAACTAGTCTTCGTCCACTAGTCCAGGGCAATTCTTTACGCATTTTGGCCTTACGCTACGGTTACTATGATAGCACGCCTTATGCCGGAACAGGTCTGCTGATTCAGTCCCAGAATCCCTTCAATCAATATAGTTGGATACCAGGAAGTGGCCAAGTCCAGGTACTAAACAACCGGATTAGCGGGGCTGGTAGCGGCATGAGCATTACTGATAACAGTGGTACCATTGCCAACAACTTCGTGCAGGCATCAAGAACTGGTCTGAACTGCACTGGCAACAATAATCGCATCATCTTTAACTCGGTGCTAGTTACTGGTAGCGAGCCTAGCTTCAATTTTTCCAATAACTACTATAGCACCTATTCCGGTGGCTCAGGTGTAAATACAGCCACGGTTAAGAACAACTTGTTTGTTAACACAGGAACCGGTGTATCCGCCACAGTGAGCCTGGACACCCAGCGAGCATGGGACTGGGACTACAACGACTACTTCGCAGCTTCTGGTAAGTTAGTCAATACCCAAGCGACTCTGGCTGCATGGCAACAAACCAGCAGCTTGGACTCCCATTCCAAAAATGTAAACCCACGCTTCACCTCCCGCACTGATCTGTCCATAAACCACATTGCGCTGCGTGCCTCTGGTGTAGCAGTAGCTGGGTTAGGAAAAGATATTGATGAGGTAACGCGCGCGGCAGTGCCTGACATGGGCGCCAAAGTATATACGCCCTGCACTCCAGATGTAGGACTAGATGCATTTGTTGGGTTGCAAAATCCCCTGCCTACTGGCAGTAAGCCAATACAGGTGCTACTACAAAACCAGAGCTTAACAGCTATGACTTCGGCCACGGTATACTGGCAGGTCAACGGTGTAATGCAGCCTGTCTATACTTGGAGAGGTTCGCTGGCTGGCGCAGCCAATGCGGTGGTGACTGTCGGCAACTATGAGTTTCGTGGGGGGCGCTACTACACGATTAAAGCGTGGGCGAATCACCCTAATGGGCAACCGGCCTGCAGCACAGCCAACGATACTATAACTGTTAAGGATTTGGCAGCGCCCATGTGCGGGGTATACACAGTAGGGGGCACAGCGCCAGACTTCCCTACCGTGAGCGAAGCACTGACCGCGCTGAGCGTGGGCGGACAGACCTGCGCCGTGACCCTGCGGCTGCGCAATGGCATTTATGATGAGTCGGCCACACTATCACCCGTAGCCGGCAACACGAGTGCCTCGAACTCCATCACCCTTGAATCCGAGAGTGGGGATAGCACCCGGGTGCAAGTGAAGGGAATAACGGCCTACGGCACGGCCTACCTGACCGTGCGCAAACTGCGCGTAGGGCAGTTATCGGTAGGGAATGCGAATGCTTATCAGTTTGGCACCAAGAAAAGCGCCCACCATCTGCGGGTAGAAAGCTGCCAGGTAGGTACAGCAACAACCTATGGCAGTCTCTCATTGCAGGTCGACTCGGTGCTGAGCTTGCTGCGCACGCGTGGCACCACGACCTCGTATCCAGGATCGGCTTATCTAAGTGGCCGCCAGATTGTGGCCACCAAGAATACCCTGGGCACTCTCTATGTAGGCACGAATAACTATTACTACGGCAGTAGTAGCCCTTTCGACTACACCCGTATTTCAACCCGCAATGTGCAGATTACAGGCAATGTGCTCCAGGAACTTACCGTGCGCGAGACGGCAGATGCCCGCGTGGAGGACAATGAGCTCAACCGGGGAGTCGCAGTGGAGAGAAGCTTACGGGTTAGCCTGGTAAAGAACCGCTCCAACAACACAACAGCCGCCACCAGCGTGGGCGTGACGGGCAGCCGGCGCGTGGAGCTGCTCAATAACGTCTTCCCGCGGGCCGTAGCCAATGCCGTTGTTCCCCCTCCCCAGGATGGCAGCAGCAACAACAACTATTCCTACTTGGCAGCCGTGCAGCTCTCGGCCAGTGACACGGTACGAATAGAAGGCAACCAACTCACCATGGCTGGAGGTGGCTATGGAGTACGGGCCGATTCCGCCGTGGTAAGTGCTAGCAGTGAGTATGACAGCGAAACAGGAACGTCTACTTATCGCAACACGTACCGCAGTGTCAGCCAGCTGGTGGTCAAGAACAATACCATTACCCAGGCGGCCAGTGGCACCGCCATCAGCCTCAACCTCTGGGAAAATAGCGGGGCCGTCATTGACAGTAATCAGGTAAGTGGACAAAGTGGCATCGAACTCTCCCTGAGGCACAACAGTAAAGCGTTGGTGCGTTATAATACCCTTAAGCTAAAAAGTACCACCAATTATTCGGCAGGTACTGGCATTAGTCTTAGTGCCCGAGACACAAATTATAACCCAATTAGTGCCCAAACGCAAGTACTAGCTAACAGAATCAGCGGCGCAAGCACCGGTATTACGCTGTCTGCAGCTGACGGCCTAGTGGCCAACAACTTCGTGCAGGCCACAAATGGCGGTATTACTAACTACGGTAACGATACGCGTATCCTCTTCAACTCTGTGTTAGTTACCGGCGCAGGCACCGCCTACAATCACCAAGCATACTATAGCTACGGTGTGAGCAACAAAGCTGTAGTCAAGAATAATGTGTTCGCGAATACCGGTGCGGGCCAAGCTATCTACGTCTATGCTCCCCAAAACAAAACCTGGGATTGGGACTTCAACGACTATTTTGCTGCTAGTGGTAAACTTGGAACGTTCGACAAAACCTACTCTACGCTGAAGGAGTGGCAGCAGGCAACCAATATGGATGCACACAGCCAAGCCGTGAACCCATATTTTATCAGCAAAACCGCGCCTGGCATCAGCCAGATTCTGCTGCGCAACGCTGGCATATCTCTCACTGAGTTTCCTAAAGATATTGATGGAGTAACCCGGGGCAGTGCTGCCGACATTGGTGCTCAAGAGTATACCCCATGCACACCTGACGTCGGCTTGAACGCTTTTGTAGATCTACCACAGCAACTCCCCATTGGTAACCGGAATATCCAAGTTGTGCTGCAAAACCAAAGCACGACTTCAATGAGTTCGGCCGTAGTGCAGTGGCAGGTGAATGGTGTAACACAGAAGCCCTATTCTTGGACCGGCTCACTCACGGGGTCAGCTAATGCTACTATTTCTATCGGAAGCTACAATTTCGTTGGCGGAAAATATTATTCTGTGAAAGCCTGGGCTAACACGCCTAATGGGCAGCTAGCCTGCCAAGCTGCCAATGACACTATTATTGTTAAGGATTTAGCTACTCCCATGTGTGGTATATACACAGTGGGGGGCACTAACCCGGATTTTACGACGGTTAAGGAAGCCGTTACAGCCTTGAATGTAGCCGGGCAGACCTGCGCGGTAACCTTTCGACTGCGTAACGGCCTATACAAGGAGAGTGTACAGTTAGATACAGTGGCTGGCAATTCGAAAGTGAATACACTCACCTTCGAGTCCGAAAGCGGGGACAGTACCCGCGTAAGTATAGATGGTCTCACGATTCGTGGCAACTCTTACATCACGGTGCGCAAGCTCAACCTTGGCTCATTATATATGTATGGAGGTGCTTATTATCAGCAAGCAACTGGGCAAGCTCTTTACTATCCGATGCACTACGCCCGGGTGGAGAGCAACATATTGGGCTATGCCAGCCTCGGCTCGTTGAGCTACCGCGACTCCGTGCTGACCGTGCGACGTAATAAAGTTACTGGCTCGCTGACTATCAGCGGAAAGCGGTTAATGGTTCAGCAAAACCAATTACAAGGCAGCTTACGTCTGAGCAAGGTACGTACAGCCCAGGTCGAGCAGAATACGACGCCTGCGACAGGCTCGTATTCTTTGCCTGTAACTATTGAGCAGAGCGAAGATGTGACCTTTGTGTCAAATACGCTCAAGAACAGTAGCTCTTACGGCACAGTGGTGAGCGTGCTTACCAGCAAACGCATCGCCCTGCAGAAAAACACGCTTACCCAGCCTGTGTATTCGGGATACAGCTATTATAGCAGTGCCAATGTGCAGATATCCGGTAGTGACAGTGTCTGGATGGAACATAATACGCTCACAGGAGGCCACATCGGCGTTCATGCTGATTCAGCTCAGATCCAACGAGACTACCCTTATTATGACCAAATATATGCCCCATCCAGCAATGTACATTTAGTGGGCAACACAATCCGCCAAACCGGCACGGGCATGAATCTAGCCCTGGCAGCGAACAGTGAGTCCATTATTGACAGCAACCAGGTTAGTGGACAAAACGGTATTTATCTAACCTTACGCCATAACAGCAAGACCCTAGTACGCTACAATACCATCACCCTAGCCGCTGTCACTACCAATGACCAGCCTGGCACAGGCATCTATCTGCTGGCACGGGACGCCAATTATAACCTGACCCATACCCAAGCTCAATTGCTGGCCAACCGAATCAGTGGCACCACCAATGGGATCAACCTGGAGGCGGCTGATGGACTGGTAGCCAACAACTTCGTTCAGGCCACAGACGGCGGCATCACCAACTACGGCAATGACACGCGTATTCTCTTTAACTCCGTGCTAGTTACCGGCACAGGAACAGCCTACAACCATTACAGTTACTATAGCTTCGGCATCACCAACAAAGCGGTAGTTAAAAACAACATTTTTGCCAATACCGGCACCGGCCGAGCGGTCTATGCCTATGCCCCTGAGAAAAAAATCTGGGACTGGGATTACAACGACTACTTCGCCGCCAACGGCAAACTTGGATCCTTCAACGGCACGGCTTATAATACCCTTTCCTCTTGGCAACAGGTAACAAAAGCAGACCCTAACTCAAAATCATCAAATCCTTTTTATCAATCGAATACCGAACTACGACCTTTACAACGTGAAATAAACGGTGCAGGTATTCCGGCGGATGGTATAACCTTGGATATTGATGGAGAGTTACGTAACGGTTCCGCACCCGACGTAGGGGGGGATGAGTTTACGGTAGACTTCGGCATTACCCGCCTGGTAAGCCCAACGCTGGACTGCAACCTGGGCAGCAGTGAGCCGGTGACGGTGAACATTGCTCAGTACGGGGATATTCCACTCCTCAATCTGAAGGTGGCCTATCAGGTCAACAAAGGCACCATCTATACGGATGTCATTCCGGGTAGCACAGACAATGATATTGCTTACACCTTCAAGCAGCCTCAGGATTTGGGTACAGATGGGGTGTATAGCTTCAAGATCTGGCTGGTGGATGCCAACGATGACAACATCAACAACGACACACTGCGCATTGACCGCTACAAGAAGCCGAGCCCCAGTGTGAACTTCACCTACGTAACGGACTGCGCAAACCAGCCTGTAAAGTTCTCTGGTTCGGCCAGCATCAGCACAGGCAGCATTTCTCGGTATGAGTGGTTGTTTGGGGATGGGGACTCCGCCTCGGTGAAAAGCCCAATCCATGCTTATGCTAAGTCCGGTACCTACACCGTGACGATGCGGGCTTACTCCAAAGAAGGTTGCTACAGCGCTATTAGCAAAGCTGTGACGGTAATTGAAACGCCCCAGGCGGCCTTCACGGCGAGCAACTCCTGCTTCGGCTCGGGCATCACGTTTACCAATACCAGCACCATTGGCTCGGGTACCATGAGCTACAGCTGGAAGTTTGGGGATGGCCAGACCTCCACGGCGCAGCATCCTACGCACACTTATGCCAAAGCTGGTACTTATAAGGTAGAGCTGACGACCACTGGCAGCACCGGCTGCAGCACCACCAGTGCTACGATGGTGACGGTATATCCGGCCCCCGTGGTTACGACCACGCCTACCGGGACCATTATCATTGTAAAAGGATCGAAGACAACCCTGAAGGCTAATGATGGATTTACGTCCTACCGCTGGTCTGATGGGCAGCCCTACCAGGAAGTGGTGATTTCGACGCCAGGCACCTACACGGTGACGGTAACCGATAAAAATGGGTGCCAGGCTACCTCGGCTGCTGTAACCGTGCAACTGGCGCTGGAACCCACGGTAAACCTGGGTGCCGATGTGACGATGTGCGAAGGCCAGAGCAAAACACTGTCGGCGGCTGCAGGCTTCAAATCCTATAAGTGGAGCACCGGGGCTACTACGGCTTCCATTACCGTCACCTCGGCTGGCATCTACAGCGTGACGGTAGAAGATGCCTATGGCCAGCAAGCTTCGGATGAGGTAGTAGTAACGGTCTCGAACCTGTCCAACATCAGCTTTACGGGCTTGAATACCACGTATTGCGCTACAGCAGGCAATGCAACTCTAGCAGGCACTCCTGCTGGTGGCACGTTCAGCGGCACAGGCATTGTCAATGGCAATCAGTTTTCGCCAAGCACGGCAGGACCAGGCATACACACTATTACCTACCGCTACACCAATAACAGCGGATGTCAGGGCACAGCGACACAGCAGGTGACGGTTAATCCAGTACTCAGTGTCCCGGTTGCTACGGGTGCTTCGCGCTGTGGTGCTGGCACGGTTACGTTGAAAGCCAGTGGCTCTAGCGGTACCTACGCCTGGTACGCCACGGCCAACAGCACCACCATACTGAGCACCAACGCAAGCTTCGTCACGCATTCCCTGAGCGCTACGACTACCTACTATGTGCAGGCCACTTCAACGCAGGGATGCCCCAGCAGCCGGGTGAGTGCTACGGCCACTATTAATCCCGTGCCGGTAGTAACTGCCAGCGCAATATCCCCCAGCATCTGCGTAGGCTCTTCCACTAGTCTGAAAGCAACGGGCGCCAGCACCTATAGCTGGTCGCCGGCCACCGGGTTGAGCACAACCAGCGGTGCTACCGTAACGGCTTCACCCACTGCCACGACAACTTATATAGTTACGGGTAGGAATGCCAGCGGCTGCACCAGCACCGCTACGGTAACGGTAACGGTAAACCCGGCACTGGCTGTAGCTGCTCAGGCCTCTCCTACCTCCCTGATGCTGGGCAGCAGCACTACGCTGAGTGTAGCTAGCCCAGTAAGCGGGACTACCTACACCTGGAGTGGTCAGGGTCTGCTGCAAACCAGCGGCAGCTCCGTTTCGGCAGTACCCACAGCCACAGGAATTCAGCAGTACACTGTCACAGCCACCAACAGCAGCTGTACGGCTACCAGCTCCGTTTCCGTAACTGTGACAGCTGCTAGCCTAATGTGGACAGGACTGACGTCGACAGCCTGGGCCACCGCCTCCAACTGGAGCAACAACCAGATACCCACGGTTGCAACCACGGTCCTGATTCCGGCTGGTACGCCCTACTCGCCCGCCATCAGCTCGCTGCAGGCAGTAAAGCAGGTTACGCTGGCCCAGAACGCCAAGCTTACCGTGCTAGATAACGGGGTGCTGGAGCTGAAAGGCGACTTCATCAATAACGGCTTATTTAACAGCGCGGAGAAAGGTGAAGTGCGGTTGACGGGCACGGCCCGCCAGAAAGTTGGCGGCAGCGCAACTACGCCCTTCTCGAACCTGACGGTGGAAGCCACCGGAGCAGAATTGACGGGAACGACCACTGTGGCTCGCTTGCTCACATTGCGCGGCAATGTGGTTACCAGCAATCAGTCGTTTACATTACTCTCCGATGCCAAGACCACCGCTATGGTTATCAACGCTGGCGGCGTTGTAGTTGGTAAAGCCGCCATGCAGCGCTACATCAGCCCATCCAACCCAGGTGTGGGCTACCGTCACCTTTCTTCTCCAGTGGTGAATACGACGGTATCCGACCTGACCACCAGTGGCTTTATACCAAAAGTGAACCCAGACTATAACAAGCTGCCGCGCCCGTATATGCCCGCCTCCATTTTCCCGACGGTGCTCGGCTTCGAAGAAACGCGCATCACGACTAAATACCCTGACTTTTCCGTGGGCTGGAAGTCGCCGACAGCTCTGACCGATGCCTTGGTACCAGGTAAGGGGTATTCAGTCAATATCAGCGCCCAGGAGAAAGTAGCGCTGGAAGGCACCCTGACTACGGGAACCGTGCCGGTTAATACCCTGACAAATGGTGGACTAAGCAACTCAGGCTGGCACCTGCTGGGTAACCCCTACCCGGCTCCCATTAACTGGGATTTAGTGACGGTCCCAGCCGGCATGTACAATGCCATCTACACCTTCCGTTCGAGCACCGCGTACGCCGGTTCGTATGTGAGCTACGTGAATGGCGTCGGGCCTAAAGGAGCCAACATCATTCCTGCTATGCAGGGCTTCCTGGTTCGCATGCAGGGCACCCAGCCAGTTACCTTCAACTTCACGGATGCCTGCCGCCTGACGTCTTATCAGAACCCGGGGATGCACCGTGGCGGCGAAAGTCGGCCTTTGCTAGAGCTGAGCCTGCACGACGGGCAGCAGCGCACGGATGCGACGTATCTGTACTTCGAGCAGGGAGCCACGCCTGAGGTTGATGCCGCCTTCGATGCCTATAAGGTTCTGAACACAGATGGCAGCCCCAACCTATACAGCGTAGCAGCGCAGAAGCTCTTGTCCATCAATGGCCAGGGTCCATTGCAGCAGTCATTGGTAGTACCATTAGGCGTGCGGGCTACGCCAGCTACTGCTCATACACTGGATGCTACCCAGCTAGTAAACTTTGCCAGCACCACGCAAATTTTGCTCGAGGACCGGCACCTGAACGTGTGGCAGGATTTGCGCAGTACCCCGGCTTATTCCTTCACCTCCTCAGAAGAGGCGGAGGGCCGCTTCTTCCTGCACTTCAATCCTGTTTTAGTGCCTACGCCTACCAAAGCGGGAGCTAACGTTCAGCAGGTACACATATATCCGAACCCTACTACTGGCCACTTCACAATAGAGCTCAACCAGTATCAGGGCCGCGTGCATCTAGAGTTGCTCAATGCCCTCGGTCAGCGAGTACTGGCGCGCTCAGTTACGACTACCGGAATACAGCAGCATATTCCAATAGATGGCTCACAGCTTGCCATAGGTGTATATGTGGTGCGGATTACTTCCGGTAACCAAGTGGTTTCCCACAAAATCGTGCTCAACCGTTAGCCTCCTTTTTAAACATATAGCGCAGTCGCCATAAATGACTGTGCTATATGTTTTACTTGCTTATCAGCTTCTCTTTCCTCCCGTTTTTATGACCTCTCTCCGCTTGATCCTCCGCTCTTTCTTGGGTAGCACATTCCTGCTGCTAGCAATCAGTTTTTCTTCTCCGCTGTTTGCGCAGGGTGACCCTGTGGAGGGTGGCCCCACACCGGATCCGGATCCCACGGCTGTGCCGATTGATGGTGGTGCGTCTCTACTGCTGACCGGGGGGTGTAGCCTACGGCCTAAACACCTTGCGCAAGCGTCGTTCACGGGTTTAACTTACTCTGTTTTTTTCTACAACCCTGTTAGACAGCCTCTAATGGGGTTGTGTTTTCTGTTATAACCTGTTCCTTCCAATAGCCAATGCGAGGGCTTTATTGCTCGAAGATGCCGGCGACGTGGCTGGGGCAGATGGTTGAATTTGGAGCGTATCCGGCTGGGGCAAAATGGGGAAAGGCTGCATAGTAGGTAATACGATTCGAGCCAACTTTTGCTTATGACTAGCAACAAAGAAGTGGGGTTTAAACTCTCTCTTGCTCTTATATCAACTTTTTTTCCTGCTGCCCCACAGCATAGGCTGGAGGATTAAGACTGCGGCTTAGAGCCGCTCTATTTGACTTCGAGGACGTGGGCCTGGTACTGGGCGTAATAGTCTGGATCTTCGGCGGCATTGCGAGCCATCAGTGCCTGCTGCTCCGCCTTTTGTACGAGGCGGACCGCCGCGCGCTCCTAGCGCTCTTGCTTGGTTCTTTCCCGCCGCTGCAGGCCCTGGGGCAGCCGATCGATGAGCCGTTGTCGAACAAACGCGCCTAACTCCAGCAAGGGAATGTGCTCGGCCTTGGCCAGCAAACTACCGAGTTCGTGGTTTCGCAACCGGCTCAGGCCTTTTTCGCCGCGGGCTTTGAGGAAGAGCTTCACTTCCTCAGCCAACAGTAGAAAAGCCAGGTTGCGGCGCCGTACCTGGTTGTGCTGCATGGCTGGACGCAGGGGCGTAATGCCATCCTCGCTGGCCACTAGGATGCCGGCCCACTCCGGCAGCAAAACCTGCACCCCCGGCACGTGCTTTTCCGTGACCACAAAGCTTACCAGATCATAGGCCTGTCCGTAACACCGCAGCTGGTTCGGCACGCGCTTCAGCGTATCACTGTCTCCCTTCAGCTCGTAGCCGTGCATAAACGCGGGCGTGATGTGCACCACGTCGGCCCGGGTGTTGCCGGTGGGTAGTTCGTCGATGTGGACGCCGCCGATCAGCAACGGGTAAAGCAGAGGGCGAATTGCTGCATCGTTCATTGCGCGTCGAGTAGTATGTCAGGGTTGTAGCTGCGTGTAGCGCCAGCCTTGAAAGCCCCGCTGGGGCACCGTTGGGATTGAGCGCCACACGGCCAATTTGACTTTGGGGCCCTGGTACAG
Source organism: Hymenobacter sp. J193 (assembly GCF_024700075.1). Taxonomy (NCBI): domain Bacteria; kingdom Pseudomonadati; phylum Bacteroidota; class Cytophagia; order Cytophagales; family Hymenobacteraceae; genus Hymenobacter; species Hymenobacter sp. J193. The sequence goes on from NZ_JAJONE010000003.1 coordinate 119,858, forward strand.
CACCGGCTCCTGCTGGTCCTCACTGCAGCGCCATATGTCCTCCTCAGTGAATTGCAGGACCGTGAAATAGCCTCGGACGTACCCGCTGTGCACCATAAAGCAGAGCGCACCCGGACCGCTTTCTTTCGGGAAATAACGACAACCGAACGTCCAGAAATCTTCTTCGCTGTCGCAGGCTTGCAGGATCTTTTCCACGTTCGCCCAGTGGCGTAGATCACCGCGCTGGGGAATTGTCGTCAGTAAGTTTTTCATGGGCATTAGCACGCCGGCCCGTGGGGAGAGCACTGCTGCCAAGGCGCAGTACCCCTGGCCTGCAAGGGAAAATCAGATTCCATTGCAATTAAGTATAATTGCGATAGAATCCCCGGTAATTCCTCGGAGAACTTTGGTTTTACTTCCTTATGCTCGGTGTAATCGGATGGTGAAAGCGTACGGCATCATGAGCGATACGACTTCCCGAAAGGCATCTCGGTCGAGGTCCTGCCAGGGGCCAGCTACGCATGTGTTATAGCAGCTCACGTCGAGCAGAGCGTGCTCAGCCAATACCACCCGGTAGTATACTTCCTGGCCACTGTCGCGGTACCGCTGCAGCTCTCGCGCCTGCTCGCCGGCGGTGGCACCGTAGCGGGTAATCCGCTCACTTACGCCCCAGCCCAGCCGCTCGCCTTCTCCGTAGTGGAACATCCAGCAGGTGCTGTACTCCTCGGGCAGAAATTGCAGGCTCAGGCCCGTAACCCGGTAACTCTCGCTCTCCAGGTAAAAACGCACGGAGTCACCGACAGCGTGCCGCGGTAGCCGGCGGCTGGAAGCTCCAGCTGCCAAGTAAGCTACTTGCCCATTGGCATCGCTGACGCGGCTTGACCAGCAGTTGATACCATCCGTAAGCCGGGTCGGCTTGGCCAGCAGTGTGCGCACCAACTCGGCGAGTTTAGCATCCACCTGCAGGTAGCAGTCGAGCAGGCCCAGAACCTGGTCATCTGAATTGGCAAACAGAATCCGGTGCTCCTGCCCCGGCAGATATAGTTCGTAGGTGCCGGTAGTCACTCCTAGACGGGCCTGCTGTTCGATGGAGATGGAAGTGGCAATAGTCATGGCGATGTAGAATAAGCCTTTAAGAGAGAATATAACCCGTAATTCGTTGCTTATTATAAGCAAACATAGTGCCGACAGAAAGCTCTTTCTCTGTGGTACCGCAGCTATCTTGTGAAGACAGCAGCTTTTACTCCCTTCTGCCCCAGCTGGCCAGCAAACTGGTATTTGGGTTGAGAAACCTACCTGGGTAACTGTTGCCAGTATTCCCTATTTGCCCTTACTGTACAAAATCCCCGAGACGAGCTGGCCATCCAGATCACGGCTCTCGTCGGCCTTCAGCCAGACCTGCTGCGCTTTGCGCAGGCTGTTGCAGGCATCTTGCACATCCCGGGCCCGGACTGGCTCCAGGGGCTGATCATCGTGAAAGTATACTTCCGGTAACCAGCCACCGGTGAGGTTGTCCAGCGGCCCGTGGAGCCGCATTACAATGGGATAGTCCTGCCCGCTGAGTTCGTTGGGAAAGCCCAGTGTATCGATTTCGAAGGCTTCTGGGTCCCAGTTACGACGACGCAGGGCCTGGCTTGTTGTCAGAAAGACCAAATCGACCTGGTCTGCCTCCGGATTAAGTCGAATCACCGGAATTGAAGAGAGAGATGCCATATGAAAATCAGAAATGCGGAGGGCGCTCCTATGCTAGTAAGCCACCGCAGCTTACTGGTCCTGGTAGCGGAGCACCTGCATGAGCATCGGCCCGAGCGCTTGCCAACTGAGTTGCGTCCCGTAAACGCTGCAGCGCTGGTACATGCTGACGGCCCTGCAGTATGGCGGCCGCGTGCTGGCGGTGATAGGCTTGACGAAGGCCAGCTGCCAGCTGCTCCAGTTTTACCCATTCACGCAGCTGCTCGATGGAGCTAACGAGCCACGTGGTCGAAGATGAATACCTGCTGAGCGGTGACGACTGCGGCGCTACATACGTGTGCCCATGGGCCCGGCCATCGGCGAAGTAGTAGAAGGTTTCTATCTCGTGACCCTCCGGGTTTTCGCGGCTGAAGAGTACAGAGCCGATAAATTCCCCAGGATATTCCCGATCGTAACACAACTCTCTGGGAAATGCGGCAGCACTTGGCCAGCGTGTAGCGGCCTTGGGGGATTGGGTAGCAAGCCGCTCTGCCATGAAGCAGTTAGCCGGCATCGAGGGAGGGGAGGTTGTAACCATGATAATCAAGCGTGAAGAGTTCGGTGAAGTAGGACATTGGGCACCAGTGGAAGAACTACTGCGCAGTAAGCTAACTGCCTTAGTTAACAGAAAACGCCGGGGAAAGCGATTCGCTTCCCCCGGCACTCATCTTCTACTTCTTGCGGTCATCAGCGATAAATCCCCCGGCTGCTTCATACTCTGCTGAGGCCTCAGTGCTCTGGCTCGCTGGCTTACGGCCCAGCAGCTCGTAGCTGGTGACACGAACTTCAATGGTCGGTACCCAGTCCCCCTGGGCATTCTTATATCCTCCCGGCTTCGGTTTGCCCTGAATCAGCACCTGCTGGCCTTCTTTCAGATAATCCGCGATGGTAGTCTTCTCGTCGGACCCACGCCAGATAGTGCAGTCGTACCAGGTTGTCGTTTCTACTTTCTCGTTGTTCTTGCTGTGGGTTTCGTTCACGGCTACGCTAAAGCTGATGGCTTTCGCTCCGTGCGCGTCGCGGACAATGGCGTCTTTGCCAATATGGCCGGTGAGGGTGAGCTGATGCATGATGGGAAAGGGTTAAAGTGGAAGAAAAGTGAAAGTCATCTTGTTGTTATATATACGCAAAGCAACCGACAAACGCTACCTCAGGTCAATAGAAAAGGGCTGAAATCTGGCTGCAAACAAATATTCTTTCCCTATGGCCCCAGTTAGTAGCAGCCTTCCCTAAGCAGCGAGTGGATCTGGAACACCTTCATAGAGCTGGCCGTCTAGCTGACGCCCTGCGTGCTTCTTGCCGACACGCCACAGACAGGTACCATCGGCTGGCAGCCAGGGCTGGTGACCGGAATGGCCATAGTCGTCGCGCAGCTGCTGGCCCTGGGGCACCGATTCTCCCCATTGCTTGAAAAAGAAACTCACCTGTGCCTGCTGGCACTGGTGCTGCAGGCTGCGTACCCAGTCCGGGTGAATTGGTCGGGAGTGCGGGCCCGATTCGCCGCCCACGATAACCCAGGAGAGGGCGGCCAGGTAGGGGGTAAGATCAACGGCACTCAACAATGGCTCGCAGCTGAGGAAGTGCACTACTGCCGGCACGCGCACCAGGTGCGGAATGCGCGCGTCCGCTTCGGCCTGGTTTTCCACCGATGTGCCCAGCCAGACGTTATGCGGGGGCCGCTCATCCAGGACCCATTTTTCCAGCAGGTTGAAGGCACGCTTATCAGTGGTCGATATCCGGTCCGGCTCGCACAGTAACCGGAAGATGCGCTTTAGCGTGGCCATGATGGCTTCCGGCCGCTTAGTCAACAGCAGCCAGTCCAACTGCGGGGTAACCGAAATCAGGGCAAACAGCTGGATACGCTCCTCGTCCAGGTTGGCAAACGTAACGGTACGGGTCTGCTTGGCTTTGCCGGTAGGCACCTCGGCCGTCACGCCGGCAAAGGCCCGGCTCAGTTCGCTCTGCTGCTCAAAAACGTCGGCCATACTAGCGCAGAACACGCGAAAGCGTACGCGCTGCTCTGAGGCCTTTCTATTCCATTTCAGGGGCTTTTTCCAGTTGTCGGCGCTTCTGGCCAGCCGGGGCGCGCTGATCCCCCAACAGGTACCCGGGCCCTCATTCTTTCCTAAGGCCGCGTACAAAAAGCGGTGCTGGCTCTCCGCGTAGCAGTACTTACAACCCGGCGATACCTTCGCGCATCCTTCCCAGGAGTTAAAACTGTGGTGCGCCCATTCGATTTTCGTGTTTTCAGCCATGATACTGTTCGGTCGAATGCACTAAGCAGCTAGGGTGTAGATTGCCTGCGTGCTAGTCGCGCTTCTGTACTGTCCAGGCCTGCGCTGCTGCATCCCACTCGACCTGGGCGTGAAAAGCGACAGGTTCGCCCTCCAGCTCGCTCATGAGCTGCTCGCGGTTCAACTCGCGTCCTTTAAACCGATAGGTACCGGCGCGCAGGGCGCCAATGACGGCCCGCATAGAGCCAGCAGTCTGAGGCTCTACCAGCGATAAAGTGCTGCTCAAACCCTGCTCTGCATAGGTTTCTTCTCCCAAAGGGAGCCATTCACCCTGCTTCTTGAAGCAGATATCAGCCAAGGCGACGTACGCGGCCGGCAGTTGATTCAGTTGCATATATCAGCAGAAAAGGGTTTTTTGTTGCTACATATACGCAAAACGCACGTATTCTGTTTGCCTTTTACGCTATTAAATCTAGTTGCAATTAAGGGCATAAGCAGGCAGTATCCAAGCAAAGGCTATCGGCTGATGCCTGCACTAAAACGGGGGTAAAAGCATCCTTCCACCCCCGGCCTTATAGTTGGTCGGCTAAGCCGCCTGCACCTGCATAGGAATAGCCGCAGAGCGTACGCTTGCTTTTGCGTCCCGCCGCCGTCTTATGGCCGTGTAGGTGGCCGCCAGCAATAGTAAAAGCGAGCAAGGAGTATGGGGGCCTTGTGCCGCGCGCTTACCGCGTTCCTTTTCCTCAGTGGTGAGCAATTCGGCATCTAAGAAATTGTCGAGCATTCCCTGCATCAGCTCGCCGCCTCTCTCCAGCCACTGGGGGCCTGAGCCCAGCCCGTAGGGCGCCTGAAGAGCATCTGTAATTACTGCGCACAGCACCGTCGCCAGACGTTTGCGGTTCTGCCGGACATAGTACACATCCAGCGCAAAACTGCGCGCCTCCGGCACCGCAGCTAACAGCGTGGGATTGCACTCCAGATAACGACGGACTTGGCTAAGCGTATCCATAAAAGCGAAGGGAAAGTTGCTTGTCGAGGTATAGTCTTTATACGAAAACAGCGCGGCTACCGCCAATATATGGCAACATAAAAGCTGTTTTATTCAGCCAAACAAGCTTTACCCCTTACTGCCCACTCTGATGTGAGTGATAATTTCCCGATGCTGTAACCAGTAGCCGTTCTAGGCAGTATATTTGCATACTTTGGTTTTCAGGGTTAAGAGGGTTTGCGTTGTAACTTACTTGTCTGGCACGAAAATCAAATCAAAAAGCCGCCGTGTTACTACGGCGGCTTTTTTCATGTGGATGGGACACTGCAGGCTAAGCTGCCTGCAGCCACGCGACGGCTTGGCGCGGGTCATCAAATAGGGCAACTGACAGGTAACGCTGTAAGTCCTGTACCACCGTCGCGGTGTGAAGGCGGCAAGCTGGGTTCAAGGCAGGCAACACAGCATAGTGCGTGGTATGCCTGCGCCCGGCAAGGTCAGGTAGCCATTGCTGCAGAAGCCAGTGTTGGTCGGCCGCAAGCGGCGCCGCCGACATGGCCCGATGGTCGGCTAATAAACAGCATAGCTTTTCGCGCTCCAGCAGATTGCGCGTGTGTACGTAAAGTGCACGCAGCTCCAGGCTGCGCAGCAGCTGGCCTGACCAGCGCAGCTGAACGTAAGCCTCGGGCACATAGTCAACGGACCCCAGCGCGTTGGAAAAGTAATGGTGAGTGTTAGACATTGTTTCAACTCTAATCGGATGAAACAGTAACGCAGGGAGGCCATGCCCTGTTCCGGTTGGCCTCGCGCAGTAAAAGTAGAATGGCATATCTGGCCGCAGGCCTTCCTTGGTACGCGCACTGAATAACAGGCAAAAGCCCGCCAGTAGCGGGCTTCTGCACAGTGTTTTTCAGAGTTTGATCCACTTACGGAATTCCGATTCAGTCAGCTACATTCTGCCATTCCTGTTTAGGACAGCAACTGTTCCACCGGTCCACCAGCTAGTACACCCGCTCCCGCGCCGGCGCGCGACAGCATCGCGTCCGCTGCCACGGAAAGCACGCTAGCTTCGCCCTGATCCACCAGCGTCAGCTGCTCGCGTAACGCCCGGTACAGCGGCCGCCAGAAGCTCTGGTCCGCGATGGCCAGGGGCCGGCTGCACCGCACGACACCCTTCCCGGGGAAATCGGGCGCTGGTTCAACCACTACCACTTGCAGCGTTGCCGGCATGCTAGCCGCTGCCTCGTCGAGCCACTGCTGTGCCCTGGCGTACGGTACGTTGCAGAGGGTCACATTGACCAGCACTGGGGGCAGCTCACCCGCCTGCGCGGCCAACAACACCATCGGAATGCCTTCCAGTGGCTGCATCAGGTTCACGCGCACATCAGCAAACCCCCAGGCATCGCGCAGCCGGGCCAGCTCGGCTACGCCCGGGCCGGCGCAGTGCACGAGTACCAGGCCGCCGCCTTGCAGCAGGTGCAGTTGGGTGGGCCGCTGCTTGGAGGGCAGCGGCACCAGCGTATCGATGACAGGCACGGGCAATAGCACGGGCAGCAGGGGAATAGGGGAGAGGCAGTTGGTAAACATAACGCAAACGGAAGAAAAATGATAAACCCCATAGGCTTAGGGCAGGCTCAATGCCTGCCCTAAGCCTATGGGCAACAGCTCGACCTGCCTGGCGTGGGGCCAGGCAGGTCAGTGGGCAGCGCTACTCGGCCGGGGTTGCCTCGTAGCTGGGGGCAGCCTGCCCCAGGATATGGTAGGCTGCTTTTTGGGCTAGGCTAGCGGCTTTCATCACCAGCGTTTTGTCGTTTTTCAGCGCGTTCAACCAATTCTGGATGTAAGCGGTAGCGTTTTCAATCGTGGCCGACAAATCAAGGCTGGCGGCGGCACTCAGGAAAGCGGCGGTCATTTCGGCCGTTAGCTCTTCCTTGGCGTAGGTCGGGGAGCCGAACCCCGCATTTTCAACTAACTCGGGCCGATTCAGGCGACGCTGGTGGCCGGTGCTGTGGGCTAATTCGTGGAACAGCGTGGCGTAGTAGCCTTCGACCGAGTTGAACGTCTCCGGGGCAGGCATCAGCACTTCATCCACTGATTTGCGATACAGGGCCTGCTCTCCTTTGAAGTACAAGCTTGGGCCATCCAACTCGCCCATGTAATGCGCGCAAATGCGCTCCGCTTCCTCGTGAGGTTGGTGGTCGCGGGTCTGCAACTCAGGCAGCATCCAGTCAATACCGTCAATCTGGGCAACATTGAATACGGTCGAATACCGAAGGAGCGGGAAGGTATCTTTCTCGCCGGTCTGCTGGTTTTCTTTCAGGATGTGGGAAAAGAAAACGACCATCATTCCCTTCTCTCCCTTGCGCACCTGACCGCCGGCCGCTTGCGCCTGCTTATACGTCAAAAACAGCGGATGCTCGTAGGGCGTCAGCGAGAGCAAAAAAGCGTTGATGCTTTGGTACACGTGGCCGCTGATGTAATTGCGAGGGGCACCGGCGCCGGCATTCCATGGCTTGCGCCACGGGATAATGCCCCCTTCAAGCGAGGCAACGATCCGGTCGGTGACCATCTGACATATATCAAGGCGCGGCGTCGTGGCGTTGCTGGCGGCGGCTTTCTTTGAGGGGGGAGGCAGGAGACTTTTTCATCAGGTAGCTTGCTTGCGTTGTATAGTAATTATACGCTTAAAGCGGTCTGATTGTTGCTTTTTAGCAACATACAACAAGACAAGTTTTCATAGTTGCGACTTTCCCCCTACTGCCCCCATTTGAGCAGTGGTCGCATTGCCCAGAGGATTATAACAGCGATTATTTGTTGCTTTTTATACGCAGTTGCTTTACTTTGAGCTGTGATTCTGCCCGTAGCCCATTCATGGTCGGCAGAGTCGGAACGCAATTAGCCTTAATCGCATTTGATGGCCTTTTCTCTAACTTGCGCCACTGAGCCTTGACGCTGGATGTCTGGTTGATCCAGCATTCTACCGGAGCTACATAGCTCAAACCCTTCCGCAGTTGCTATTTCCTTTCACCTTGATCTGATACGCATGCACCATCCCCGATCACTTTCTCGGTACCTGGCTCACTTGTGCACCGGCTTCTGCATGGCTGGGCTTTCTCTGGCTACTGCTACCACCGTGCAGGCCCAGGAGCCGGTGGTACGCAATATCGAACTGCAAAATGTTGATGTTGCTCCCTCTGCCGTCGATACGAAAGGCTGGCTGCTGCTCAACGACGATATCCGCACGGAGCTGGAAGGAGGAGTGGATAACCTCTATAATTTCAAGTACGACAAGGCCGAGCGTCAATTTCGCAGCTTGCGCCGCCGCTACCCGGCGCATCCGCTTCCTTATTTTCTGCTGGGCCTGAGCACGTGGTGGAAAATCCTGCCGACGAATGTAACGGTGCAGCAATTCGACAAGCCGTTTTTTGCTTATATGGACACGGCCGTTACGAAAGCCCAGGCGCTGTATGACCAGGACTCTCATAATTATGAGGCCTGTTTCTTTCTCTCGGCTGCTTATGGCTTTTCCTCACGCCTGCACGCTGAACGCCATGACTGGACGCGTGCCACAATCGAGGCAAAACGGGCCCTCAAATACCTGGAGCTAAGCAAGGAGGCCAATGGGCTGAGCCCGGAGTTTCTGTTTGGCCAAGCCTTGTTCAACTACTACTCCGTGTGGATTGCGGAAGAGCATCCCTGGCTGAAACCGGTGTTGCTGCTGTTTCCGAATGGAGATAAGCCGCTGGGACTGCAGCAGCTGCGCAACGTGGCGGCCAATGCCGTCTACACGGGGCCGGAATCCCGCTTTTTCCTGTTAAAGATCCTGGGTAGTCAACGTGAGAATCGCACGGCGGAGGCGCTTGAGGTTGCCCGTAAGCTGGTCCAGGAGTTTCCTGACAACGCCTACTTTCAGCGCTTATACGCGCTGCAGTGCTTTAATGAGGGTGATTTTGCTGCCTGTGAGAAGACCAGCTTAGCCATTTTGGATAAGTACAATCGGGGCCTGCCAGGGTACGACGGTTTCAGCGGACGGTACGCTTCCTACTTTCTGGGCTATATCCGCCAGAATATGTACAAGGACAAAGACCTTACCAGGGCCAAATCCTATTACCAGCGCTGCATCGTTTTCAGCGAAACAACTGAGCAAACCAGTGGTGGCTACTACCTGTTTTCCAACCTAAATCTGGCCCGCCTTGCGGCAGCAGAAAAAGACCTTCCCTCGGCATCCAGGTACTACAAGAGCGTATTGGCCGTGGCGGACCGCAAATCACCAAACTATCAGGAGGCTAAGAAATATCTTAAGTCCTTGAAAAAGCGAGCCGGTACTACGCGGGACCGCGACCGGGTTCTGCTGGTTCAGCAGCAGCAGTGACGGATAAAATTACAGCGTACAAGAAAAAAGCCTGGGCAATGCCCAGGCTTTTTTCTTGTTGACCACCATACAGTCTACTTGCGCACTTGCGTGGGCGACTCGTGCTCCAGGCTGGTGCTATCCGAGCCCATCGACCAGGCACTTTCGAGGCGGCTTTCCAGCACCTCTACGCTAATGTTTTCGGCGACCTTCTGTTCTACGAGGGTCTGGGGAGTTGAGGAGTTCAACATACAATTGGGGGTAAAAAAAGAGTGAAATGCGCGAGTTGATGAATCCTGGAAGCGGCCACTCGCATCAAGCCGGTCCAGGTAGATTAAGGCTTCCTTTTTCGTTGTACCAGCGTGGCCACCCCGACCCGCAGCCAGACCAGGTAACAGCCCAGGGCCACCAGCTGAGAATGGGTAAGGTGGGGCCAACGGACTGGCAGCTCACCCAGCAGCGCCGGTAGCGCCGCCGGCAGCTCCAGCATAGCTGGGCCGTGCAGGAAGAGCAGATACAAAAGCAAGGCCCCAAAGGCCAGGCCATTGAGCAGGCCATAGATACCCAGTACCAGCCGGCGGGCTGTCCACCGCTGCCCGCGCAGCAGCTCCTGCCGTGCCTGTGCAGCCTGCTCCGACAGGTTGGGCGTGTTTGTCAGATCCGATAGCAGCCAGTAGCCGTCCCGACGGACAAAAGGGTTCAGCTGCCATACAGCCGTTAAGGCAATACCTGTGCTCGCCAGTAACAGCGGTGCGTAAGGCTGCAGGAGGTAGGCCGTCGTCAACCCAGTGGCCAGCAGCAGTTGCATGAAGATGCCGGCCAGGTTGCCGATGACCCGTTGTTGCTTGGTGGCCTGCCAGATGCCGGTTATATCCGCAAACAGGACGGGAAACACGTAGGCATAAAAGCCAAAGCCAATGCCTCCGTGCCGCAGACCCAGACGAGCACACGCGGCAATATGCCCCGCCTCGTGCAAAAGCAGGGAGCCATACACGGCTGCTCCTACCCCAAAAGCCTCTTGCGCGTTTTGCGGGGGCACCAGCTGCGCCGGCCCCAGAACGGCTGCCAGCAACACGCTTTGGCCCAGTAGCAGTCCCCAGAAAACCCGGGGGCGAACAGGATGTGGAAAGGAGCCGCCAGGCGGCCGGCGCCGGCCGCCGTCAGCAATGGAATCCTGAGCTTGATGTAATCCGTGCCGTGCGTAGCCCCAGAGTCTACTGACGCTTCTGCCCGTAGGATTCCGTAGCTGGCGAAGCGCGAGGTTACCAGCTGCCAGAATTCCGCGGCCGTTAGTGACGTGGCAAAGGCTTGGTTGAAGTCCCGCAAAGCCTGGTCTAAGCAAGTCGCTTGCTGCAGAATGGTAAACAGCCGGGCGCCCCCGGCATTCACCAGCAGATGAGGACCCGCAGCTGGGTTAATCACCCAGCGTTGCCCGTCGTAGGCGCTCAGGCTTACAGAGGAATGGACTAACATGATGCCTCAGCCAGGGAGGCCTGCTGCCGGGCCGTGGAAATCATACCGCTAAGCTTGGCTTGCAGCTCCTGGTAGCGGGAAAGCTGGGGCTGCAGATACGCCAACAATTGCTGCAGGCCGCACTGGCTGGCCAGCTCCAGACTGGCCGCGTAGTGGGCCTGGCCGAGACTCATCAGTTCAATGGCAATGCCCGATGAGAACAGGAAACGCTGGCGTGTTTCGATAGGCATTCCGGCCTCCTCTATCCCCTGCCCGCGCAGAAAACCCTGTACCAGTCCATGGGTATAGGTGTACTGGCCTTGCTGCCAGTCCTGGGTGAAATCGTCAATATCATCGTAATACTGGCTCCCGACGTGAATGCCTGCCAGACAGTCGAGCAAGGGCTGCAGGGAGGCCCCGGGCTGTCCTGTCCGACGACTCAGCTCATCCAGGGCGTACACGATAGCGAAGCAAATAGCCGACTTACCCGTAGCCAATTCCTCAAATTGCTCCCGCGTTAGCTCGCGTCTCCAGCGGGCATCTTCCTTTTCCTGCAGGTTCGCGCTGGCGTAGCGCTCCTGGCACCACTTGAACCGCTGCCAGAAGGCGTCATTAATCGGAAAAAGGTGGGCCAATCCGCGCACCGCGTATTCATGTAAGGCCACACAGTCGAGCATTTGCTGCGTCGTAGCTACCGTTGCCTGATCAATAAGCTTATCCAGGGCAATTATGAAGCGAAAATACAAATAGCTGTACACGGCTAGCGCTTCCAGTTCCTGGGCATCTATACCGGGAAACTGCGGCGCCAAGCACTCCGGCAATGTCAGGTAGAAGCCGTAGGCCTTCAACTCTGCCTCACTGCTGATTTGCTGCTTGAATGTCTCGCTGGCAGCAATCACGGCTACATGCTGACGTACGGCCTGGGTAAGCATATGAAGTGGGCTGTAAGAGTAAAGGCGGCGGGAAAATTCGGTTGAAGACAGGCTGATCTTCTCGCTGCTTCATGGCCCTCAAACTTACAAATAAAAGGCAGACTGCAATTAAATTTAATTGCAAAAAATCCTTCCCCTTTCTGGCTTGCTCAGTAGAATGCCCCAGGTTGGCCATAGCTCACCTGGGGCATTCTGTCCGCTGCACTATCTTGACCTACAAGGCCAGGGGAGTTTCCTCGTATTGCACTTGGAAGCCGCCGGCATCCCACATGACCACGCGGTTACCAATATTCTGGCGTTCCTCTGCCTGCAACTGGCTTACCAGGCCCACGGGCAGGCAGACGCCAAAATGCTTGCATACCTGCTCTATCTCCTCTGCCTCGGCCAATCCCCCCGCCGACCTCAAACAGGCTGTCATACAAACTATCCTCCGCGTCCGTATCGGGCTGCGCAAGAATGCTCAGGAAAAATTGCTGGAGTGGCCGGTCGAAGCCGCAACGAATTTGTGCGGGCTGACCTACGTACGGCAATGCTTCGCTGGCAAGGGAAGCAGCCTGAACGATCTGGGTTGTAAAGTGGTGCTGGCTCATAAGAAAACCGGTTGCGTTATATGCTCATTGTACGAAACGGTCACTTATAACGCCAATAAACAGCAACAAATAGCTGGCTTAAAAACCCCCAAATAACACTTTCTCCCCTACCGCCCGTACCGCCTATTTAACCTGGTGGCCCGCATCAAGAGAAGGCTACCTGCCATGCATCAGGTAACTACCAGCAGGTCTTCAAGCCGGGTGGTATAGGCGGGTGTACGCCACAGTGCTTTGCTCTGCCACGGGGGGGCATTCCCGCTGGCAACCGAACTGGCCGGCCGAACACTGTTACGCCCGAACTGCTTATTCACGGCATCAATTGTTTGCATCAACACCTTGCTTTTAGCATCATTTGCGGGGGAGGCTGACCCAGCGGCGGCAAATAAATCCAACTGAAGTCCACGGCCCGGGGGCTCCAGTCCGTCGAGCACAACGCCAGCCTTTACGTAGCTGTGGCCTGACTCATAAATCCGTTCCAGCAGGCGTCGGCCATAGGCCAACAGCAATAGGGTATCAGAAGTAGCTCCTCCTGGAAGCGTGAGCGTGGTAGAACGGGTATACGGCGGCCGTACGCGGGAATCATACTGGCTCTTACAGATAAAGACCGTGAGCAGGTGCGCTTGCCCTCCCTGGGTCCGCAGCTTTTCGGCGGCCTTAGCCATGTAAGTGCTCAGCGCGCCCCATACATCGTCGAACGTTGTCAGAGGCTGCCCGAAGCTGCGGGAACAACGAAGGCTTTGGCGGCTCAGGGTCCCGTCCTCCGAGGGCTGTAAACCCTGACAGGGCTGGCCTCGCAGCTCTTGAATCAGCCGCCAGCCAATGACGCCGCCTAGGTTCTTGCGGGCCCAGGCCTCCCCGACGCCGGCTAGGTCCCAGGCCGTACGGATGCCGAGGGCCGTCAGGATCTGGGCATACTGGCGGCCGATGCCCCACACGTCCGCGGCGGGAAGCGCGCGGAGCGCCCGTTCCCGCCGGCTTTCCGTGTCGAGGCGAAGGATACCTTCCAGCTCGGGGTACTTCTTGGCCAGTCGGTTGGCGACCTTCGCCAGCGTTTTGGTGGGGGCCATACCTACACAGGTCGGGATACCGGTACAGGCCAGCACGTCGCGGCGCATACGCCGAGCGTGCGCGTCAAGTGAACCCAGCCACTTGGTCAGGCCGTGCAGATCCAGAAAAGCCTCGTCAATGCTGTAGACTTCGATAGCAGGCACCTGGTCAGCCAGCCGGGCCATCACCCGCCTGCTTATATCGCCATAGAGCGGATAGTTTGAGCTAAGCGCATACCCGCGCTGCTGCTGCAGCAACCCTCGAATTTCAAAATAGGGAGCCCCCATGGCAATCCCAATTTGCTTGGCCTCGGGCGAGCGGCTTACGACATTACCATCATTATTCGATAAGACCACCACGGGCCGACCATTGAGGCGAGGTTGAAAAACCCGCTCGCAGCTCACGTAAAAATTATTGCCATCAACCAAGCCGAACATAGCGCAAGAAGGTCAGTAGGGGAAAAAGCAAAGCAGCTGCCCCTTGCACTGCTCCTGCTAGCCGTTAAGCGCTGCTCAGTCACGGCTGCGCAACAGCGCCGTGAGCTTACCCGGAATTAGTTCGTGCACGACGTGGGTAACTACCCCCCAGATGTGTACCTGGTCCGGGTCGGAGATTTCGTAGTCAGGGAACGCCGGGTTTTCCGCCTGCAGCCACCAGCTGGCTCCCCGGCGCACCAGGCGCTTCACGGTGCAATCGCCTTCTATCACGCCGATGACGATATGATTGTGGTCGGCCATCAGGTGCTTATCGACAGCCAGCAGATCGCCGGTGTGGATCTCCGCCCCGCTCATACTCTCCCCGCTTACGCGTACCAGGTACGTAGCCTCGGGGTGGCGGAAAAGCAGCCGGTTCATATCCATCAGTCCCTCCAGCTCATCAGCGGCGGGCGAAGGAAAGCCAGCAGGTACCAAGGAGGCAAATAAGGGCAGCCATAAGGTCGTAGCTGGCTCAGTAAAGGGGAGCAATTCAACGGTAGGCATTAGCAGAAACAAGTAGGTGCAGCGCCAATTATACTAAAATAATTGTCAAGGGTTTGCCGGAATCAGCTATCAATCATCCTAGAAACAAGACCAATAAAGGGTTATGCATACCGTAGTTGCGTTAATTTTATTTATTTTTACTAATACATTTAGCGATAGCATTTCCTGAATACAACACATATGGTCAGCGGAAAGAAAGCACCTGCCCGACTGGTATTGGAGCCAACCGACGGGGTTACAGAGTCGCAATGGGTGGATGATGTCCCTTCGGAGGAGTGCGCGCTTTGCCCGGTGTGCGGGGAACTTCTGGCCTGGCATGAACAGGTTTGTCAGCCAACTGGAGGAACTGAAGTAAAGCGGGCTCTTCCCTTGGAGGCAGCTGGCCCAGGTGCTGGCGTTGGATTCGCCTTTGCGGTTGCCCAGCTCGTCTCGCGTGCCAATTCAACCACGTGCCAAGTGCTCTGGCGGGGCCAGGTCAAGGAACGGCAGCCGCAGACCGGCTACCTGGTGCGCGTGAACGTGTACCGGCTCGACGACGGGTATTGGGACTGTTACTATGAGGCGGAGTTGACAGACGCAGCAGGCCTACGTGATGCCGCGTAACCATTCTGTAAACCGTACGTCTCTTAGCTAACAACCTGTCCTACAACTAAGACAACATCTTATGGAGACCAAACTCGACTTACGCATGCTGGACCCTACGCAAGATGGTGAGATTGGCAACTTCACGTATGGCACGTTACACGGGAGTTGGCTAAGCATTCCCGCCGGCTGCCGCTGTGCGGCGACGAATTTAGTGGCGCCCGCCATCTGCCTGAATGACGTCTACAACGAGCAGTTAGGCAACGGGCAGTTTGCGGGTTTCATGCAGCAGATCGAGGCATGGGCTGCTGCGCAGTCCCATGATTTGATGCTCTTGGATGTGCAACAGGGCTTACGCAACCATTTGCTCAGCAAGCGAGGGTTTACGCCTTTCCCCGGCTCTTATCACCTGCTCAAGAAGGTTGGGAACCATAAAAATTACCAAAGCCGCCTCGAACAGCTCTTAGCGTAGCAGCGCTTTCTCATCGCCGGTAGTCAGGTAAGTCAGTTGCCCTAATAAACGAAGCTATTCTGGAGAGATTATCTACGGTCAATAGATTCTCCTCAAATGAACCCGTTCTTAGGTTGGCCACCGCTAGGTGCAGCGCGGTTTCGAGCCCGTAGGCGCACTACGGCGCGTTATAGTGGGCGAAGTGCGGCGCCTTCTTCTCGCCGCGGTTGCGCGCCACCAGCCGCGCCCCGCAGCTGGGGCAGGTGCAGCCACAGGCCAGCCTGTTGTCCACGCTCAGTACGTGCAGCAGGTGCCCGTCGCGCAAGCCGTAGGGCAAATACAGCGGGCTGGCCACACTATGCGCCGGGCTGTACCTGCTCGATGACTTCCACCCCAAGCGCATTTTTCAGGCCCCGCAGCTCCGGGGTCAGCTGGCCTTGCAGCACCAGCACGGCCCGGCTGTTGGGCACGAGGCCTTGCGCGACTTGCTCGGCGTCGAGCAGGGCGCGGTACTTGATGCACTGGTACAGGCCCCGCAGCACATCGGCCCGGTCCGAGAGGTCGGATTTTACTTCGACGGCAACGCGCTGGGCACCGTGCTCAAACATCACGTCCAGCCGGTCGGCCGACAACAGCAGGTATTCCGTCCGGGCGGGGGCCACGGCCGGGCTCAGGCCCACCAGCTCGGGCCGGGCGGCCACGTACAACTTCAGCTGCCGGTGCCGCTCGCTCTCCCCACCGCCCGCATAGTGCCGGGCCTCGTCCAGCACCGCCGGCGGCACCGGCGGTAGGGGCTCCAGCTCGAACTGCGCCAGCACCCATTCCCAGTGGGGGTAGGTGTAGATTTTGGCCAGGTACGCATCGATGAGGCGCCGCTTCTGCTCGATGGCATACTCGCTGAAAGGGAGCGGGGTGACGAATTTGCCGATGCCCTCGCCGGGCAGCCCGCTGCGCTTGTTGACCACTAGGGCTTGAATGCCGGGTACGGTCGTGTTGTGCTTGCGACCCAGCCCCGCCAGGGCCCGACCGATGGCCCCTAGCGGGTAATTCAGCGTGCGGGGGTTGGCCATGCCCAACTCTTCGGCCAAGTCGGAGTAGAAAATGGGCGTGCCGGCGTGAGCCTGGCGCACTAGGCGGGGCAAGGCCAGCCGGGCACGCTGCAGGTAAAGGTCGTCGCCGAATTGAAGTTCTGCGCTTGCTGAGGTAGAGGTTTGCCGGGAGGCCATAAACCCAACTCGCTTAGAAGATGAGGGTAACTAATTGCTTGCCCAGGTCGCTCACCCGGTACTTATGGTCACTCTCTCCCATGAAATTGCCCCCGTCTATGCCGGACTGGTACATTAGGCCCAGGGATTCGAGGGCGATTACCGCATCATCGCCGCTCACTTCGTCATCGCGGCGTTGCAGCTGCGCTAAGTCGGGCAGGTAGGCCCGGTCAACGATGCTGGCCAGCCGGCCGAACAGGACGTAATCGGCCCGTCCTACCAGGTACGCCCGAAACAACTTCCCGAGCACACTGGCCTTTTCCAGGTCGTCCACGCGGTCCAGGAGCAGGATCAGTTTGGCCCCGACTTTCTTTTTGAAGGCAGGGTCACCGTCCATATCCCGCACGAAACGGTAGCGCTCATCCACCGACACGTTCTTTAGCTCCAGCAGAAACGTCGCCATTTTCTGCATGAACAGCCGGTCGTGAATGCTGAAGCCGGTGCGAATGAGCTTGACCAAAGTACCGAATACCGGGAAGGCCTCCATCACGTCGCCCATCGCGGTCAGGCCATCCAGGAACGCTTCGGCCGTGTCCACCGTGGCATCGGTCAGGTTGGTAGCGGCTACACCGTCATCGAGCAGGCTCAGGCCCAGGTTTTCTTTCAGGTTATCGGCGGGTAAAGAGTGTTCCATGCAGGAGAAGGGAAGTATTGAATTACAAAGCAGCAACGCTGCAGGTGCTTACGCGCGTCCGAAAGGCCGCAACGTATTTCTCCCCTAAGTTAATTAGCTATAGACAAAGATGTCAGACGTCATACACGCGTCCTTTGGCAGCTTTGCCTGTGTCCTTGTTGACGATAGTGGGCTGAATCCAGATCGGTCTCTCCTCCTGCAGGCCAGGGCCCCAGCGCTGCTTACGCCAGTGGCCCCGGCGCCAGTGCGCCGCGACACT
This sequence comes from Hymenobacter sp. J193, assembly GCF_024700075.1. Classification (NCBI taxonomy): domain Bacteria; kingdom Pseudomonadati; phylum Bacteroidota; class Cytophagia; order Cytophagales; family Hymenobacteraceae; genus Hymenobacter; species Hymenobacter sp. J193. The sequence continues at coordinate 137,330 of NZ_JAJONE010000003.1, forward strand.
CCCGGTGACCACCTCGGGCCGCTGCGCCCGGGGCAGCACGCTGTCGCCCACGTACGCGACGCGGGTAAAGCCAGCAGCGGCGAGATTGGCCTCCGCCACTTGCCGGCGCCGGCGTGTAGTAGCTTTCGTCAGGCGGGTAGCCAGGTGCACCGGCAGGCCAGGTGCGTATGCCGGCTTCACCTCGCGGTCAGGCCACATCAGGTAGAGCAAGCAGTTCACTACCAGGTTGACGGTGCGGGCGACAAAGGATACGTGCAGGTCGAGGATGGCCGCACGGGTCGGCTCGTCCGCATCGTCCATGAAGCCTGTGGCAAAGGTGCTGGCTGCGGCGGCTACCACTTTTCCGATTGGCGTCGGCAACACGTGCGGTTCAGGCCCACTCTCGTCCACGTCGTGCAGTAATGTGTAGGCGTTAAATCCGCGCCCGCCCATTTCGGTCAGCTGCTCATTGACGTAGGCGTACTGCTCGATGTAGTTACCAGTAAAACTCAAATGGATCATGCGGTCCAACTCGTGCCCGGCCTCATCTAGCGGCGTACTGTCCTCCAGCACATACACCCCTTCGATCAGCGGCGACTTGTCATCGCCCATGCGCAAACCAGCCGCCGACAAGTCCAGGTAGCATGCGGGATATGGTAAACGGAGCATTTCAACCCCGACATGGCTGACGTCCGTCAGCGCCAGCATCTCCAACAGACCCAGCGAAAAGTCAAAAATCTGACGTCCCGCGCGCTGCCACTGCTCCCAGGCTTCGTATTCCGACCATAGGTAGGCACGTTCCACCCGTTGACGCAGCGTCAGGTGGCTGGGGAATGGCTCCCCGCTCGGGCCGTAGCAGTACGTTAGGAAGTCCCGTCTGTGCTTGCTGTGGCGCACGAACTGGTGCCGGGCCGCAATGCGGTTCGGGAAATACGCGCCATACGGCTTGGCGGTCACTGCACTTCTAAGTTGATCGGGCTTAACAACACCCAAAGTACGCCGAAAAGATAGATTTTATAAGCGAAAGTAACGGTTTTATAGGGTTGGATACCTGACCTGCCGGCCATATGGGGTACTATAAATGAACATTAAATACGGTACTGCGAAAAGAGCCTTACCGCCAGCTACTGCTCTCCCTGCTGCGTCCCATGCGCTCTGTACAGCCGTTCACGGTAAGTTACCGTATCATCCTCACACGCTACCTTGCTTTCCGATGGATGCCAATTCCCTCCTTCCTGCCCAGCAGCGCTGGCAGCTCTTTTCCCTACTACAAGGCGCCAATTTGCTGCTGATGGCTATGCTTTTGGCCAATAGTCTCTTCCTGCCTTCGCCCTTGAGCTACGTGTTATTCACCGCCCACGCGATCGTATGGATGGCCGGCATTTACTTACCTTCGGAAAAGATGTGCCGGTATTTCTGGTTAAACGGGCTGCTGCCGCTTATCCATATCGGCATTATATGCCTCTGGTTAGGTACCGGCAGGGTATAATATCCCCAGCAGCCTACCATACTACATTTACCCCTTTTCCATTGGAAAAGATCTTCTTTGTCACGTGCGCATGCCCCCTGCCGCCCCCTTGCCCGCCGACCAGCAACAAATTCTGCAGGGATTTATCCGAGCTTTTCTGCCCGCGCGCGGTAACAAGCGCAAATCTACTCGCAACGAGCTGGAGCGCGTCACCGCCACACTGCACCGGGTGCTGCTGCGCTACGTTGGCTTCGGGGTAACCGCCCCGCAGGTGCTCGACGCCTTCCAACAGCTGAACTACGCCGTCTATACCCGGCAGAGCGATTGGCACCCGGAGAAAAAGCAGTGGGTCCCCTCCGCCACCGGCACGGGCGTACGCGGCGGGGCTCCCTACGAAGCAAATGACGCCGCCTTTATTTACCTCGACGTCGAGGCTACCACGATTCAGCAGCTGTGGCTGGTCACGCTGGCGCTGCCCGCCAATACCAGTGCGGAGAAGCTGCGCCAGCGCGAGGGCTTGCACACGCGGCTACTTGCCTTTAAGCAGAGCTTGCCAAATCTTGGCCTTGGTTAAAAGTTTGGTCCAAAAGTTAATCGGCCGGAGCCGGAGCCTGCTCCCAGTTGAAGGCGTAGAGGGCTTCGAGGTCAAAGCGGAGGGAGTCTTTGAGGGCCTCGTCCGAGAAGTCAAATTCGCCGTGCAAGTTGATGTGCTGCCAGCTCACGGGCGAGCTAGCCGCAATGGCGTCGGCCACCGCCTGGCGCTCAGCGGGCGGGGCCTGGAATAAGTAGAGACAGTTCCAGCACACAATCACGTTTTGCACCAGCCGCTTGCAGGCATCGGCGACTTGCTGTTTTTCCTTGCCGGCGTAGGGAATCTGGCCGTTTTGGCTGTAAAACAAGGCCCGGGCGAAGGTATGCGTGCTTTCGAGTTTGTCCAGCTGGTCGTCGATGCGCTAGCGCAGGGCCTGGTCGTCCATGTACCGGAGTAGAAATTCGGTGCGCACCACCCGGCCCAGCTCACGCAGGGCCAGGTACACGGGATGCTGCTGGGAATACGAATTGAGCCGGCGCAGCAGCGTGGAGGCCGTGACGTGTTTTTGCTTGAGGCTCACCACCAGCCGCAGCAGCGTGTCCCACTCGGCCTCGATAAGGGTGTGGTCGATGTACTTGACGGGGGGCATGCCGAGCGGAAGAGCAGCTTGGGGCTGATGCCCAACTCGCGGGCCGCGGCCTGCGTGCTGCGGCTTTCCGAAGCCAGGCGCAGGGCCTCGGCCTTGAACGCCTCGTCATATTTACGCCGTTTGTCGGGCGACGACCCACTCTTTTTGCTGTCATTACAGAAGAAATATACGTCCTTCTTCTGTCCGCCATTTCTAGACCACCTCACAAGTTTTGGAAGGTGTCAAGCCAAACATCACTCAATAACAGAAGTCCCCTCAGGAAAGTATATGTGTAAGTATTGGACTGTCAGGTAGATAGCAGCTGATGTTTCTCCCAATTATACTTCCAAAAGAATTGCAACAAACTTCCATGTTCCACACATCAGCGGTGTGTGACCAGTAGAGGAGTATAGTAGCTGTAATTTTACCCACTGGCTCCCCTTCGGAGGAAAAAAATAGCGACTGGCTTAGAGAATCCACAAACGCACGCATTGTATCGTTTGACATATTCTTTTCTTTTAGCACGCCGTTTACATTAATAAAAACCTGTGCTCGCATTACCTGCTGTAACGAGGCGGAGATGGTTTGATTCAATTCATCTGAGAAAAAGTTGTTTTTAGGAGGTGATGGCGCGTGAATAGTCGGTGGCGGAGCTAACATGTCGGGGGTAGCTAACTGCCAAACACTATTTTTTTCGTAAAATACCTTGGGGCTATGTATTGATTTCGTGTAGGTCAAGCCTGTCCTTGCGCGAACAGGCACCTTCCACAACTTGGCAAGGTTGAATAAAAGGAGAGCACCTCCATTGCCAGCCCCGGTGTTGCAGCTGTGGATGGAAATGAGAATAGTGTATCTTGTCCGTAGTTCGTTTAAACCGTTTTGGTCATAATTATTATAGGTAACTTGGGAATTTTCATCGGCCTCTGCTTGCCCGCAACCCGTTTCTAAGAGACCTTCATTACCGTGCCCGCCAATGTTGAGGTAAGTACCACGGGTTTCGCTCGTCAGCAAGTTTAAGAGCGTGTTTGGGAATTGGGTAGGGCAGTAAACAGAAACGAGTCAGTAAGTTGCCGGGGGAGTTCCAAGGCTCCTTCCTGCTTATGGTTGAGTGCTATCAACCCCTTACTGACTCGCAGTGGCAAGTTATTGAGTTGCTACTGCCCGTGCACCGGCGACGGCGCTTGTGCTTGCGCCACGTGTTCAACGCCTTGCTCTATGTGTGCCGCACGGGCTGCCAATGGCGGGCACTGCCACGCCAGTTTCCGCCCTGGACAGCGGTCTACTATTACTTCTACCGCTGGCAACGTCTGGGCCTGTGGCAGCAGCTCAACACGGTCGTCAACGCCCTGGATCGGGTCGCGCACGGCCGCGAACCCACCCCGGCGCTGGCCTGCGTGGACAGCCAGAGCGTGAAGCTGGCCCCGCGCATTTACGAACACCGCGGCCTGGACGCACATAAGCTCATCAACGGCCGCAAACGCCAAGTTCTAGTCGATTCTGGCGGACGCATCTGGGCTGCGCATGTACACGCGGCCCACCGCCATGACAGTACCGGGGCTTTGGCCCTGTTGCCGCACCGCCCCTGGTGGGCGCGGCGCCTGCAGCGGGTGCTCACCGATGCCGCCTACCGCGGGCGCTTTGCGCGCCATCTGCTGAGCTTAGGCCTGGTCCAGCAGATCAGTAGTCGGCCGCCCACGCAGCGCGGCTTCGTGCCACTGGCCCGGCGCTGGGTCGTCGAGCGCACCTTCGCCTGGCTGGCCTGCTTTCGCCGGGTCGTCGTCGATTACGAATTTACCCCCGCTAGCCATGTCACTTGGTTACTGCTAGCCAACATCACCATGGCGCTCAATCGGGCTTGAATTCCCAAACACGCTCTAAAGTTTGGATGCCCCCAGCCGGACCAGCTCGGTCAATGCCCAGCTCAACTCGGCGAGCATTAATGTTGGATACCATTTCGCGCGTCGTGCCGTGTCGCTTGGCTCGAAAGAAAAGCGTCATAATGATGTTTTGGCCTTTATCTTTCCCTGACGAGACGGTACTGATAGTTTCGGGTTCCAAAAAAGGCCACGGGTTGGGAACCGTTACAGCGCTGGTATCTTGTAGGAAAAAGGCAGAGTCATCCAGCATAATGGATAAGTTAAGATGTCCACTTACTGGTTTTAATACGATGATTAAATCGTTGACCCGTTGGTCCAGGCACGGCGCAAGGAAGCAAAACTTTGCTTTTTGGGTCCACTACATATTCTTTTTCCGTCGTTACGCGCTGACCATCGTGAATGGTTGAGGTGGCAACAAGTGCCCATATTTTACTAGTGGAGTGCGTGTTTTCCAAATACTCTGAGTTGGCAACCCACTCGACGTTGCAGACCTCATCTGATAGACGAATGAAGATATATGAATCCAAAATCGATTCACCTTCCTCATTCGGCTGGTTGGCGCCTTTATGTTCTTCCTGCATGATTTCAGCAGTTTAGGAGGTGTTAACAGTCACGCAGCCACAGGACGGTTGCGGCAAGATGGACAAAAGCTAAAAAATGGGCATCGAGCTTGTCGTATCGTGTGGCCACGCGGCGAAACTGCTTGAGGCGGCTGAAGAGCCGCTCAACGGGGTGGCGCTGGGCATACCGCTCCGCATCGTAGGCGCGTGGGTGGCGGCGCTTGCGCCGGGGCGGAATCACGGCGCAGGTGCCGCCAGCGGCCAAGGCGGCCACCAGCGGGTCGGAGTCGTAGCCGCGGTCGGCCACGACAAAGGCCGGGTTCAGTCCTTTGAGCAGCGGCAGGGCCTGCGGGGCGTCGTGGCGCTGGCCAGCCGTAAGCCGGCAGCGCACCAGGCGGCCCTGAGCGTCGGCCGCCACGTGCAGCTTGCTCGTCAGCCCGCCACGGCTGCGCCCAAGGGCTTGCGGTCCGTTTTTTTGCGTGCCCCGCTCGCGTGCTGGTGCGCCCGCACGGTGGTCGAGTCGACCAGCAGCGTGTGCAGGGCCTGGTCCTGTTGCACGGCGGCCAACACCCGGGCCCACACCCCCGAGGCCGTCCAGCGCTGGAAGCGCATGTACGTCGTGTGCCAGTTGCCCCACACGGCGGGCAGCGCCCGCCACCGGCAGCCATTGCGCGTTAGCCACAGCACCGCCTCTACAAAGCGTCGATTATCTTGGCCCCGGCCGCCTTTGGTCCCTTCCCGACCCGGCAACAGCGGGGCAATCCGCGCCCACTGCGCATCCGTCAATAAGGGGTCGCACTAGAGTAGGAACGGAAAACAACGCTAAGGAAATTCGGCCAGCCGTTCTTCCCAGCTGGCGGGGTTGCGCAACGGGCGCATTTCGCCGGCGGCAATGTCTTCGGGCAAGCTGAAATCGTAGCGGCCCAGCATGTTGACGTGCTCGTGCAGCAAGGGCGAAAGGCGCGCCACGTCGTCCGGGTTCAGCACGCCTTCCGTCTGCTGCCACCGTTCCAGGGCGTGCTGCAGATAGCGGGTGTTCCACAGCACCAGGGCGTTGACCACGAGCCCGAGGGACCCCAACTGGTCCTCCATGCCCTCGCGGTAGCGCTGGCGTAGCTCGCCTTTTTTGCCGTGGAAGACCGCCCGGGCCACGGCGTGTCGTCCCTCGCCCCGGTTGAGCTGGACCAGGATGCGCCGGCGGTAGGCCTCGTCCTGCACGTAGGCCAGCAGGTACAGCGTTTTTTCGACGCGGCCCAATTCGGCGACCGCCCGCCCCAGCCCCGAGAGGGAGCCCGCCCGCTGCAGGGTGCGCATGACGGCCGTGGCCTTGACTTTGCCGAGTTTCAGAGAGCCGGCCAGGCGCAGCATGTCGTCCCAGTGGTCGTGAATCAGGCGGGCGTTGACCACGTGGCGGCCCAACTCGTTGAGCGGACCGTAGTCGTCCGCTTTTTCCAGCCGCCAGAAGCGCTGGTCGGCCAGGTCCGCCAGGCGGGGGCTGAAGCGGTAGCCCAGCAGCGAAAACAGGCCAAAGACCACGTCGCTGTAGCCGTGGGTATCGGCCATGATTTCCTTGGGGTCCAGACGGGTTTGTTGTTCCAGCAACCCGGCCAGGATGAACAAAGAGTCGCGCAGCGTACCCGGAATGACGATGCCGTGAAAGCCGGTGAACTGGTCGCTGGTGAAGTTATAGTACGTCACCCCGCGCTGGGACCCGAAGTATTTGCGGTTCCAGCCCGCGTGCAGCGTACGCACGGGCACGACGAAGCGCATGCCATCGGCCGAGGCCACCTCCCCGCCGCCCCAGGCCTGCGCCAGGGGCAGCCCCGCCTGGGCATCCACCAGGCGGGCATTGGCGGCGGTGAGCGTTTCGGCGCGCAGGTAGTTTTGCTGCACCCACGCCAGGCGCGCCAGCGTCAGGGCCGGCACGTCGGCCCGGGCGACGGTTTTCAGCCCCAGGTTGCACGCCTGGGCCAGCAGCACGGCACAGATACTGAGCGGCAGGTCGGCGGCAGCGGGTTGCCCGTCGGCCACGTGGGTAAAGGCGGCGGCAAAGCCGGTAAACGCGTCCACCTCCCGCAACAGGGCCGCTACTTCGACCTGGGGCAGGGCCGCCGCCAGCTGCTGGCGCACGTGCGCCAGCAAATCTGACTTGTCTTGTGCCGGCAAGGCGCTGAGCGTGACGACCGGCTGGCCGTCTTGCTCGACCACCTGCAGGGCGGTCTTCTGCGCCAGGTGCTCCCCGACCTCGGCATACGCCGTGCGCAGCAGCTGCCCCAGACGGGCCAGTTCCACCGCCGGGTTCAGGGAACGGTCCAGGGCCCGGGCCACCGAGTCCCGCGCCGCCTCCCAGGCCGCGCCGCGCAACAGCTCGGCCCGTGGGTCGGCGTGGCGATCGCTGGTCGGCACAAACACGTCGCGGCGGCGCACGGCCTGCTGCAGCCGCTCCAGCACGCAGAGGGTGTAGGCCTGCGGATTCACTGCTCCTTTGGCCGGGAACACCCGCCGGGCCCACCCCTTCGGCACCACCGTGCGGGGCGCGGCCGACCACTTCGGGCGGCCCCGGCCGCCGGCTTCCTGCCGCTGCAAAAAGGCCCAGGCCTCCAGCAACGGCTTGGCGGTGGGCGTTCCCTCAAAGGCGATGCCGGCCAGCAAGGCGGGCAGAAACCGGCGCACCGTGGCGTAGCTGCCGCTCAGCGCTTCGGCCAACGGGTCCTCCGGCGGACTGGCCAGTTCCTGCACGGTGGCCGCCGCAGCACGCAAGGGCTCCTGGCCCAGGCGGTCGAACACCTGCTGGCGTACCTGCCCGGCCGGTACGGCCTCGTCGAGCAGCAGCTCCACGGCCTGCTGGAGCAGCAGCGCGGCCTGGTCCAGGTCCTTGAGCGAGCGCAGGCGTTCGCGCCGGCGCTTGGTTTCGCCCCGCAGGGCCAGCGACGTGAGCAGGCTGTCGAAGAGGTCGAGCACGTCGTCCGTGGCGGTGCGCTCCAGGGTCTGGGCGAAGACCAGCAGCGTGGCCAGCCGGCGTTCCTCGCCCATCCGCACCAGCGTCTGCGCCCAGGCCACTTGGGCGTGGCGGGCCAGGCGCGCCAACCGGGCTTCGGGTAAGTCGGCCACGGGCACGGCGCTCACACCCAGGGCGCGGATTTCGTCCACCCGGCGCAAAGCGGCCGCCAGCGCCGGGGCGGACACGCGGGTGGGCGGGGTGCGCAGCCGCTCCAGGTGGGTGAGCCGCTCGCCGGCCGGTACGGTCAACAGGGTTTCCAGCGCCGCTTGCTGGGGCGGGTTCAGGCGCGTGCGCAGCTGGCGGTAGAGGTGGCGGCCGGTGCGCTCGCGGACCCGCGCAATCAGGCGGGCCAGCAGCGAGACGCCGGGCAAGACGACCCGCTGCGCGACCAGGTGGGCCGTGGTCAAGTCAAACAGCACGCTGGGCCGGACGGTGCTCGTCAGCACCTGCGCGTAGAGCCAGCGGGTGAGCCGGAACGCCTGCCGCCCGTCAAAGGGGGTGTACCCGAGGTGGGCCACAATCCGGGCCTGGTGGTCGTACCACGTGTTCGGCCGGGTCCGGTACGCGGCCAAGGCGTCCGCGGGCAGGTGCAGCTGCTCGGCCAGCGTCTGCACCACCGCGGCCGGCACCCGCAGCGGGTCGGTCAGGAAGGTGCCCAGAAAGCGCAGGGTGCAGAGCTGCACGGCACACCCGAGTTTGTTGGCGGGGCGTCGGCGCGCGGCCAGGAGGTGGCCATCGGCTGCGCTCAGGTAAAAGAACCGGGCCAGCTGTTCGGGGCTGGGCTCGTCGGCGTAGCAGCCGAAGCGGGCGGCCTGCTCGTCACTGAGGAATTCTACGGGCATGGGCCAGGGAGGCAGCGAAAGAATAAGCCAAATGGCGCATGGTGCCGCTATCAAACCCGAACAACCGGCCGGGAAGCCCCGCGCCGCGCTACTACGGGGTTAGAAATTCTGTCCGATGCCGAAGTAGAACAGCCGGTCTTCCTTGGACACGCCGTAGTCCGCGTAGAGCATGGTGGACAGGTTCCAGGCAATGCGCGCCCCGGCTCCGTACGAAAACCGGACGTCGCGCAAGCCCAGGTCCTGCCACCGGTCGCGCACCGTGCCGGCGTCCGCGAACGGGGCCACGCCCAGCCCGAAGTTCTGCTTGCCCAGCTTGACATCGGCCAGCCGGATGCGCAGCTCGGCGTTGGCAAAGGCCAGCGAGCGGGCCAGGAAGCGGTTGGCCCGGTAGCCCCGCAGCGACTGCCGCCCGCCCAGGGCGTTGATGCTGCCGTCGGGGCTCCACTGGTCCTGAAACTCAAAAAACGGCGCTTCTTTCCCGAAAATGGTGCCCGCGCCGACCCGCCCGGCCAGCACCGTGCGCGGTCCGACAGGCAGCTTGCGGTAGGCCCGGCCCTGGAAAAACAGCTTGTTGAAACGGAACTGCGAACCGATGGCGGGGCTGGAAAACTCGTTGGCGGCTTCAAAGTACACCCCGCGGGTCGGGTCGGGTTCAAAGTCCCGCGTGTCGTGAATCAGCGCCGTCTGGATAATGGACACCCACCCCCCGTCCAGGCCAAAGATGCGCCCCTGCTGGGCATCGCGCTGCAGCAGCGACGTGCCGTTGGGGGCCGTGGTTTCTTCGCCGTTACGGGTGGCCTCGGCCGTTGTGCCTTGGAACGTGTCGTAGGCCAGGTGCTGAATCTCGTAGCCGCCCATCACGCGCCACGTGCCCTTGCCCAGGGCGTAGTCGGCCTTGAGGTTGAGCATAAACTCGGTTTCGCGGAACCGGTTGGACAGCGCATCGGTGACCTCGGCGGCTTCGCCGGCCTGCCCGGGCCGCAGGGTTTTGCGGGCCGCGTCGTACGCGGCGTAGGTGGCAAACGTCTCGTCCGGGTTGGAGGGCAGGCGCAGGCGGCCGAGCGTGGCCTCGGACGAGCCGAAGTACAGGTTGGCCGGGTTTTGCTGGGCCTTGAAGTCGACGCGGTAGCGCCAGCGCGTGCCCTGATAGTAGGGCACGTCCAGGGAAAGCGTGAACTCGCGGGCGTTGCTGGTAAAGTACGCCGCGTTGGCGCGCAGGCGCATGAGGTAGGGCGTGTAGGCAAACAGCGGGTTGTCGCGGGTGCCGTTCCAGATGATGTTGGTTTTGACCCCCACGCCGAAGCCCGTCACCGGGTCGGACGAGAGGTCGGGCAAGCCGGTCACGAACAGGCCTTCCCGTTTTTTGGCCAGGTCGGCGTCTGCCATGCGCTTGGAGCGGATAAAGGAGAGGCTGTCCACTTGCTGGGCGGAGGCTGCGGCGGCGCACAGGCCCAGGGAGGCCGTGAGCCAGGTACGCAACAGGCTTGTTTTTATCTGTTTTTTGCTGGGCAATGGGAGGGACCGTTAGTGAGGAAGCCATGCGCTGGCTCGTTGGCGCAGGTTAGCCCGACAAAGCTCCCGCACGATTCTGAAGTCATTCTGTAGTTTCCTTCGCTTGCCTTACCACGCCATGACGGCGGTGGCCCCGATGGCCCCCTGCTGGTAGCTGGGCACGACCAGCGCCCGGTTGCCCAGCACCTTGCGCAGCGGCTTTGTTACCAGCGGGTACAGCCAGTACGCGGCCTGCGTTGACAGAATGCCCACGCCGGCTCCGGCCAGCACATCGGAAAACCAATGCACGTCTTTGGCCATGCGAATACCTCCCGTGGCCGCTGCTACCGAGTATCCGCCCACGCTGTACCAGACGCTGCGCCCGCCGTACTCCTTGTGCAGAAACGTGGCCGAGGCAAAAGCCAGGCTGGTGTGCTGGCTCGGGAAAGAATGGAAGTCGGAGCCGTCGGGGCGCTGCACCTGCGTGAGCTTCTTCAGGTTGCTGGTCACCGCATCGTTGAGGGCGAAGGCCAGCGCCGCCAGCAGCAGCTGGTCCACGGGTTTGTGACGGCCCGGCACCCCGGCCAGGCCCAGGCCGAGCGTTACGGCCCCCGGCAGGTACCGGAGCTGGTTGTCGAGCGTCGTCGTGGGCCGGCCCATATGCTCGCGGATTTCCTCCCGCAGTTCCTCGTCTGATTCCAGCGCCTCCACCCGGTGGGTGGTCAGGGCGCCGGCCGTGAGCAGCAGCGTAGGCACCAGCAGCGCCCGCGCCACCGGCCGCTGCCAGCGCGGCGGGCGGGCGGTGGAGTCACGCAGGGAAGGCGGTACCGAAACAGCCGGCCCCGTCTGGGCCCGGGACGGGAACAGGGGCAGCAGCCAGCACAGCCAGGGGAGCAACACGGAGCGGGGCATACAGAACAGCAGCAGGTACGTCCCAAACGTAGGGGGCAATTCTGTGCACATTCTGTAGCGGTCAGGGCCGGGGAGCCGCTGAAACGAATCGGACGCGCAGCGTGTGCCGCGCCGGGTCCGGGGCGTAGTCGTACGTCACCGTAAAGCCATAGAAGGCAGCAATGCTCTGCACGATGGACAAGCCCAGGCCGGGCGAGTCGGAAGCGGCATTCTGCTTGCGAAACCGCTCGAAAAACTGTGCGGGTTTCTGCTGCGCCGCCAGGGCGGGGCCGGCATTGGTGATGACCAGCTCGGTGGCACGCAGCTGCACCCGCAACAGGCCGCCCGGCAAGTTGTGCCGGATGGCGTTGTGCAGCAGGTTACTGAGCAGCGAATCGGCCAGCGCAGGGTGTAGCATAAGCAACGGCGCGGCATTTAATTGCACGTCCAGCTGCAACTCCTTCTGCTGGATGAATTCCTCCAGTTGCGCCAGTTTCTCGCGCAGCAACTCCGCCAGCGGCACCGGCTGGGCGGCGGCAAACTGCTGGTTCTCGATTTTGCTGAGCAGCGTCAGCCCCTGGTGCAGGCGGGCCAGCCGCTGCACGGCCGCGTACAGGTCGCCCACCAAGGGACCGGCCGGCGCGGGCAAATCCGGCAGCTGGAGCAGCTGTTCCAGCTTGGCCTGCATGATGGCCAGCGGGGTGCGGGTTTCGTGGGCGGCGTTTTCCGTGAACTCCTTGAGCAGCACGTAGTCGGCCGCGACCCGTTCGCTTAGGTGGGTGAGCGTGTGGTTGAGTTGGGCGAACTCCTCAATGTGGGTGGCGGGCAGCTGCAGCACCTGGTGCTGGCGCACGTCGTAGCCGCGCAGCTGGTGCAGGGTCTGCTCAAACGGGGCCCAGAGGCGGCGGGTCAACCAGCGGTTGAGCCCCACCACGCCCAGCAGCAGCGTGCCCAGCACCCCGAACAGCAACAGCACAATCAGGCGCTGCACGTCATGGGTTTCCAGCAGGGCCTTGCTGAGCGATACCCACTGGGTTTGCCCGTTCAGCGGCAGCCGAAACGTGAGCTGGCGGTAGGGCTCCAACTCGTTTTCCAGGGGCTCCAGCAGCAGGGTATCGCGCAGCCCTTCCGGCTGCGGCTGCGCACTGAGCTGCATGCGGCCCTCAAACGGGGTGCCGGGCAGGTGGCCGGTGCGCTGCACCTGCGCCCGCAAGTAGTCGCGCTGCTGAAACAGGCGCTCCTCCAGCTTCGCTTTGCAGCGTCCAGCGCACGCCGTAGTAGAGGAACACACTGCCGGCCGTGAAGAGCACGGTGGCCAGCAGCAGGTAGTAGCGGTTGGTGGCGGCCAGCAGCTTCATTCCGCGCTGAACTTGTAGCCCACCCCGTACACGGAGCGGATGTAGTCGCCGGCTCCTTTGTCCTGCAACTTGCGCCGCAGGTTCTTGAGGTGGGTGTAGAGGAAGTCGAAGGAGTCGGCCGCATCGGCCGCGTCGCCCCAGACGTGCTCGGCAATGGACTCCTTCGTCAGCACGCGGCCGGGGTTGGTGAGCAAATACAGCAGCAAGTCAAATTCCTTGCGCGTAAGCGTTACCGGCTCGCCGTTGACCAGCACCCGGGACTGGTCAGGAAATACGGTCAGTTCCTGAAACAGTAGGTGGCGCTGCCCCTGAAACTGCCGCCGCCGGATGATGGCTTTCAGCCGGGCGCTCAGCTCCGAGAGGTGAAACGGCTTGGCCAGGTAGTCGTCGGCCCCCAGCTCCAGGCCCAGCACCTTGTCGTCGAGCGCGCCCCGGGCCGAGACGATGAGCACGCCGGCCGGGGAGCGGTCGGCCTTGAGCGTGCGCACCACGTCCAGCCCGTTGCCGTCGGGCAGCGTCAAATCCAGCAGCACGCAATCGTACTGGTAGAGCTTGATTTTCTCGTGCGCCTGTTCGTAGCTGGCCGCTGCTTCCACCACGTAGCCGTCCTGGCGCAGGTACTCCACCAGGGAAGTGCGCAGGGCCGGCTCGTCTTCTACAATCAGCAGCTTCACGGGAGTGCAAGGTGAGGAACGGCGGAAAGGTAGCTGGCAATTCTGAAGACTTTCTGACGGGGGCACTGAGCTGTCTGGATAGAAAGGCCGGAACTAGGCCGCTTCCTGCGCTTTTCCGCCGGTTGCTACCCCCAGATAGGCCAGGTAACGGTAAATAGTAGCCCGGCCCACGCCCAGCAATTGCCCGATTTCTGCTACCGTCTTGTCTTGTTGCAGGTAGAGCGTTTTTGCGGCCTGGGCTTTGGAGAGGGCTTCTTTGGAAAGACCTTTGGGCCGCCCGCCCTGGCGGCCGCGGGCCCGGGCCGCCGTCAGGCCCGCTTTGGTGCGCTCCCGAATGATGTCGCGCTCAAACTCAGCCAGCGAGGCAAACAGGTTAAACATGAGGCGGCCCTGGGCGGTGGTCGTGTCCAGATGGTCCTGCAAGCTGACAAAGTGAATCCCCTGTTGCTGAAAGCCGCTGACCAGTGTGACCAGGTCTTTGAGCGAGCGGCCCAGTCGGTCGAGTTTCCAGACCACGAGCGTATCGCCCGTCCGTAGCCGGGTCAGCAGGTGCTGCAGCGCGGGGCGCTCTTTCACGGACGATACTTTTTCCTGCGCCACCTCGGCGCAGCCGTAGGCCTGCAAGGCATCGGTCTGCAGGTGCAACTGCTGGTCCGGGGTGCTGACGCGGGCGTAGCCGAAAATCATAGGCGCTATTCTCAAAAAGTCAAGAGCCGCGAAGATAGCGAGCCGTTGATTGGTGAGAACACCATATGAGACAGTTATTGCTCAGCTTCAGTAGGCCCCCAGCCAGTGCGGGCAGTGGACCGCAAAAACGCCCGTATTTTGAGACGCCCGGCCCCCGCCAAAATCCAACCCTGCGGCCCTAACGGGAATTTCTGTTCTTACTCTTGCGCTACCCCTAAAGCACCGGCCCTGCAGCAGCCGGAACACCGACTCGTGCTGGCAGCTAGCAGGTAACAGCCACGTTCCCTAAATGCGACTTAGGGACCAAACTTTTAAGACAGGCCAAGAGTACGCCATATGTCGGCAGCGGGAGCCGCAGCGTCACGAAGTCGGCGGGGCTGCGGGCAGCGTGCGCAGCAGCGCAAACCCGAGGCCGCCCGCCGTGAGCGAGGCCACCAGAATGGCCAGCTTGGCCACGTCCGTGCCCACCGAATGCTCGCCCAGCGCCAGCAGCGTGACGAAGATGGACATGGTAAAGCCGATGCCCGCCAGCAGGCCCGCCCCCCCACAGGTGCCGCCAACTCACGCCGGGCGGCAGCGTGGCCCAGCCCAGGCGCACCGTGAGCCAGCTCAGCGCCCCGATGCCCAGGGGCTTGCCCACGACCAGGCCCGCCAGGATGCCCAGCCCCAGCGGCGAAAGCAGCCCCCGCACGGCGGCCGGCGCAACAACCAGGCTGGTGTTGGCGAAGGCAAACAGGGGAATGATGCCGAAGGCCACCACCGAGTGCAGCTGCTGCTCCAGCCGCTGGGCCGGCGAGCTGCTGCGCAGGTACAGCTCCTCCAGTTCCTCGCTGATGACGCGCGGGGTTGCCTCGGGCTCCTGGGTTTTCTCGCGCAGCAGGGCCAGCCGCTCGTCCACGCGGCGCAGCAAGTCCGGCCGAGAGAAGGGAATGCGAAACGGGATGGCCGCCGCCAGCAGCACCCCGGCCAGGGTGGCGTGGATGCCCGATTCGAGCATAAAAAACCAGAGCACCGCGCCCAGCGGCAGGTAGGCCCACAAGCTGCGTATGCGCAACCCGTTGAAGGCCAGCAGCACCGCCCAAGTACCCAGTGCCAGGTACAGGTAGTGCAGGTGCAGCTCCGTGGTGTAGAAGCCGGCAATGACCAGCACCGCCCCCAGGTCATCGACAATGGCCAGCGCGGTCAGAAACACTTTCAGGCCCAGCGGCACCCGGGGACCCAGCAGCTGCAGCACGGCCAGGGCGAAGGCAATGTCGGTGGCCATGGGAATGCCCCAGCCCCCGGCCGTGGGCGTGCCGTGGTTGAAGACGCTGAACAGCAGCGCGGGCAGCAGCATGCCCCCCAGGGCCCCGGCAATGGGCAGGGCCGCCTGGCGGGGCGAGGACAGTTCGCCGTCGAGCACTTCGCGCTTGATTTCCAGGCCCACGATGAGGAAAAATACGGTCATCAGCCCGTCGTTTATCCATTCCACTAAAGTGTGGTCGAGCACTACGCTGCCCGCGCTCAGGCGCAGGTGCTGGTCCCAGAACGCGGGAAAGTAGCGCGCCGGGCCCCAGCTGGTGTTGGCCAGCAGCAGGGCCAGCACGGCGCTAATCATCAAGACGATGCCGCTGGCCGCCTCCCGGCGGAAAAACTCGGCGAAGGGCCGGATAAGCGGACGAACCAGGGGCCGAACGAGGGTAGGTAGCAAGGAAGCGGAATAAAAGGTGGGTGGTCGGTGCCGCCGGCCGGTGAAATGAAGAAGGTTGCGCCAGCGGCGGCGGCCAGCCGTGCTGAACCGGAACCGGTTGACGCTAGGGTGTACGGCGGCCGGCTGCCCGGCGGCCATGCGTGAGGGCTGCCGGGATGTCAGCCAGTGCCCGGCCTTGCTCGCGGCCGAGGCGCAGGTGCTTGGCGGGGTCAATACCCGGTTTACAGTAGCCATTCATCACCGAGCTAGGGAGGCAAAGATTATCCAAAGCACTTATCAAGCAGAATTTTCTTTTTGATAAGCTTGGTATACCCTCTAAATCACTTGGAATCGCCCTTTTTCAGTCTGTTTTTCGGCCACCTTAGCGTGTAAATTCACCCCGTTGCAATAAGAACCCTATAACAGCCCCGGAACGAAGTCAGCGCCCGAGCGACTGCTACAAGCATTCCGCTAGCGGGCTGCTCGCCGCAGTCGCTCGGCCATGTTGAGGGAAGCCAACGGGGCGGATTTACACGTTACGCCGACCACGGCGCTTGCCGACAGGTGGCATTGCGCTGGAACAAGGCGTAGGTATAGGGATGTGCGTCGCCTGTAAGAGGCTGGTGGACTTCTTCCGTCGCCGCCTGGAGGGTGTAGTTGGAACCGAGCAGGACTTGTAAATCGGCCACGGTGTAGGGTTGCAGCAGCAGCCCCGCCTCGGTGGGCGGCACCGCCGATTCGGGTGCCCGGGCACTGAGCAGCACCCACCCATGGGCGGCCACCATGTGGTGGAGCAAGCGCGCGTAGGCCGCGGTCTGCGCCGAACCCAGAAAGCCGTGCAGCACGGCCCGGTCGTGCCAGAACAGCACCGGGTCCAGCAGCGGCAGGTGCTGCGGCTGGAGCAAGTCGTCCACCACCCACATAACGTGCTCGGCCTGCGCGGGCGGTAACTGGCGGCGGTGCTCGGCCAGGGCCGTTGCGCTTAGGTCCGTGGCGATGAGGTTGGTGTAGCCCTGGGCCAGCAGGCCCGACAGAAAAGGCGATACGCCGGCCCCCACGTCGAGCACAGGGGCGTCAAAAGGCAAGTTCGCGTCGGCGAATAAGCGCAGCGAAGCCGTTGCCTGGCGTTGGAACCAACTGGCTTGCTCGGGTCGGCGTTGCGCGTACAAATTCTCCCAAAAAGTGGTCTGATTGGCGGATGGCATGGTGCTTATAAGGTTTTTTGGCTAGTGGGCGCGCAAGGGCTGCTTACCCACCCCCACGGGCTAGACGGGCTGCTCGCACCGTGGGCGCTCTGGCCCGTTACGGTGGGGTGAGGAAAACAGAACGGGGGAGCAGGGCCAGCCGGTCCGTGCGGGTCCACTTACCTCAGCGGCGGCCAGCACTACTGGGTTGGACTATATGGGGTGTTTAATGTGGGTACTGCCGCCTGCTAGCAGCAATGCGTTTTAAGTAGCGAGTAGGGCCATTGGATAGGAAGCAAAAAGACAGCCGGCTACTCTGGAAACGTAACGGTAAACGTCGTCCCAACATCCGGCTGGCTCTGCACGGTAATCGTGCCGCCGGCATTATCGAGAATGCGTTTGATGGTATACAAGCCAATGCCGGAACCCTCCACGTGAGTGTGCAGGCGCTGGAACAGGCCGAAGAGGCGCGCCTGCTGGGCCGCGCTCAGGCCCAACCCGTTGTCTTGCACTTCCAGGACCGTGCCCCCCGGGGGCGGGGCAGCAGCGCACCTGCACTACAGGCAGTCGGTCGGGGTGGTGGTACTTGACGGCGTTGCTGAGCAGGTTGTAGACAATGCTGCGCAGGTGCTGCGGGGCAAAGTATAGGGACGCGCAGGCGGCCACGTTGACGTCGAACTGGGCGTGGGTGGCGGCCAGCAGCGGGGCCAGGTCCAGGCGAACGTCCGCAATGAGAGCGGCTAGGTCGATGGGTTCGGCCGGCTGCTGCCCCGTCTGCTGCGACTTGATGATATCGGTGAGCTGGTCGAGCGTAAGTTGGAAGCGCTCGACGGCGCCGTGCAGCAAGTTGAACAGGTAAGGCACCGGCTCGGCCTGGCGGGCGGCTTCGGGCAGGTGCTCGCCCAGGGCCGTGAGCAGGCCTTCGATGTTGGTAATGGGGGAGCGCAGGTCGTGGGAGGCCGTGTACACGAAGGTGTCTAAGTCCGCGTTGGTGCGCGTGAGCCGCGCGTTGGTAGCCGTTAGCTCCGTGTTGAGCGCGTGGGCTTCGTCGCGGGCGGCGCGCAATTGCGCCGTTAGTTGCTGCAACTGCTGCTCGGCCAGCTTCTGCTCGTGGATGTCGATGGCGGCCCCTACCCACTGCACGAGCGTCCCGGCGGCATCGCGCACGGGCACGGCCCGGTCCAGGTGCCAGCGGTATTCGCCCGTGGTGGCCACGCGCAGGCGCAGTTCGGCCTGGAACGGCTGCTCACTGTCCACTGCCGTCAGCCAGGCCTGCACGAAGCTTTCTTGGTCGTCGGGGTGCAGGTACTCGCGCCAGCCCAGCCCCTGGCCGTTGGCGGCGGCGGTGAACCGCTCCCACTGGGGGCTCAGGTACGTGGTCTGGCCCTGGGCGTTGGCTTCCCACACCACTAAGGGGGTGGTTTCGGCCAAGTGCCGGAAGCGGCTTTCGCTGCGCTCGGTGCGCTGCCGGGCGAGCACCTGCTCGGTCACGTCGTGGGCAAAAACGCGCACCCCGTCAATCGTGCCCTGGGCGTCGTGCCGGGCCTGGTAGGTGAAGGTCGAATACATTTCCTCCGGGGCAGCGCCCTCGTGGCGGGCGAGCCGCAGCCGCAGCTCCTGCATGACCACCGGCTCGCCGGTGTGGTACACGTGGCGGAGCAGGTCCGGAACAGGCGAGTCTACCAACTCGGGCAGGGCCTCCAGCAGCGGCTTATGTAGCAGTTCCCGCCCCGGAAAGGCGCGCTGATAGGCTGGGTTGACGAGCTGGAACACCAAGTCGGGGCCGTCGAGGATGGCGATGGGAGCCGGGGCCTGCATGAACAGGTCGGCGAGCTGCTGCTGCTGCGCTTCCCGCTCCTGCCGGGCGAGCACCTGCTCGGTCACGTCGAAGGCGAAGATGGACACGCCGGCGATGTCGCCCGCTTCCCGGTACGCCTGGTAGGTGAAGTTAAAATACGTCGTCTGCGCGGGCCTCTCGTCGGTGGCGGCGGCAGTGAACGGCAAGTCGGCCCCAAAGAAGGTCTCGCCGGTCTGGTAGACGCGGTCGAGCAGGGCCACGAAGCCCTGCTCCTGCGCTGCCGGTACGGCCACGGCCAGGTCGAGGCCCACCAGCTGCTGCCCGGGAAACAGGGCTTGGTAGGCGGGGTTGACGTACTCGAAGCGGTGGCCGGGGGCGCGCAGCAGCGCCACCAAGGCGGGCGTTTGCTCGAACACGTTGTGAAAGGCCTCCCGCTCGTGGGCCTGCTGCCGGGCCGCCGCCAGCACCTGGGCCTGCAGGGCTTCGGCCTGCTGGCGGGCCTGCACCTTCTCCGTCACATCCACGGCAAAGGCCAGGATGCCGGCGGGGCGGCCCTGCTCGTCGAGCAGCGGCTGGTAGAGAAAATCCAGGTAATGCGGGACGTCTTGACCGGTCACCGGGTCGTGAATCGCAAGCGGGGTTTCCGTGCCCACGTGCGGCCGGCCGGTGGCATACACCTCGTCCAGCAACCCGATAAAGCCCTGAGCCGCCACTTCCGGCAAGAGTTCCGCGACCGATTGGCCGGCGCGGGTGCGCCCCTCGGTCAGGGTCTGGTAGGCGTCGTTGAAGAACGCGAAGCGGTGTTCGGGGCCGAGCAGCGTGGCGATGGCGGCCGGTACTTGCCCCAGGATTTGCTGCAGGTGGCCCTGTTGCCGGCGCACCTCGGCCGTGCGCGCCTGCACGCGGGCTTCCAACTCCTGGGTAAGCCGCTGCTGCTGCCGGCGGGCCAGCACCTGCTCGGTGACATCGTAAGAGAAATCGAGTACGCCGTGAATGCGGCCCTCGCCATCCCGTAAAGGCAGGTAAAAGGCATTGACAAACAATGGCCTAGCCAAGGGGCCATCTCGGTGGCTCAGGACTATTTCCAACTCGGGCAGGTGGACGGGCTCGCCGGTGGCGTACACGCGGTCCAGCTGCGCAAAGACTTCCTCCCCCACAGCCCCTTGGGCGGCCTCGCGCACCGGGCGGCCGAGCAGGTCCGCCGCGGGCACAAACGAGCGAAAGCGCTCATTGACGAAGCCGAACACGTGGTCGGGCCCGTGGTAGATGGCCACCTGGGCGGGCAGGTGCAGGAGCACCTCGTAAAAGCGCTGGCGCTGGGCCTCGGCCGCCGCGCGGGCGGCTCGCTCGGCGGCCTGGCTCTCGCGCAGGGCGAGTTCTACGGCACTGCGGTCCTGGTCGGCCGTATCCGTAAAGCTGACCAGCAACCACTCGCCGCTGCGCCGGGCGGCGACGTGGAAATAGTTGTCGAAGCCGTCGGTCTGATAGTTGACGCCGTATCGGCCTTCTTGCCCGGTTTCCATCACCTGCCGGTACAGGGCAAACACGCCGTTGGCAAACGTGTGGGGGAAGCGGCTGCGCATCGTGCCCCCCGGCCGCTCCGGCAGGCCCGTCATGCGCTGCGCGGCGGGGTTGAGGTATTCCACGGCAAAGTCCACCACTTCTCCCGTGGGGGCGTACAGGGGGCGCAGCAGGTTGACCGCCGTGAGCGAAACGGCCAGCAGGTCCTGCAGCAAGTCGGCGGGAGCGGCAAACAGGTCCGGGGGAGTAGACTCGGCAGCCGCCGGAGGATGGGACATAGTAGCCGCGCTGGACGGATGAAAAAAGTAGGTAAATGTACACCCCCCTTGGTGGGCACCATCTACGTGCAAGCAGATGAGCGTGGCAGGGCAAAAAACGTCCTGTTCAGGTTAAAATCCGCCCAACTTCACTTCGCTGCTTTCTGTTCCATTTTTGCTATATTTATTTTGACTCCTTCTCGCCCAACCGTTGCGAGCACATTCATCGACTGCGGAAGCATTCCTTTCCCGACCCGGCGCAGGCGGCCCGGTAACATTGCCCTGCCGGAGCCGTTGGTTTTGGGTGGCTCAGGTCCAGCTAACCCGAAACCATTTTAGCAGGGCAGGCGAATCAGTCGGGGTTTCTTCCGGCTCGACCCGGACGCGGATACTGCCGACGGGCTTGAACTTGCGGGCTACGCCCGTAATCAGGCCGCATTCAAAATTCGTCGGCGTGGGCGTGTAGCACACCACGCGCATGGTCCGGGGCGCGAGAGCCTGCGTGCGGTAGTACCCCATCGGGGAACTGTCCACGTTGGCTTGGCAGGCCTCGTCGAGCGCGTACAACGCTTGCTCCAACGTGCCAATGGTGTCGGGCCAGACGCTGCACTCGGCAATTTGTAGGCCCACGGCGTACACCGTTTGCTCGCCGTACCCTGTCTCCAACTCCCCCAGCAGGTTCAGCCAGCCTTGCAGCGGGTACCACTGCCCGCGCACGGGCTGCGAAGGCAGGCCATACTGTTTCAGCAAGCGCCGGGCATCCTGGGGAATATGAAGCACTCGATGTACCGCTTGCAACGTTTCGCCGTTCACGGTCGCTGCGGGGTCGAAGGCAATGTAAGAGTGAGGCATTGGCCGAGGAAATTTTTAGTAAATATAATACTACCTGCAGTCGGCGGTAATTCACTCCGGGGCTTGATGCATTGCGCAGCCAGCGTGACATTGACTGCTGTAATCCGCTAAACAGACAACTATTATCCTCGCGCAGGTCGATTTTGACGCTGTAAGAAAAAAAGCCCGATTTTTGAGGCACCCCACCACCACCACCGGAATTTGATTAACTGGCCTTAGCGTTGTTTTCCGTTCTTGCTCTAGTGGAACCCCAATAAATACTCCATAACCAAACATAATACCTACTGTTAACAGCTCCTAGTGTGTAACGAATCAAGAGGGATACAAACGGTATCTGTCCTCCTTTGCGAAAAAGCACTCCCAATTGTGCGACCAATATAATTGGAATTGCTTATATTAAGAGCAGATGGCTTCGAATGCGCCTGTTTCCGGCACAAGGAATCAAACCGTTCTCATCAAGTAGAAAGGTCGGTCTGCTACGGATTGTATAAAGCTCATTTAACAACACCCAGAAATGCACTGATGACTATAGCGTCGGCAACTGTGTAGCCATTGCTGTCATCAAAGTATCACTGGCCCAGGCTGGCTCGATTGATCAGGTGTTCAGATCGTTCCGACGAGGTGGTGACAGCATTCGGTGCACGTTTCATGATGGTACAACTGTAGCCATTGGCCCAGCGGAGCGTGACACTGTTAGGAGAAGGGCTGATTTGGAAGTCCCCAGGGGACAAACCTCGGTTTTTGTGGAAGATGCTGTTACCATGTACACCCTCATTTGCAAACGCATGTTGCGTCTACAGAGTGCTTTGGTCAATGATGGCGGAGATTACAAGAAGTGCGTTAAAAACTTCCCGGATGCGGTTCAATATCTTTGTTCTGGCTATCCTACTGAAAGCGGCAATTTGTTAATAGCCTGGAGCCTACAGGCAATAACTGACTTTAGCACACTAGATACGGTACCCATTGCTATTGTCAGATCTAGTAAGCATGCGGCATTCACTACGATGGGGCAGCAGGATAGATTTGGCAGGGTGCATCAAATCACCCGAATCATGCAGCGTGGGCGCCCGACGAACCAATGGAATATGCAAGGTGCCAACAGCAGCACACAAAGAGTTAGGGCCGCCTATACGCTTACCCGTCCGCAATAACTTCAACTGATTCACTACCCCTACAAGCTACGACCCATGTCTGGTGGCTAGTCTGGCCAGGATCTATGTAAGCGGTGCTACTGAGCCGGGCCGTGTCACAGAACGGGCTACTTCTTCCTTTTCGCAGCACTCGTTCTTTCGCTGTTTTGCCCTTCCTCCGCGCGGCCACATCGCGGGCGCGCTACCGGTACCGGCCAGTGGCCTCGCCCAGAAGGAACTGAAAACGCCCTGGCTGGAATGCCAGGGCGTTTTCTATGCTAGTCCAGCAGTTGGAGGGATGTCAGCCCAGGGCTCCCGGGCCGTCTGCAGCAGCGCCGTCACAGCCACCACGCCGGTGTGGCGCAGCTGATCCGGCCGGCTCACCAGGTAGCGCAGCGCCATGTAGCGGGCCGTGGGCCAGCATCCCTCCTGTCGGTACTGGCGCAGGGAGTGGGCCAGCAACCAGGGGCGGCTGCTGTCGGTAAACGTGCATAACGGCCGGCTACAAGTTGAAGGCCGGGTGCGACCAGAAGATCGCATCGTCTATCGAAATGCTGTTAATAGGCCAGGCAGCCACCTCCGTAAGAAGGGTTGCAACAGCGCCGTTGTACGCTGGCGCGCCAATAAGCCGTTGGAATGCATTAATGCGCAGTTCAAGTCGGGTAGGCTTCTGCATCGCTACAAGCTTAGAGGGTACGGTCCTGGCTACGGGCAGCAGCCCATGTGGCCGTTTCAATTCGCTCCCCCAGGTCCTGTACCTCCTGGGTGAGGGTCGCTATGTCAGCGGTTAGCAGCTCGTCGCCCAGGTGCAGTTCCAGCTTCCGCGCCGATCCGCTGCAGGCGGCTCGCTACGTACGCCAACTCCCGGCGCAGCTGGCCCACTCGCTCCAGCGTCGGCAGCGTATTGCGGCCCTCGACCCAGGGCAAGTTGCCTGCGTTCGCCGGCCGGTAGCGCAGGGTGAGCGTGTTCTGCTCGGCCTGCTCGCCCAGCTCCAGCGGCTCGAAGCCGGCGGCGCGGGCAGCCCGGGCGGCCGCTTCGAAAGTAGCTTGTCCGTAATTGCGGCTAATGGTGATGCGTTGCTCAGTGCGGTCGCCCCGGCCCAGCAGGTGGGGCAGAATCACCTCGCGCAGGGCCTGGCTCATGAGCCCCCGGCCGCGCCGGTGGGGCGGCACATAGGCGTGCAGGTCGTTTTCTCCGTGGTCGATGACCAGGCCGACGCAACGCTGGGTCCGGTCACGGATCAGGTAGGCATCATAGTTCGGCGTCAGCAAATCGCTCTCGTTGGGGTGGGGCGCCTGCAGCCAGATGCGGGCCCAGCCGACTGTATCGGTCAAGGGGCGCTCCACCACTATTTCCTGCCCATAGGCGCCATTGGCCCGGTAAATGAGCCGGGCCAGGGTTTCATCATTCATACGCGTACCCCATAAGACCGAAATTCAGTTGCCGTATTTGTTCGGCGGCAATCCGCTGCCAATTTAGTCAGCAAAGTAGCGCGTACTTCCTTTTAAAATAGCAGGATCAGGTTTAACGGATTAAACGTTATAGTTCACGGATCAAACGTTATACTACAGCACTGTCCTATCCTGCTTATCAGTCCTTTATAAGAATCTACAACTGGATGCAACGAAGCTACAAACCTAAATCATTGACGGCATTGTGTTGGCGCACGTTATCGATGCGGGTATAACGCCGGATCATGCCCGTGGTCTTGTGCTTGGTCTGGTTCATAATCTTGGAGTCGTCTGCTCCATTCAGCTTAGAAATAGTCACAAAGGAGGCTCGCAGGGAGTGGGCGGAATACGCCGCGCCCAGGTAGCGTTGCACCAGCTCGTTTATCCAGACGCCGCTCAAGCGCTTGCGGCCCAAGCGCTGGCCCTTATTGAAGGAGAGAAACAGCGGGCCGCTATGGCGCTCGTTGGTTTCCAGCACCTGCAGCCAGTCTTTCAGGGCGCGCACGGGGCAGGTCCGCCGGTCGGAAGAATACACCACGGCCTTTTCCTCGGCTTGGCCCTGCTGGTTGGTTTTGCTCTCGCGCAGTGTGATCAGCAGCCCGTCGTCGTCGAAGGTCAGATCCTCCACCAGCAGCTTCACCAGCTCGTCCCGGCGGAAGGCACCGGCAAAGCCGAGCAGCAGCAGCGCCCGGTCGCGCACGCCATCGGGCCGTTCCTGGGAAATAGCCTGCACCACGCGCTTGAAATGGGCCAGGGTAAAGGCCTGGGCCTGCTTGGGCCGCACTTTCTTTTCCAGGGCAATGCCTTTGAGCAGGTCCTTCACCGTCTCGTCGGCCGCCGGGTTCGGCAGCTTGGCCAGCCGGTGGGCCTTGCTGATGGCGGCCAGGTGTCGCTGCACCGTGGAGACTTTTTTCTCCCGGGCCAGGTGCACCAGGAAGGCCCCCACGGTAGCCGGCTCCGCCGGCAGGCTTATTCGATCGTAGGCCTGGCACCAGGTTGTGAACCGCTGCCAGTCGCCGGCGTAGGCCCGCTGGGTGTTCACGGCCCCTTGCTGGCTGCGGATCAGGTAGTCGGCGGCCTCCTGGGTGTACTCGTTGACGCTGCGCGCCGGGCCGACCTGGTGCGCGGCGGCGGGCTGGGGAAGGTGTGTACGCATTCGGGTGCAGTGCTTACGGGAGCTGCCTGGGCGGTCAGGTAGCTTACCAGATTAGGTTAGGTGGTTGTCCACTGGTACCCGCGGCGGTACGCCCACAGCACCGTATTCGGCGCAACGTCTTCTGTTAAACGATAACGCGAATAGGTGTAGAGCGCAAACAGGGCCGGCACCACCCAGACCAGTACCGGGTGCGTCACGTGGGCAGTATGGACCACGAACAAATGCAGCAGCCAGGCCGGTACAAGACAGGCGACCAGCAGGCAGATGGTAAACGGCAGCAGCCACCGCCGGCTACCGCGCTGGCGCAGGCCGATGGCCACGCCCTTGACCAGGTAGAGCAGCGCATAGAAGCTGTAGGCCAGCACCCCGATGCAGAGCAGCCGGGCGAAGCCGAAGCCGGGCCCGAGAAATTCCAGCTCCATCGCCAGGATCAGTCCCAGCACCAGGAAGGGCGCCAGGACCAGCACCTCGACCAGCAGGCGCAAGCCCAAACCCAGCACGGTGGCCAGGCCCTTGCCGATTGCCTGACCGTTCTGGATGGATTGGCGGATGTTCGGCGCATTGCGGCCGGCTTCGTAGCCCTCGTCGTAATCAGACATAATATTCGGTTAGGGTAAATGGAGCGATACGAAAAGAACGAGTGACCAAGCCAACAAGGTAGACAATTGGTTACGATAAGTAAATGTTATCATAACTAATGACCGGAAAAAACTACTTTTACCAATTAAACACAATTAATAGTTATAGTGCAGTAATCACCTATATAAGTACAATTTATTAGAGAACTCACTGAACCATCTCGGTCTTGGCTACCTAGGCCCCTCCGCGCAAGGGTACTTAACGTAAAATCCTCCCGTTGGGAAGAGTCCACGTTAGACAAGCCGCACAAACCAGTTTCGGCCGACCCGAGCAACCAGGTTGCGGCAGTCGTTTACTTGCTGCCGGTACTGGGCAGCCCGTTGCTCACCGAGCGCTGTTGCCGGCTGGATTTGCGCCAACTTAGATTCCACCCAATCCGTTGAGGCAGCCAGCAGGCGCTCCACGTCCAAAGGTGCTACCGCTGTGGGTTCACTGGTGCGGTACTGGCGAAGGGACGGATAGGCGTGCAGCATTCTGTCCAGGGTAGTGGCGTTTTCCTTTTTGCTTACCCGATAACAGTCCCCGATTGCACGGTCACGGAAGCTCAGATACCAAATCCCCCAATAAAGGTCTCTGCAATAGCATTCACTATTTGGGTCTAATACTTCACTATCCAAATCAAAGTCACGAAGCAGCCGATAATGTGCCTGCACCAGCTCAGCCAGGGAAGTGCCAGCATAAACAAACTGGCCTTTATGTTCAGACATAGTATGCAAGTGGGTTAAGGCGTAGCCACGCGGTAGCTTAGCGCGAGCTTGAATGCCGGGCCATTATTGATGTGAGGGTTCACCGACGTGGGCTCCTGACCCAGGCCGATGTAGTCGATGGTCGCGGGCCACTGGTCGTTCTGCTCGAATACATCGAGGCGGCGGGTCACGGCGTAGGCCGCCGTGGCCCGCAGCGCCCAGTGCGAGCTGAGGTAGGTTTCCGCGAACAGGCCGTAGTGCCCTTGCTGGTACTGGAAATAGCGGTTGCTCTCCTGCAGGCGGTAGGCCGTGTTGATGCCGTTGAGGTTGAAGCCGACGGCTACCCGCGGCGAAGCCGCGTAGCTCAGGGTAAAGGTCGTGGGCAAGTCGCCAAAGGCCCGCCAGCGCCGGCCGAGTTGCCAGTCCAGACCGAGCAGCACCACATACTGGGGGCCATAGAATTGCTGCCGGTATCCCAGGGTAAGGCGGTACGCTCGGCGGGCATTGCGGCGGTAGCCGGCCCGCACCACGCCGCCCCAGGTAAGGTCGGCCGCGCGCACGTGGCGCAGGTCCGAGTTCAGCGCCGGCAGCGCCAGGGCCGTCAGCTCCAGCTGCGGCGACACGCGGTACCGGTAGCCAACCAAGGGCAACAGGCCGGTTACGCTGGCCACGGGAAGCCAAGCCAAGGCGTTCCCCGCTGAAGCGCAGGTGCTCCAGACTCAGGCCGACCAACATACTCCGGCTGCTGTCGGCCGACGCTAGAACCGGCAGTATCAGGTTGGCCCGGTACACGTCGGCACGGAAGGAGCGAGGGGCATCGCCGGCCAGCTGGAGTGGCAACACTTCATAACTCAGGCCTAGGCCTTCGGCGTAACCTTGCGCCTGGCTTGCCAGGGGCAGCAGGGAGCAAAAGGCGGCGCTCAGGCAACCCGAAAATCGAGATACAGTCATGGAAAGATTAGACACCTTATTATAAGGAGTAGTGACGGAGGTAACGGCCCATCCCGAGCGTTTGGATTCTGAGCAAAGGTAATGGCAGCCTACCTATCTC
Organism: Hymenobacter sp. J193; assembly: GCF_024700075.1. Taxonomy (NCBI): domain Bacteria; kingdom Pseudomonadati; phylum Bacteroidota; class Cytophagia; order Cytophagales; family Hymenobacteraceae; genus Hymenobacter; species Hymenobacter sp. J193. The sequence continues at coordinate 164,713 of NZ_JAJONE010000003.1, forward strand.
CCAGGCGGGACCAACCCGCCTGGGAAAGCACGCGCTAGGACTCGTCGATATAAAAAAGGTGATTCGTACCAGGCAGAAAAGCCCGGCCCGGCCGGGTCTTTACCCGAAACAGGTCAATGGCGCCGGCGCCGGCTTTTCGGGCGGCGTGGTAGAACTTCTCGTAGTCCCACCCTGCGGCGGCATCGTGCAGCACCGGGTTGTGCATGCGCACCTGGCTGTTCATGATGCGAAACGCCTGGCTTTCTTCCCACGCCGTGAGCTGGCGCAGCGGCTCAAATGTGAAGCCACGAAAGCGAAACGGCAAAGGCTGCTGTACTGGTTGGTTGCTATCCATATTTGAGAAATAAGGAAACTGGCCGGCTTTAGGCGTTGGGGTTGCGTTGCTTACGGGCCTGCATGAGGTCCTTCATCATTGCTTCGAGTTCGTTGGTACCGCTGAATAATGCCAGGTGAAAGAACGTGGGCTTCAGCCCATACAGATGCTGCATTTCCTTGAATAGGGCCTTGGCTTTGCGCGGGCCAGCCTTGAACTGGTGAGCTACATCCTCGGCAGTGATGTACTGCCCGGACGCAATGATGAGCGCGTTCTGGCTCAGACCCGTAGCCGTTGGCTGCAGGGTGGCAGTCGGGTTTAGCTTCTGGTTTTTTGCACTAGATGGCATACTGAACGTGTTGGTTTACTGTTTGTTGGTACATGTAGCCTGCTGCCTGCTACTTGCGCCATAGCTAGTCTTCTGCTTGGGCTACTTCCTCCTGCGGGTATTCCGGTATCCAATCGGTTGGGTCTAATATTCCGCCCAGTAGTTCCTGCACCCGGGCCTGTCCTTGCTCCTGGCCCAGGTCATCGAAATCAACAATCTCCACCTGCACCCCCGGCCGAGTCGATACCACTTCTGCCGCGCCCCCGGATACGGCAATCACCACATCGGGCTGCCGGGCCACCAGGTCGAATGCTTCCACGGTTTCACTGCTTACCTCTACGGCCGGGTCACTGGGACGCCAGAAAATGGGCAGCGGGGAGAAATCAGGTAACCAGTTCGGCTCTATTTCCTCAGTGGCACACTCGCCCAGGGTATCGAGCTTTTCCAGGTAGGGCGTTACCAGCTCGCCCAGCAAGTCGGCTACGCTGTCGAGGTGGTCGATGAGAAATGCTGGTGTGCCCTGCGCATCCAGCGTGGCGCTCAGCTGGCGCAGCAACTGCTGCTGGCGGCGCACCAGGGCCAAATTGTACAGACTGCGGGCCTGAGGAACTAGCGGCGGCATTTGCTTGGCCCAGGCCGGCATGGAGGCTGGCAGGGCGTTGGGCAGCAGCGTATCGGGATTAAAGGAGAGTTTCATGTTCGACGATGTAGTGATGTGTAAGCAAGACAACGGCCCATTGATGGCCTAGTGCGCGTCCGGAAGCTGGTCAAATAACTGCCACCACAGCGCCTTGCGCGCTGCATCTTTCAGGCCCGACTGAAGCAGCTGCTCTACTTCCGTTTCTCGCTTCAACTGGCAGGCAAACTCGCGGATTTGCTGCTCGTCCTGTTGGTCACGGTAGCCTTTCAGCCACGCCTGCATTAGGGGCAGGCCCTGACCTACGACCAAGCCTTTCATCAGGGGCCAAAGGTTGGCATCCTGGGCGGGGACTTCCTGCATCCCGCGCTGCTGGGCCTCACGGCCAAAAGCATAAGCGTTCGTTTCGAGTTGCTGAGCAACGGGCGGAAGTGAGGTAACTTGAAGCATGAAATTAACGGGCTGGAGGTTTGCGCTGTATATAGCGTGTACGTTCAAACAGCTATTTTTGTTGATATTTAGCAACAAAAAACCCCTTTATTTTACCCTAATCGCATTTATCATATTTATAAAGCCAACTACAACGTTGCCCTGTGAGCATGAAAAAACCTCACAAATAAATTGTGAGGTTTCCCATTAATCCTATCTACTCGGATGCTTGCGCAGGATCGCTTATTTTCCGGTAGTACTAGCGGCCGGTTCTTCCAGGATTCCGGAAAATGAAAGCACTAAGGGCCCGGTGGTAGAATTACTCCGCACAACCACCTTGGTGTTCTGCTGACCAATACGACCATCGGTATTGAAACGTACGACCAGCGTGCGGCTATTGCCCATTTTCAGAGGCTGACGGTTGAACTGGGCAACGGTGCAGCCGCAGCTGCTTTGCACGTCCCGGATAATCACGGGATCAGCGCCCATGTTCTTCAGCGTGAAACTCGCCTCCACTATGCCGCCACTGGGCCGGGTACCAAAACTGAGGTTATCCTGAGGATAAACCTTCAGGAAAGCGCCTGGCTGGGGGTAATTCAAGCCCGATTGCGGGTCCTGTATCTGGGGTTTGCTGGCGACTGGTGTAGCTGCCTGAAAACCAAAGGTGCCGGCGAGAATGAGAAGCAGTGTTTTCATAGGTCGAAATCTGAACGAAGCAAAGGTATAAATCCATGACCATATTGCAATTAAATTTAATTGCGTGCTTTCCCGCCCGACTGCCCAACAAAAAACCCGGCTGGTAAGGCCGGGTTCCGTACTTGCTGCAATAGGTATGGGGTCAGATACTCTCAACCCTATGAACCGACACACCTTTGAACGGTTCATAGGGCAAAGCGACAACAATACCTGTACGCTCCTGCTGTTTAGCCCTTTTTGGCCGGGGGCGGGCTCGATGCCCGCCCCCGGCCAATCGCCTCGGCGGCCCCACCGGGTAGCCCTGCCTACCCTAGCCCCCCTTCCTGAACCTGGTCGAGTACCTTGCGGCAGCTTCCGCGCTGGGCCAGCATTACCCCGGCTACTTTCGTTTTGAGTACCCGGCGTACCTGCCGGCGGATGTAGGCCAGTACTTCCTGGGCCTCACGCTGGTGGTAAGCGGCTGATACCTCTACAAAGGCTTTCAGGCTGCGGTTACCTCGGGCGCTGTTGCAGCTCAGGCAAGCGGTAATTAGGTTTTTGTGGTCGGAAATAGCCCCACCCTTGCTGTAAGGCTTCAAGTGGTCGAGCGTCAGCGTTACGCCCGCCTCAATGCCTTTGCCACAGTAGGCGCAGCAAAACCCATCGCGGAGGTAGATTGCTAGGCGCTTCTTGGGGGTAATCCAATTCTGGCCTTGGGTACGCTTGGGGCGGTCGGTGGTAGCGGCGGCAGTAGGGGCTGGGCACATGGTCGGCGGCGTTCAGAGGTGAGGGAGGTTGCTTGCGTTGTATAATAGTTTAACGGCTGGGCACCCCTTAGCGTTGTCAAAAGACAACAAAAAACACTCTCAATTTGCTGCAAATCAACTTTTACTCCCCTACTGCCCCGCTTCCCGGCCGGCTAGTCTTCCTCGTTCTCAGGAACAGCCTCAACGGCTTTTTCACACGTGGGGCACCACGCCAACCCCTCGGGAATATCCAGCGGCTCGTCACTTTGACTTTCAACGACCTGGGCCGCCTGGGCGGCTTCTGCCAGAAAGGCTTCGCCCCCACAAACCGGACAGCTTCCTACAACTGGGTTATCTATTTCGTCATAGATAAAGTACACCTTCTCTGCTGTTGTCTGTGACATGAAAATAGGGTTTATTGTTGCTTATTATACGCAAAATAGCTTAACATGATACTACCAACAGCGATTCTTTGGACTGCCTCCCGCATTTCCCCCGACTGCCACATTGGTTTAATTACCCACCCTGACAGTACCGGCGAAATTTGCGTGAGGGATAGAAGGGGTTTAGTGCGTAGCACCGAAGCGAACAGCGTAGCCCCGCATAGCCCGGCCCACGGGGACACGCCCAGCCAGCAGCAAGTATTTCGCGAAGCATTCTGCCATTCACGGTAAAGCCGGTAAATTTGAGTCTACACCCTGTTGTCCTCACATGAAAGATTCTGTCCTCACCTTCTCAATTGCTCTCGACGAAAACAAAATGCCTGAAACCATCAGCTGGCGCTCCAGCGACGGTAAAGCCCCGGAGCAGGGCATACAGCAGGCAAAGGCCCTGAATATTTCCGTTTGGGATGGCCAGGAGCAAGGCACCATGAAGATTGGCCTATGGACAAAGGATATGCCGGTGGACCAGATGAAACGGTTCTATGTCGATACCATTGGCGCTATTGCCGACTCGCTCATGCAGGCAACCGATGATGCTGCAATGGGTGGAAAAATTCATGCACTCTGCGGGCAGCTCCTGGCCCACATTAACGGGGAAACGCCGCTGACAACAGATCAGTAAAGCAAGCCGCGCGAGCGGCGCAGCAACAAAAAACCCCGGCTGTTGGCACAGACCGGGGTTTTTTGTTGCAATGACTTCTGTATAATTATCACCGTCTTTTAGCTCGAATAAGGCGGAGAATTCTATCATCCGCTTCTGTAGTTGACACCTGGCCGCGTAGCAGCAGAAACTCATCCAGCAGAAGCAGCAGCAGCAACAGGCACCAGCTCAGGGCGGCTCCCACCAGCAAGCCGGCATATATGGCCGAGCCTACGAGCGTCAGCGTGCTCAGCAGCAGTACTCCCTGCGTAAGCCGCGGCAGAGGACGGGGCTGGCGGGTAGCTGTCAGCAGAAACGCGACTGCGGCCGCCCCAAGGGTAATCAGTAGCAGCGGCAGGGGCTCCAGCACGTGCATGATGTAGGCAACGAAATGATTATCGCTGCCTGGAAGGAGATTGACATAGACCAGAAACATACACATTCAGAAATGAGGTGAAAAACATTAGTGAACCCGGCGAGGGGGATTCAGCACGCCGGGCATCCATTTGTAGAGGAAGGCACTGTCAGCTGCCGTCAGGTGGGCCGTCGTCAGGGTTGGACCCAGCTTGGTCAGGGTTAGCACGGCCTGCCGGGCCTCTTTATGACTCATGCCCGGGGGCAACGTCCACGGGACAGAAGTAGAGTCGTAGTTCTGCACCGTAACCCCGGAGGGCATGGTGCCCTGGGCGTACAAACTACCGCTTAGTAAAAGCAGAACTGCTGTCGGCCCGGCTTTGCGTTTCGGACGCCGCAGTTTCAGAACCAGGTGTCGCAGAACGATGCCCGCCAGAAAAAAGACGTACAAGCGGAGCGCCCACTGAGCCAGTAATTCACTGATTGGTATTGAAGAAACTTTCATCTTCCTGCAGAATGCCTAAGGTTTAGTTCTTCTACCTGCTCGGCGCTCCACTTGTAGCGGACCGCACGGGCTGCCGTAGCATTGCGCGAGTCCTGACCCGTTAGGCGAATCACTTCGGCAAAAGTCGCCGGACAGATAGCCTGGCCTTTCCACGGTACCTCATTCCATAAGGGCTGGTGGCTATCAAACAAGCGGCGGGTAGCGACTTGCTTGATCCAGGCCTGGCCCGTCGCATTACGCCACTGCCAGAAAGCCTGTGAATCCGTGTTGGTGGCATTGTATTGCAGGACTGCTGCATCGCAGGCGATCAGCCGGAAGAAGCGCCGTAGCACCTGCTCATCCGTGAGCCCGGTCAGCTGGGCTGGTATGCCCGTGGCGGAAACCGGCCCACCCGTGGGAGCGGCCAACCACAGCTGCTCGTACTGCGCCGGGGCTAAATAGCGGCACTGGCCCAGCGCCATGATCTTGCCCCACTGAGTACGCCACTGCGCGAAGTGGTACAGCTGGCCCTGGTGCAGGCAGGTCAGCGCAACGCCCGCCACGTCGAAGTAGGTCAGAAAATTTCCCAGTACCAGCGCCCCGGTGGCCTCAGCTGGCAATTGGTGAGCGACAACCGTTCTAACTGGCATAGGGCAGGACAGCTAAAGAGAACCAGCCAGCGGTGCGGAGAGGAAGCACTGAAATGGCAACCATAGGAAGGAGGAAATAAAGGGGGCAGTCGGGATGAAGCAGAAAGCGAGTACCCGGCTGTTCACCAGAGGCCCCCGCCCGACCGCATAAAGAAAAGTAAAATTATGCTGATTGCAATTAAAGTTAATTGCAAAGGGCCACAGAAACCGCTTCCGGTTTCCGTGGCCCTTTGGTAAATCCTACCTTACTTAGGCAGCCTGCGCGCACTGTTCGCCGGGCTGCTCGTCGGCATCAGCCGGGACAAGCTGCGTAACCTCGACAAGTGGCACTTTTCTGGCCCGCAGGGTGCGCGGGTCGTACTCACGCTCGAACAGCGCCTGAGTCGCCTCATCAAGCCCTTCCTGTACTTGTGGGTTGCCGACCAAGCTGGCAGCGGTTTTCTGATTGTCGTTCCACTCGCTACCCAAGCCCCGGTGCGTGACCGAGAACAGCAGCAACTGCGTCAGCAGGGCCTCCGTTGGGGCAGTTAGCAGCACCTGCGCTTCGACCCACTCCCGGTAAGGCAGTCCCTTCGTGTCCGGCCCATTTTTGCCTGCCAGCGGCCACCCCCAAGTGCGCGTTAGCTCGGCCAGCGTCAGCAGGTCGATAACCCGGCCCTGCATCAGGCTCTCAGCAACAAGTTTCGCCAACACGCGCACTCGGCCCTGTTTGGCTTCGTCGGTGGACAGTTGCAGGGCGTGATAGCAGCGTTCCGCCAGCACCCGTTTCCCGGCCTCTTTCAGCAGTCGCTTCTGGCGGGTTTCGCGGTTCTTTTCACCCTGCGACAGCTCCACCTTCCCCGATTCGAGCGCTTTGGTGGTTTCCTGGGCCAATAGCACCCGTACCACCGTTGCGGCGCTGGCCCCATCGACGTACACGCCCACTACCGTACCCTTCTTGCGCTTGCTGACCTCGTACTTATCGGGCTTTACCGCCCCGGCTGGTGCCTCATAGTACTTAGTGGATAGGCGCACTACCGGGGCCTCCCCGGCCAGTTCTTTCTGCTCGGCTAGTACCTGCTCGATACGCCGCCCCATTTTCGTATTCCAGCAGGCGCTGTCCAGACACGTATCCTTGCCTTCCTCCGCGAGTTCGGCAAACAGCATGACGCTACAGCTGCTGCGCTTCGGGCAGCCGGTGCAAGCGCCGGCATTTTCGTACAGCGCGGCATCGTCCAGCGGCCACGGCGCACTGCTCAGGGCCTGTTTTTCGCGGGCCACCCAATTCTTTACGGTGCTTTCGTTCACCACGTACTGCGAACGGTTGTCCAAGCAGCGGCGCTGCACGGATTCAGGCCACCGGCTCAGTTCCTCCGCCGCGCCTAGCGTCAGCTTGTCCTGTCGTAAATCAGTCAGCCACTCCGGCAGCAGCTCACTTATGGCGCGGCGCTGGGTTACCCAACGCGCAGTCTGACCAAGATAGGCGGCAATTTCCTCCGTATTCATGCCCTCCCGCGAGAGCTTACCCACGGCTACGGCTTCGTCTGCGGGATGGGGATTTTCGCGCAAAATGTTCTCCACGAGGCGATACATCTGCGCCTCTTGGTCGGTCATGTCGCGCACCGTTGCCAGAATGGTCGGCAACTGGCCCAGCTCATGGGCCGCGAAGCGGCGAAAACCGGCTACCAGTGCATACTCATAGCCTTCAAAAGGCACCGCTAACGGACGCACCGCAACGGGTTGTATCAGCCCCCCGGTGCGAATACTTTCGGCCAGAGATTTCAGCCCTACCGGGTCAATACTACTACGGTAGTTGTCGGCCAGATAGATGGCCGATAGGGGAATTGTTAGCAGGGTTACCGGCTGCGCGGCTTGCGAAAGGGTTTGTGTGTTCATCTTGTGGGTTTAAAGAGGGAAAGAAAAATCTGCGTTGTTGCTATTTATACGCAAAAAGCCGCCCTACAGTTGCGTAGAGCGGCTTTTTGGGGTCTATTTTTCGGAGTTTTCCAAATAATTATCACCCCGCTTTTCTGGTTTTTGCGGGCTATTCCGCTGCCCAGCCGACGAACATATATTTTCCTTCCTTCGCCTTAGTAGGGGGACGCAGGCAGACCCCGTTGGCACTCCGCTTATCGAGTTCATCCAGTAGCTCGCCCTGATTCAGGAACTCACTAGCCGACAAGCCGCTGTTGCGCCACTCGTCCGTTTTGTCGGTGTACTCGCTGATGGTGTAAAAGCTGCCGCTGTAGGCATCCGTGCCGCTTTCGTCTGCGGCCTCCTGCTGTAGTCTGCAAAAAGCGTCATTCATGCTTTTACCGTGCCCGCTAACTGTAATGTCCGTTGCTCCCATGATGTAGTTTGTTTGTTGCTATTTATACGCAAATAACTTTATACTGTTGCTATTCTACCCCCCCATTTTACCTGCGTTTTTTACTTGCTAAACTACATAGGGTCGCCGTATTCAATGCAACTCTTTTTAGTTGCTAATCCACCCTTAGCGCCCGCCGATTAGCTGGTGCTGGCCGGTAGCGCGGTGATAATCCTAAGTTTTTTTATTGGCCTATTTTCCACTGAAATAAGCCTCTACATTGATTTTTATACACAAAAAACTAGTAAGCCCCCCGCGTTTATTGCCCCGCTGCCCTATCTTTTGCAATTAGATTTAATTGCGTTTGGATTGACTTCCTATCTTTGTTGCCTATGGTTGTGATCCGTCATTTGATTTACCGTGCTACCCGGCTTTCAGCGCCTCAGCATTCGCGCTGCCGGGTAGTCCCCTGCCTTAGTTTGACAGGGGGTTGGATCAGAGGCCGGAACGGTTCGGTGCTCGTCTGGGTGGAAGGCCCCGGCGGAGCCCCTGCACAGCCGCACGTAGTGCCGGGCCGCCAGCGGCAGCTGCAGCCGCTAGGAAGCCTGTGGCTCCAGCCCCCTATTAACGCTTGAATCAGCCTTTTCACTAGTTTTTTCTCACCATCCCTCATTCCCATTTATGCGTTCCTTTTCTACATTGTGCACGCTGGGTTTACTCTTTGGAATTCCACTGAGTAGTATTGCCCAGCAGCAAACAGAGTTTTCGGGCACAGTTCAGACCGATGCCGGTGAGCCCTTACCCGGGGCCACGGTTTTTCTGAAGGGCACGTACCTTGGTTCCACAACCAACTCGGCCGGCAACTTCCGCCTGCTGGTTCCGGGCACTATGCTCCCCGCGCCGCTGATGGTTTCCTTTGTCGGGTATGAATCCGCGATGGATACGCTCAGCATTACGGGGCGCCCGCTGTTTATTATCCTGCAACCCAGTGCCGCCCTCATCAACGAAGTAGTGGTATCGGCCTCACGGGTGGAGGAGAACATCCTGCGCGCGCCCGTCACGGTCGATAAGCTCAACGCCCAGCACCTGGCCCGCCTGAGCACGCCCGACCTGGTCATGGGCCTGGCCCGCCAGAAGGGCGTGGACGTGACCAGCTCGGGCCTGCTGATGGCCAGCGCCAGCACGCGCGGCTTCAGCGGGGCCACCTCCGAACGCCTGGTGCAGCTCGTGGACATGATGGACACGCAATCCCCGAGCCTGAACATCAACCCCGGCAACGCCCTGGGCCTGCCGGAAGTGGACATGGCCTCGGTGGAGGTGCTGCACGGCCCCTCCTCGGCCCTGTACGGGGCCAACGCCTTCAACGGCGTGGTGCTGACCACCTCGAAAGATCCGTTCCAGCACCCGGGCCTGAGCGTGCGCCTGCGCGGGGGCACGCGCAGCTACCTGGACGGGCAGCTGCGCTACGCCCGGCGCCTGGGCCAGCGCTGGGCCCTCAAGCTGACGGGCAGCTACGCCACGGGCCAGGAGTGGATTGCCGCCACCTACGACCCGCTCACGGCGGCCTACGCGCCGGGCAACAACGCCCAGGGCTCGGGCCTGGGCTACGACGCGGTGAACCGCTACGGGGACGTGGGCACCACGTTCGGCCCCACGGGCGGGGCGCTCAACGGCAAGACCGTGTTCATGCCCGGCTGGACCGAACGCGAAATCATCGACGGCGATGACAAGGCCATGCTTTACCGCATAGTCCCTTCCCTTCATTTTTTGGTGACGGACAAGGTGAAAGCAATGGTGGAGTTCAAGCGGGCCCAGGGCACGACGGCTTACCAGTTTACCAACCGCTACCGTCTATCCAACTTTGCAACAAATCAATTCCGGGCGGAGCTGAAAAGTGACCGCTGGTTTGTGCTGGCCTACCAGACCCAGGATTTCGGCAAGAACTCCTATGATTTGCCCTTCACCGGCAGCTTCATCCAAACCCAGAAGGACCCTCGCAGCGAAGCTGGGCTAAGCTACGCCCAGCAGTACTTCGGGGCCTATGCCCTGGCCTACAACACGTTTTTGGCCAACCCGGCCAACGCCGGCAACACGGCCGGGGCCGAGCAGGCCGCCCGCGCGCAGGCCGCCCCCTTCCAGCTTACGGCCGGCTCCCCCGAGTTTAATGAGGCCCGCTCGCGGGTAGTGAATGACGCAACGCCTGGCGTGGGCTCCCGCATCAACCCCAGCTCACTGCTCAACGATGTATCGGGGCAGTACGATTATCAATCAAAGCTGGTGAACGCGGTTGTCGGCGGTGCCTCCCGCCAGTACCGGCTGGGTTCTGATGGCATGCTCTTCTCTGATCAGGACGGCAAGCGCATCATCAACGATGAGTTTGGAGCATACCTCCAACTTTCGAAAGAGCTGCTGCAGAACCGCCTGAAACTCACGGCTGCCGGGCGGGTCGATGACAGCAAAAACTTTAAGCCGGTGTTTTCGCCTCGGGGCTCGGCCGTGTTTGCCTTCGACAAGGCGAAGACGCACAACCTGCGGGCCAGTTATAACCAGGCCTACCGGACTCCAACCCAGCAAGGCCAGTACCTGAGCCTGGATCTTTCCCGGGTTTTGCTGCTGGGCAACATCAGCAATGGCTTCCAGGGCTATAGCACCGCCGTTGCCGGCTCCCTTGGCTCTATACTGAGCAATCCTGCTACGGCCCAGGAAACGCTGGACACCTACGCCTTGAATGCTGACCGGCTCAAACCGGAGCGTGTGGCCACGTGGGAAATCGGCTACAAGGGGCTGGTCGTGCCAAATGTCGTGCTTGATCTGAACTATTACCGGTCGAGCTATCAGGACTTCATTGGCCAAGTGCGCTTGATTTCCAATATAGACGGGAGCCGTCCGACGCCGGCGCAGCTGGCGGCGGCGGCCACCGGGGCGCGGCCGCTGCAGACCGGCCCGACGCGCGTGATCCAGGTGCAGGCCAACGCGGCCCAGCAGGTGCACGCCTCCGGCAGCATGGCCTCGCTGACTTACACGCCCCGCAAGCAGCTGAACCTGACGGGCAACTACACGCTCAGTTTGCTGGAGCGCAAGCGCCTGCCTGAGCGCTTCCAAGCGTACTACAACACGCCCCGGCACAAGTTCAACCTGGGCGCTTACGGGGAAGTAGGCAAGGCCTTCAACTACTCGCTCAACTACCGCTGGGCCGAAGGCCATTTATTTGAGTCGCCGTTTGCTGCCGGTGAGCTGAAGGCCTACTCCTCCCTCGATGCGCAGGTTGGTTACCACCTGAGCAAGTATCATACGACGGTCCAGGCCGGGGGCACTAACCTGGCCAACACGACCAACATACAGGTCTACGGCGGCCCCCAGATTAGCCGGTTAGCCTATCTGGGCCTAACCGTTGAGCTGAAATAACTTCTACCGGTACTGGCCCGGCGGGTACCCACTCGCCGGGCCAGTACCATTATACCCTCGACCATGAAACACTTGCGCATTTGGTTAGCCATCCTAGCAGGTATGGCAACTGCAACGGCTCAGGGGCAATCGCTACCGTTGGAACAATTGCATAAGCTCAGCACGCTTCCACAGGGCTTGCCACTGGCAAAAATGACCACCGTGCTGCTGCCGGTTGGTTGGACCTACCAAGGCCACGTGGATATGTCTCCCGAAGTTTTCTGGACAACCGAGCTAATGGCTACGGATAGTCTGGATGGTGATACGCCTGAATTCTGGCTTAGCCTCCGGCCAATGCCGGGCAATCTAACGGACGTGCTATTCAAAACTCAGCTGGCGCGCAACTTCGAGCCACTGCGGCGGGAACTGAAGCGGATGAAAATTGAGCCTACACCCGTTTACTGCCTGGAGGGTAAGGGTGAGCGATATGAAACAGCTATCTACAGCCTAACGCTCTACAGTGGCAAGAAGGGGGCATATCGCTACATCGCCGTTCTGCACCCGATTCCGGCGCCGACCCCCATCGCACCAACTGCGCCGGCAGCCGTCGTGGAGCCTACGCCCGTGCTGCCCAGCTCGACGGTCGTTTCCACTACAACTCCCTGAGTGTTATTTACCCTGCCCTCCAGATGTTACCCTATCATCTCGGTTCCTTACTCGCCCGTCTCTGGCTTGCCGGCGTTGGGCTGGAATGCCCTACTGAAGCAGCAGTGCCGCCCCCGGCCGGCCTCTATCCCAGCGCTGAGCGGCCGGCTCGTCGATGGCTGACTGGTTCTGTAACCGACGAAATGACAAACCCGCTTTCCGGCGTCTCCGTGCGCCTGCGGGGGCTGTTTCCCCAGGAACGCATTACGGATTCCCTGGGCAGATTTTGCCTGCCGGTACCGGCCACTGGCAATGGCGCCGTGGTTGTTGTCTTCGAAGGCTACTACGCCCAGCAGCTGCTGATCGGCCAAGGAGAGACCCTACATATTGTGCTTCAGCCGATACCCGGTTTCCGGCGCCGCTTCAACCGCGGGGCCGTCAGCAGCACCCTACGCCGCTTCATGTAACTTGCGCCCATGCTTCGCTCTATTCTTCTTGTCCTTTTGGTAGCCACGGCCCTACTCGGGGCCGTGGTCCTGTTTAGAACCCTTCGGTTTACGCCAATTTCCCCGCCGGCACCAGTGAAAAACCCGGTCGTGGCCAAGCTGCCGGCCGCCGCCGTTGAGCACCTGCAGGCAGCCGTGCGGCTCCGCACGGAATCCTATCGTTCGGGCAACGTGGCGGATACGTCCCAGTTTTTGGGCTTTCACCGATTGCTGCAGCGCACGTACCCGCTACTGCATCGGACACTGCGCCGCCAGGTTGTCGGCGGTTATTCGCTTTGCTATGAGTGGGCCGGCCAGGAGCCTTCCGCCGCGCCAGTTATTGTGCTGGCGCACTATGATGTGGTCCCGGTAGATACGGCCACGCTGCCCCGCTGGAAATACCCGCCGTTTGGGGCCGTACAGGCTCATGATACCATCTGGGGGCGTGGCACAACGGATAACAAGGCTAATGCGGTGGCGCTGCTGGAAGCCGTAGAAAGTGCCCTTCTGCGTGGCCAGCAGCCCCGGCGCACCGTTTTTCTGGTGCTGGGCCACGATGAGGAAGTTGGCGGTATGCACGGCGCGCGCCAGGTAGCGCAGCTGCTGCAGCGGCGGGGCATCCGCCCGGCCTTCGTACTGGATGAAGGCGGCTACATCACGCGCAGAAAGGTTCCGGGCATGGTTGGTCGCCCGGTTGCGTTGATTGGCACTGCCGAGAAAGGCTATCTCTCCCTGCAGCTGAGCGCCAGCCTTGCCGGTGGGCATGCGGCCATGCCGGAAAAAGAGTCGGCTGTCGGGTTGGTAGCCGGGGCCGTGGCCTCGCTCCAGCAGCAGGAGTTTGCCGCCCAGCTGACCCCGGCCATGCAGGACTTTGCCACCCACGTCGGGCCTCACCTGCCCTTCGGCCAACGGGTAGCCTTTGCCAATCAATGGCTGTTGCGGCCGCTTATTCTGCGCGCCTACCGTGCAACGGCTGCCGGCGCAGCAGCGGTCCGCACGACGATTGCGCCCACTGTTCTCCAGGCGGGTATGAAGGATAACGTCATCCCGGCTTCGGCCTCAGCCATAGTGAATTTACGGTTACTGCCAACCACTACGGCCGCCGGCACGCTGGCGCAGGTGCGGGCCTGGTTGCCGGATCAGCGCGTTCAGGTCCGGCCCGTGGGCCCGGTCTCGGAACCGACGGCGGCGGCTTCGACGGAAACGCTGGGCTACCGCCTCATTGACCAGCAGCTGCACCAACTGGTGCCGGGAGTGGTTACCACGCCCTTTCTGTTCGTTGCCCAGTCCGATGCCCGGCACTTTCAGCCCCTTACGACGGATATATACCGCTTTTCCCCCACTACTGACCCTCAGGGGATGCACGGTGAAAACGAATGCGTCTCCGTTGCCAGCTTCACGCAGACGTATTGTTATTTCGCCGGCATTCTGCGGGCGTTATAATAGTCGGCACGAGGACAAAAAGGGAAGCCTGGAGCAGGCTTCCCTTTTTTCTTGCAAAGTGCAAGATGGCAGGCCTCATCAAAAGCTACCTTATTATAATTTTTTCATCTTTAAGACGTTTGACAAGCGAAGCACATATTTCTATTGACGGCTTGGTAATGGGTTGTGAGTTATTGTCTCTGTACTGAGCTATAACGATGGCTAAATGTCCTGCATGATATGCGAAATCACATAAGTTGAAATCTTCACTTGAATCATTAGTTCTATGCTGATAACAAAAACTATGCACTCTTTCATGCACTATAGTGCCTGCAACATAAGTAGGGGTGCGAGAGGTCCTGTCTAAATTGTCAACATTGAAGTTGATTTTTTCTGAACAAGCTACTGTGCTTCCTGTGACATCGTCGTCAGTATAGCCGTCTTTAGCAACAAACTGCTTTACCGTCGGCAAGCCGCGCGACCGAAACTCAGAAAGGAAGAAGGTAACAGGATCTTTATGATGTTGTTCAGGAACCTCCTCTAACCGATCATGATCCCATTCATAGACTCCAGCAGTTGATTGAGCAATGAGAATCCTCCTAAATAGAGAGTCATTAATAGAATTTTCAGCAATAGCCAATGCCGAAGTCAATTTCGTAAGCTGCTTATCAGTAAATTTTAAAGGAGCGCTTTTGTTTTCCTCTATAGGGTGGAGGGTATCGTATACTTTATCGTTCTGATTACAGCTCATCAAACTAGCTGAAATCAATACCAGTTGAAGACAAGTTAAGGTTAAGTAACCGAGAGAATTGGTCTTCATGGGTTCCAAGTCAGTTTTATAAAATTAGCCAAAACAGGTTGGCAGTATGAGTATAGCAACAATAATCGGCATATCATAATATTTTAATAGATAATACACAAAGTATTAATTCTACTTTTTAATCGGGTAAGAAAAGTAGCCCCTATTTTGTCCCTGTCCGGTCAATTCCGTTCGGATGGCGCGTAATGCCCGGGCCCAATAAAGTGGAGTCCAGGACGGTATGCATCATCAGCTCCGCCAGCACTTTTTCGGGTGCCTCCGCCAGCCAGTCTGCCAACCGAAATACCTCCGCCAAACTCAGCCCTGCTGGATCTTTGCGCCGCTTCAGATAGGTGCGAAACGTCATGCCCAATCGATCCGTGATAGTGCGTACCGGTGCTTTTTTGGAATCTACCATTTCAGCAAACGTGCGGGCATTCGGCGCAATGGGCACGGCCTGGCCTGGGAACTCTACTGAAGGTTTAGGCATGAAAAACGGCTTGTTCAGGTTGTGAAGCGGCAAGAATGAAGACATTGGGCAACGCCCAAATGTAGAAAGACCCATCTAAAGCAAAAAACCCCGGCCGTCAGGCCAGGGTTTGCAAATGGGCTGTTGCCGAGCGTTAGCCATCGTCTTCGTCGTCGTCAGCCCGAGCGCTTCGTAGTTCCGGCGGCCCCGTAAAGGCATAAGGCGCCAATTGGATGCCACTCGTTGCTACATAGCCGCGGCAGTTACCATCCGTGCCTAGCTCTTCCGCTACCGAAACCCGGTAGCCGTAGGTGCGGAACATGCGCTGAAACAAGCGAAGCCGCTGGACGGTAAAGGCCGTTCGGCTCATACCAAAGGCCCCTTTCGGACCTTTCAGCAGGGCTCGGACTACTGCCTGAGGCAGACGCACGTGCCGGCTGATGGCCGAAACATTCCAGGGTCGTTTAGGGTCGTCATTGCGTTCAAACCAAGTCTGGAGGTGCTGCCAGCCTTGGGGTTCGTCGTAGATAGTGCGTGCGGTCGGCATGAGTGGAAGCAGGAAAGGCACCTGTCCTTTTATGGTGAAAAAAGCAATATTGCCATTACTGCTAATCGCAAACAATGGCGGGCGAAATATGCCGAAATAAATCTAAATGTTCTCCATTTTAATACTTTACTTCTTGCAGATATTCTTGCGTTCAACCTAAAGTCGGGTCTTTTCAGATGACACCACACCCTGACAATGGTTTTGCCAACGAATGCCTGTTGACAGAATTATCGCTTAACGTAATTGGACGTATCGGACATGAGGTCTACTACCGCAGGGTACTTACAAAAAAGTCGCGGGCGATGACATAGTTCTGCCCTATGAACAACGCTTTGAAAGGGGGAGCAATCCTCAACGGTTCCGGTACGAAGTATCGTGATTGTAGCAGTTCCTGCCATTCCCTGTAGGATGCTTCCACCTCAAATAACCAACAGAGTGCTTGAAGCTCATGGGTCACTTCGGTGGGGAGGTAGAACGTGTGCTGGTGGCCTTGCTGTAAGTATTCGCCTAACCACTGCTGGTTGCGTTGTACCCCACTCCACAGAGGAAGGAACGCCTGCCACTCCACCGCTAGGGTCACAAAGCGCTTGTAAAAGGCTGCTAGAAAACCGACAGGCAACCCTTTAGGTGCCCGAACGGTCAGGGCCGCGAGGGGACCATTGTAATAGGTTAGAGCGGGGTGCTCGCCGTGATAGCTTACCGGTCCGCCAGTACCTCGCTTGAGAGTAGCGGCTACCTTGCGGTGAAAATCAATGCGGTGGACCTCTACGGCGGTAGTCAACTCTAAGTAGGTGGTTTGGCTATAGCGAACGGTGCCGGTAGGATACAGCGCACTGAATTGCTCCATCATGTCGTGAAGCTACGCAAGGCCAGGAAGTGTACAAAAGCGAGAGCTACTTCTTCACTTGCGCGGAGGCGCTTCACGGAATCCTTTCTTGACATAATGCTAGGTATAAGGCGATTCCCAAAGAATTTATATTGGCTGCGCTGATTTGGTAGGCAGGTAGCATTGCATAAAAAGCAGGAACGGTTGAGCCAGTATGATCACCTCCATAATGTAGCTGATCTACATCAGCTTGACTTTTTACATTGGGATTATTAGCAATCCCGCCATCAGCAGTAACGAATCAAGCTATCTCTCCTGTTGAACCTACACGTGATACAGGATTAGTGATGATTCCTATAGCAAGAGACTAATTATATCTTATAGGGTCCGTGCGAGCGCTCCCAGCAGGTTACTGCCCGGGGCGTTTGCGTGAAGGCACGAGCACTTAGTCGAGGTGCTCGATAAGGACTTTGGCGTCGTAGAAGTAGGTGGAAGCGAAGAAGTCGTTGACGGGGGTGTCAATGCTGAGGAGGATAAAACCGCCGGCGGGGTCTTTGAAGATTTTGAAGGGGTAAAAGCGGGTTTTGATTTGCCGCTTTAGGGAGTAGGGGGCTTGCAGGTTGAAGGCGTAGAGGCGGCGGTCGGTGGTACCGGCGTAGAGGGTTTGGGTGGCGGCGTCGGGGCCGTAGCAGGTGTAGATAGTGGACAGGTTCGGCAGGCTGGCCTGATGCGTAGTCGTTTTGTGATAAATGTCGCCGTAAGCCCCAGTGATGTAGTGCTGCCCATCGGGGAAAAAGGCGAAAACACGGCCATCAGAGGTGTGGAGGCGGTGGGAGCTGTTGCGCTGAGAGCCTAGGAAGTTGCCGGTTGGCGTGAAGCTATAGTAGGTGTGGGGCATGGGGTAAGTAGACATGCCCATACCCAGCACCTCGCTGCTGGAGCCGGGAACCAAGTAAAGATGCTGGTTGTGCCCATCGCGGCTGTCCTCGTAAGGCAGCTGAGCCTTGGTGGCCCGGTCGTAGACGCGCATGGTGGGACCGATGTAGCGCGTCGTACTGATGTAGAGCTGGCCATTGCTGGCCAGCACAGAACTCAGGCCGTGGGGAGTAGGAATAGTGTAAACCCGCAGCCTATCGACCTGGGTGAGGGTGGACGCGTCGTAAATCAGGACGATGCCATCGTCGAATGGCAAATAGAGCTCCCGTCGGCCCTGGAATGTACTCAAGCTGCCATAGTTGACCCCCATGCCCACTTCGATGGTTTTGATCATCTGATGCCCATCCAGGCTGTACTGGCTAACGGTGCCTGTGGGGCCAACGAAGTACAGCATGCGGGTGGTTTCGTCGAAAAGCACATCGCGGATATGGGCGCGCGCAATGTGGACGTTGGGACGGTGGAAAGTAACGGTATTGCTCTCGATGGTTTGGCCTGAAGCCAGCACGCCAACGACCTGGTAGAGGACATCGTCCGAGTAGGGGATGGTGGCGTCGAGGTAGGAAACGGTAGGTTCGACAAGGGTGGCGGGGCGCACGGCGAAGGTATCAGCGTCGGGATCGTTGAGGATTTCCCATCGCTTGATATGGTACTCCTTCAGGTCGGGGTTATTGAGCGCCGACCAGGTGAGCACGGCGGTACTATCATTTGCTAGCTGAGGAACTTGCAGGGCAATACTGGTGGTAAGCGGTGGGGCAGGCTCTTGCTCAACGGATTCGCAGGAGGTGGTAATAAATGCAAGCAACAGGAATAAGTAAAGTAGGATTTTAGTCATCGTTCGTGAATAGAGATGGGTGGTATTTTATGTTCGGTAGTGAGGGAAAGCGGACTGTGCTTAGGGCTGAGTTCAGAAATAGGATAGTTTAAGCAAGGTATGGTCTTTCAGACAAGTTCTGGGAAGGACCCGTTGTCAGTTTATTTGGCCCCAAGAAAGTGAGCCACCTTTATCTTCCCGGTTGGGTCGGGGTCGCTACCGGCACTAGCCAAAAAAGCCGCCCCACCCGGAACGGCTTTTTCAGTAGAAAACTAACTCTATTCGCGTTACAATGACTTTACCTTAATTTGGGTAGCTGGCCTACCCATATGGAACGGTGACGAGTAGCTTTTACTGCTTCACCACCTTCACCTGGGCGGGACGGCCGTCGATGACCAGGCGCACGATGTAGAGGCCGGCGGGGCGACCAGCCAGCTCGGGCACGACCAGCGTGGCAGGGCCAGCCGGGGCGCTGACCAGCCGACGCAGCAGCACGCGGCCGGTGACGTCGGTCAGGGTCAGGGGCGCGGCCACCAGCGGGGCAGTCAGGGTGAAGTTCAACGTGAGGATGGCTCCGCTGCCCAGTGGCACAGGGGCTGCCCTCAGGCCAGTGGCACGGGCCGAGAAAGTGGGCAGGCTCAAAGGAAGCGAACCGTCGCCGCCTTCGATGAGGAGCGGTTCGGCGCTGAAAAAGGGTAGGCCGAGCTGGCCAAAGCTGTTGCTGCCCCAGGCCCAGAGTGTACCGTCCTTGCGCACACCTACGCTGTATTCGTTGCCCGCCGCCACACTCTTCCAGTTGGTATCGCTGCCCAGCTTGTATGGGCGCGCTGCTGACGGTGCCGCTAGTGCCATCGCCGAGCTGGCCGTCGGCGTTGTTGCCCCAGGCCCAGAGCGTGCCGTCGGTGCGTAGCGCCACATTGTGCAAATAGCCCGCCTCCACGCCTGCCCAGGTGGTGGCGGTACCCACTTGCACAGGCACGCTGCGGTTAGTGAAGGTGCCATCGCCGAGCTGGCCTCTTTCGTTGCTGCCCCAGGCCCAGAGCGTGCCATTGGTGCGTACGGCCACGCTGTAGTCGTTGCCCGCCGCCACGCTCTTCCAGGTGGTGGCCGTGCCTACTTGCACGGGGCTGTTACGGTATTCCGTGGTGGTACCGCCGCCGAGCTGGCCTCTTTCATTGTTACCCCAGGCCCAGAGGGTGCCGTCCTTGCGCACGGCCAGGGTGTGGTTGTTGCCCGCCGCCACACTCTGCCAGTTGGTATCGGTGCCCACCTGCACGGGGACCGTGCGCAGGGTAGTGGTGCCATCGCCGAGCTGGCCTTGTCGGTTGTCGCCCCAGGCCCAGAGCGTGCCGTCCGTGCGCACGGCCACGCTGTGCAACCTGCCTGCCGCCACGCTCTTCCAGGTGGTGGCCGTGCCTACTTGCACGGGGGTGTAGCGCTGGTCGGTGGTAATGCCGTCGCCCCAGGTCCAGAGGGTACCGTCGGTGCGCACAGCCACGTTGTGGCCTCTGCCCGCCGACACACTGGCCCAGTTAATATGGATGCCCAGCTTGTACGGGGGCACTGTGGCCGGCAGTGGTGCCATCACCGAGTTGGCCGAAGGTGTTGTTGCCCCAGGCCCAGAGCGTGCCGTCCGTGCGCATCGCCACGGTGTGCCGCTCGCTCGCCGACACGCTCGCCCAGGTGGTGGCCGTGCTAATGCGCGCCGGAACGGGCTGGACCCCGGGCAGCAGTTGCGTACTGCCTACTTGGCCGTTGCTATTGCTGCCCCAGGCCCAGAGTGCGCCGTCGGTGCGCACGGCTAGGGTGTGGCTGGTGCTCGCTGCCACGCTCTTCCAGGTAGTGGCCGTGCCCAGCTTGTACGGGCGCGCTGCGGTCGGTAGTGGTGCCGTCGCCAAGCTGGCCTTCGTAGTTGTTGCCCCAGGCCCAGAGCGTGCCGTCGGTGCGCACGGCCACCGTGTGCGACCCGCCTGCTGCCACAATGGCCCAGTTGGTGTCGGCGCCCAGCTTGCACGGGTTCGCTGTGGTCGGTGCCGCTGGCGCCGTCGCCTACTTGGCCGGAGTTGTTCTTGCCCCAGGCCCAGAGCGTGCCATCTTGCCGGATGGCCAAGGTGTGGTCGTTGCCTGCCGACACACTGGCCCAGTTGGTGGCGGTGCCCACTTGCACAGGCGTGCTGCGCCGGGTGTTGTCGCCCAAGCCGAGCTGGCCGGAGTTGTTGTTACCCCAGGCCCAGAGCGTGCCGTCCGTGCGCACGGCCACGGTATAGTCGTTGCCCGCCGCCACGCTCTTCCAGTTGGTGGCCGTGCCCACTTGTACGGGCGCGCTGCGATCGGTGATGGTGCCGTCGCCTACTTGGCCGGAGTTGTTCTTGCCCCAGGCCCAGAGCGTGCCATCCGTGCGCACGGCCACGGTGTGGTCGTTGCCCGCCGACCCGCTGGCCCAGGTGGTACCAGTGCCCACCTGCACGGGGACCATGCGCTGGGTGGTGGCGCCGTCGCCGAGCTGGCCGCTTTTGTTGTAGCCCCAGGTCCAGAGTGTGCCGTCCGTGCGCACGGCCACGGTGTGCCACTCGCCACCCGCCACGCTCGCCCAGGTGGTACCAGTGCCCACCTGCATAGGGAAGCGGCGATTGGTGTTGGTACCATCGCCGAGCTGGCCTTGGCGGTTGTTGCCCCAGGCCCAGAGCGCACCGTTGGCGTGGATGATGAGGGTGTGTCCATCGCCGGCGGCAAATTGCTGGGCCTGAGCCGGAGCGGCGAGGACTAGCAGCCCCAGCAGCAGCGCGGGCAGCCACTGGCCCGCCCACCGGCCGCGCGTAAGCAAGGAAGTCAGCAGCGAAGTCGGCAAGAAAAGGCGTGAGGCGGCCGGCGGGGCCACCAAGGAAGGATAGTGCATCTAAGGAATGGGGAGTGCCACGTCCCGGGGAAAGGCAGAGACACGCGCGTTGCTGCTAAGGGTCCCGTAACTGCAATCGAATAAGCTGCTCAAGATAAGGCTTAAAGGGTTCTTCTTACAAAAGGGTCGTTCAAGCAAGCTATGGCCTTTTGCTTAGTTCTAAGTAGAGCCCGCTGTCGGCCCATCTAGCCCAGTAATTACCATCCAAAAAACGGTCGTGGCTGTTGCAGAAGTCATGGGGTAGCATAATAACCATATATGCAAACGCCTAGGGGGCCTATAAAAGCCTCTTCGTGAGTCTTTGAAGCTTGGTTCAGCTCGCTGAACCCTCACTCAACAGACCTGCAGCGAGTTCTGCAGCAGCCACGGTCGGTTATTGGACGATGCTTGTAGCTAAAGTAGAAACCGCTAGCGTGGCCCTATTAGACTTTATCGGAAACAGGTCGCTACTTTATCACCGTTTCGCTGAACCTACTAGTAAGAGGTGTTCCATTAGTATTGGTAGCTTAATAGTTTATCTCTTTAGTTGCTACATGTACTGACTCTCACTTTTCCTAAATACTATGCCCAAGCAAGATTCTCTCCGGATCGGTACTAGTGAATCGATTAACCTGATGGATTTCGATCCATTAAGCGACGCTATGTTAGAATTGGGCCGTCCGGAAGCGACCGAAGCGGGTGCGTTGGCATTGACCTCTCTGGATATTTTTTGGAATCAGTTGGAAGTCGATTGCGTAGCACAGTGTTGCGGCGTGTACGCCTTCGATTGGTGGCCGAACAACATCCTCAAAGCGGCCCAGGGGCTGAACAAACAAGAAGTTGTGGAGGAGCTTCGTCAGATGGAGAAAGCCGTTTACCAGAGTGATAAACCGATTGTCTGCCACCATCGCTTAAACCAGCTTTTTGCGCGGGCTTCATTCCTGCAATTACAGAAGCATCTGCTCTCGATACTGACTGGCGAAGGAGCCAGCTAAGCTGTTCAGATTAGAGGTGTGGCTGTTGCAGAACCCCGGTTTGACTTGCCCAACCGGCGGTGTAGAGCTTGAAGCGAGCCCGCAATGCGCATAAACGGGCCTTTTGCACCTGCATTGGGATTAGCACAAACCGATTTGACACTGCTTGACGAGTTCTGCAACAGCCACAGGTCTTTTCTGAACGGTTTTCGCGGCTGCCCTTACGCCCTCGAAAACGCGGTTTTTCAGGGGTGTTTTCGGACAGGTAATCTGAACACCTATCTTCAGGGAATGAGAGTAGCGCTTTACGCCCGCGTGTCCACCGCCGACAAGGACCAGGATCCGGAGAATCAGCTGCTGGTGCTGCGCCGGGAGGCTGAGCGCGCCGGCGACGTGGTCTACAAGGAATACGTGGATCAGGACTCGGGCCGCAGGAGCGAGAGCCGCAAAGCCTTTCAGGAGCTGATGCGCGATGCGCAGAAGCGCAAGTTCGACCTGGTGCGCGTGTGGGACTTGAGCCGCTTCAGCCGCGAGGGCATCGAGAAGGTATTTGAGCACACCTCCCTGCTGGAGCAGTGCGGGGTAAGCTTCTGGAGCTACGCCGAGCCGCTGCTCAACACCACCGGCCCGATGAAGGACTTGATGAAGGCCATGATTGCCTGGGCCGCCGGCTACTACTCGCAGCGGCTGAGCGAGAACGTGAGCTCGGGCCTAGCGCGGAAGCGGCAGAAGGCGGCCGAACAAGGCGAGGTGTACGTGCACGGCCGCCGGGCCTTGGCGCGTGAACTCGTGGCCCGGATCCAGCAGTTGCAGCAGGAGGGACTAAGCGTCCGCAAGATCAGCGCCGCCGTGCAAGTGCCGGTGGGTACGGTCCATAAGTATTTAAAGGTAGAGTCACCTTTGTCGCAAACGGCAGACTACACCACTTCTTCTACGGGTTGATCAACTGAGGACTTATTAGTGGTATTCGACCTGCTATCACACGGACGCCATGAAGCTGTTCTTGACGGTCCTTTGCAACAAGAACCCTGAGAAGCAGTATCTTGGTCGGCTTATTCGATCTTAGTTAAGTATACGGGACTACCAGCGGCAACGCGCTCGTCTCAGCCTTTCCCCGGGACGTGGCACTCCCTGTTGCTTACATGCACTATCCTTCCTTGGTGGCCCCGCAGGCCGCCTCGCGCCTTTCTGGGCCGACTTCGCTCTTGACTCTCTTGCTGATACGCGGCCGGTGGCTATCCGCGCTACTGCTGGGGCTGCTGGCCTTCGCCGCGCCGGCCCAGGCCCAGCAATGTGCCGCCGGTGGTGAGCACACCTTCAGCATCCACGCCGACGGCACGCTCTGGGCCTGGGGAGACAACACCTACGGCCAGCTCGGCGACGGCACCTTCGCTGATCGTAGCACTCCCGTGCAAGTGGGCAACGATACCAACTGGGCCAGTGTGTCGACGAGCAATGCCCACACTATAGCCGTGCGCACCGACGGTACGCTCTGGGCCTGGGGCAGAAACACCTTCAGTGAACTCGGCGACGGCACCATCACTGATCGTAGCACTCCCGTGCAAGTGGGCAACGATACCAACTGGGCCAGCGTGGCGGCGGGTCCTGGCTACACCGTAGCTGTGCGTACCGACGGCACGCTCTGGACCTGGGGGTTGAACCACCACGGCCAGCTCGGCAACGGCACCTCCACGGATTACCCTAACACCCGCCGCGTGCCTGGGCAAGTAGGCACGGCCACTAACTGGGCCAGCGTAGCAGTGGGCGACTTGCACACCGTAGCTCTGCGCACTGACGGCACACTCTGGACCTGGGGGGTGAACGACTACGGCCAGCTCGGCAACGGTACCATTGACAACCGTTTAACCCCCACACAAGTGGGTACAGCCACCACCTGGGCCAGCGTGGCAGCAGGCAACTTGCACACCGCAGCTGTGCGTACCGACGGCACGCTTTGGGCCTGGGGCAGCAACTTCAGCGATCAGGTCGGCGACGGCTCCACCATCACCCGACGCACGGCCCCCGTGCAAGTGGGCAAGGCCACCAACTGGGCGCGTGTGGCAGCAGGCATTAACCACACCGTAGCCGTGCGCAAAGACGGCACGCTCTGGGCCTGGGGTAGCAACGACAACGGCCAAATCGGCAGCGGCCCGCGCGGTAACGGCGTCACCGACAACCGCCGCGTGCCCGTGCAAGTGGGCACCGATACCAACTGGACGAGCGTTGCGGCGGGCGATTGGCACACCGTGGCCAAGCGCACCGACGGTTCGCTCTGGGCCTGGGGCAGCAACGGCGAAGGCCAGGTAGGCAGTACGCAGTTGGTACCCGGTCGCCAAATGTTCCCGGCCCGCATTGGCACGGCCACCAACTGGGCCAGCGTTTCGGCGGCCCAGTATCAAACCAGGGCCATCCAGCAAGATGGCGCACTCTGGGCCTGGGGCTACAACGGAAATGGTGAGCTCGGCACCGGTGTGCCAATCACCGGCCGCAGCACCCCCGTGCAAGTGGGTACGGCCACTTCCTGGGCGAGCGTGGTGGCGGCCAGGTATTACACCTTAGCCATTCGGCAAGATGGCACACTCTGGGCCTGGGGCCTGAACGAAGGCGGGCAATTCGGCGACGGTACCAAAGTCAACCAGCGCGTGCCTGTGCAAGTGGGCACGGCCACCTGGACGAGCGTAGCGGCGGGCGTTGGCCACACCGTGGCCTTGCGCACCGACGGTACTCTCTGGGCCTGGGGCAGCAACTATGACGGCCAGCTCGGCGACGGCACCAATACCGCCCATATGACCTCCATGCAAGTGGGCACAGACACGAACTGGGCGAGTGTGGCGGCAGGCGGTTTTCATACCGTAGCCGTGCGCACTGACGGCACACTCTGGGCTTGGGGCCAGAACGAAAACGGCCAGCTCGGCGACGGTACCAAAGTCAACCGCCACGTGCCCGTGCAAGTGGGCACGGACACGAACTGGGCGAGCGTGGCGGCGGGCGGTTCTCATACCTTAGCTATTCGGAAAGACGGCACACTCTGGACCTGGGGCTATAACGACGACGGTCAACTCGGCTACGGCACTACAGCCAACATGCGCATAGTCCCTGTGCAAGTAGGCACGGCTACCACCTGGAAGAGCGCGGCGGTGGGCCCCAGGCACACGATGGCCCTACGCACTGACGGCACCCTCTGGGCCTGGGGCTACAACGGCAACAGCGAACTCGGCGATGGTACCGGTGTCGACCGTCGCGCGCCCGTACAGGTGGGCACGGCCACGAACTGGGCAAACGCGGCGACGGGCCTGTATCATACCGTAGCCGTGCGCACTGACGGCACCCTCTGGGCCTGGGGCAACAATTCAAGCGAACAGCTCGGCGAACCTTCCCTCAGCACGGACCCACTCCTCATCGAAGGCGGTGACGGTTCGCTGCCCTTGAGCCTGCCCGCTTTCTCGGCCCGCACTGGCGGCTTACGGGCAGCCCCTGTGCCGTTGGGCAGCGGGGCTGTTCTCACGCTGGACTTCACCCTGGCCACCCCACTGGTGTCTGCGCCTCTGACCCTGACCGACATCACCGGCCGCGTGCTGTTGCGCCGGCTGATCAGCGCCCCGGCTGGCCCCGCCAAGCTGGTTGTGCCCGAGCTGACGAGCTGGCCCGCCGGCCTCTACATCGTGCGCCTGGTCATTGACGGCCGCCCCGCCCAGGTGAAGGTGGTGAGGGAGTAAAAGCTACTCGTCACAGTCCCGTTCGGTTAGGCTAGACACCCAAATAGCCACCCAAGTTCAGGCGAAGCCGTTTTAAAGAAAATAGAGCGGCATTTCTTCTAAAAAAGCCGTTCCGGGTGGGGCGGCTTTTTTCGACATATTGCGCTATGCTGCCCTAGCTGCAAAGTCAACGGAAGTCTGACGATTGAGAGATGAGACTTGCTAAAAACCATTAGGCTTTTTTCGTTCGTACCGCTAGCAGTACTAGGCCCAATCATGAAGTTAGAGGCTGCTCAAACCACCGTTTATTTAACCCAACAGCTGATTTTGGCTTGAAGAGTCAAACCCTGGCTAGTTCTCTTTATGTGATGTGTGATGGACTTTCTGTTTCGCTGTTTTTATAACCTTGCTTCCAAACAGCAGTCCCCCTATCTGCGGCTTGTCACTGCGCATGGTGGCTTGTGGCTCTGGCTGCACTTTGCGATTGTCGGGCTGTATTTGGTACTGCTCCAGCAAGTAGGCCCGGCGTATGTGCCGCGTATGACAGGCCTTGTGTACATGGGGCTAAGCGGCATCGCAGCCGGAGCAACTGTGCTCTACTTTCGCCGGCATCCTCGGAGCTACTGGTCAGCTTATCAAGGTGATGTAGGAACGGTGAGAGCCGGCTACGCCTTGCTGGGCATGCTCTCCTACGGCCTGCTGCCTTTTCTATTCTCCTTCGTCTGAACCAGACGCGTTTAGGGCTCCTCCGTTTCCCTGAACCAGTTTGTTAGCCCCAAGCCGCCGCACACTCTTTCAGCTACTATCAGCTATGGGCTTAGATGTAAGTCATGTTGTCCCTATTGCCAAGACGCACGCGGTTGAGCAACTAGAGTACTTTCCCGTAGAGGAACTGAGTATTTCGCCAGCGTTTATAGAAAAACATAAAGCGCTATTAGCAGAGGTACACGATGAAGAAGCGAAAGTGACCATGACAGTTTTATACGTCATGGAGAAAGGATACCAGCGTAAAGGCATGAGCAGCCTGTTCTATAAAGACTTTCAGAATGGAAGACCGTATTTCGACTTACTAAGTGTAAAAAAGGCATACGAATACCTTAAAGATGACCACATAAGCACCTTAGAGGCGTTGCAGCAAAACTTCCAAAAGAACTTTATTGAAAACTTCATCGAGGGTGAAAGCATCTTTTATGCAAGCTGGTAAAGGATCGAACTAGAATGTTCCTCCGGATGAAGGGCACGGTTACGGCAAATACCTATTCCTAAAAGCCTCCTTTACCTGAAATGATCGTTATCTTGAACCTACGCGAAGTAGCTTATGCCATGCCTTTGTTGAAATGGTATTCCACTGACTACCGCTTGGTCGCTGCTCGATATGCCCTGGGGTGGCTGCTGTGCGTGTCCGGCAGCAGCTTGTCGGCTTGCACGGACCTCTTCACGCGGGAAACCCCCATCTACGGCCCGTATTACGTCGCCCGTGACCCGTCGGCGTCCGGCTATAGCCTCTTTTACCGGGGGCCTAATGGCGTAGACTTTGACCGCTTTCAAGACGTTTCCCGGGTGGGCTACCAAGCCGGCTACGTGTTCATCCAATCTGGGCGTCAGTATTATTGGTTTGCGGTGCGCAACGACCGCAGCACCGACGCTGGGGACCCCGCCATTGGGGCCTTAATCAGCAAACCGCTCACCAGCGCTCAGTTCCAGCGGTTGACCGACAGCTTGGGTACGGGGCCCATTGCATTTCAATTCCAAGAGTAAAACGCGCGGGATACGGCACCTAGACGGTGTTATGCACTTGCGAGCAAATTAAGGCCAGCGGCTTTGGCCAACATGAGCCCCGCGAAGGCCAGGTAGTGGAGTTGTTGCAAACTGACGGCCAGCCGCTCGTAGTCACGGGCCAGGCGCTTGTAGCGGGCGCTCCAGCTTAGGCTGCGCTCGACGACCCAGCGGCGGGGCAAGAGCACGAAGCCGCGTTTGGCTTGGTCGAGTTTGACCACGTGCAGCTCGATGCCGTGCTGTTCGGCGGCCTGCGCGGGCGCTTCCCCCGTATACCCCTGGTCGGCGTAGGCCAGCGTAACGCTTTGCCCCGATGCTACTTGCACTTCTTCGGCCAGCACACCCACCTGCGCCCGGTCCTGCTCGTTGGCCGGTGTGACCACAGCCGCCAGCAGGTGCCCGAGCGTGTCGACGGCCACGTGCACCTTGCTGCCCTTGCGCCGTTTGGCGCCGTCGTAGCCCGCCCGGTGCCCGCTTTCGGGCGTGCTCTGCAGCGTACGCGAATCAAAAATCACGGCGCTCGGGTCGGCGGGCCGGGCCTCGTTCAAGCGCAGCACCTGGCGCAGGTCGTCGGTAAGGGCCTCAAACACACGGGCGTCGCGCCAGCGGGCCCACTGCTGGTAGCACGTGGCCCAGGGCGGCAAATCATGGGGCAAGTAGCGCCAGGTGCAGCCCGTGCGCACGACGTAGCGCAACGCGTTAAACAGCTCACGCAGCGGGTATTGTCGCTGGGCAGCATCTTCCCGCACCAGCAACAGGTAAGGCAATAAAAAGCCCCATTCGTCGTCGGTTACGTCGCTGGGGTAAGCGCGGCGGGTAATTTCCATACCCGCTAATTTCGCTCACAAGTCCATAACACCGTCTAAGCGCTAATCTAAATGCTCGTATCACTATTCGGACCGTTTCATTAGCCGTTCATCTGCTTGCTGATCGGCTGCTTTAGCATTTAGTACACGAACCACAGCACTTCGTCAGCATGCCTTGTAGGCCGACACAATGAAAAAACTTATAAGCTTGCTCCCACTAGGTGCTATACCCATGCTCATGCTCTTGCTCATGTGTGGAATGACGCTTCGGCTGAAAATGTATGGACACGCGTACAACGACAACAGAATGACGTTGGGCATACCAGTAGTTGAAACCGGCTGGCAAAGCCATTATAGTCGCTCAAATGGCGAAGTGCACTTTTCGGGCGACAAAGTTTACGGATTGGGGCACGTCCAGAAAAGAGTAGAAGTAGATTACCTCAGTGGCATCAAGCGTGAGAGCGACTTATTTATATTCAAATGGGTTACCATGGATTTGCGCTACTGCTACACCTGCAAAGAACCGTGGGAAATAGCCTATTATGGAAGGAACCAGCACGCCCTGCTGTCTTACCAACAAGCAGTAGATTCGCTGAAGATGTCTTGTCCTAAAATGAGTTGACCATCAATCCCCCGCAGATGGAACACTTATTTCTGTTACGCAAGCAGGCGCACGAGTTAAAAATGCGCCAGATGGTCGAAGAAATCACCTTTGGTCGCCACACCATTGAGTCGGCGATGAGCAAATACCAGGTGCTCACCCGCTCGACCGTTACCAAATGGGTGGAACGTGTCCGGCAAGAAGAACTGGCCCGTACCGAAGCCATGGAAAACACCGCGAAAAAGCCACCTACGACGCTCGTCGAGCAAGTGGTGCAGCACGCCGATGCGCTGACCGGCCAGGTCAAGCAGTTACAGAAACAGCTCGAACAAGCCGAGTTACAGGTGCTCTATTACAAAAACGTCATCCGGGTGGCCGAGCAGGAGCTGGGCCTGAGCATCGAAAAAAGTCCGCTACCAAGTAGTCCAGCTCCTGCGAGTCAGCTGCCCGCACTTTTGCCTGCGGCGGGTCAGCGGGGTACTTGGGTTCAGCCGCCAGGCTTACTACCAGCACCAAAACCGACAATTCACCAGCGAGGAACGCGAACAGTACGTCCTGGACTTGGTCGCCAAAGTGCGGGAGGACCACCCGCGCATGGGCGGTAAAAAGCTGTACTATCTGCTGCAAGAGCAGTTTATGACCCAAGGCATCAAGTTGGGCCGGGATGCCCTCTTTGACTTGCTGGCCGCTAATAACCTGCTGATTCGGCGGCGCAAGCGCAAGGCCATCACCACCTTTTCCCGGCATAAATTCCGCAAGTATCCGAACCTGATTAAGAACCTGACGCCCTTACGGCCCAATCAGGTCTGGGTGGCGGACATCACGTACTGGTTTACTGAAGCCGGCTGCCTGTATATCTCGCTGCTCACCGATGCCTACTCGCACCGCATCATGGGCTTCGCTGTAGCCGAAACGCTGGCCACGGTCCACTGTCGGTGCGCGCTGGAAATGGCCCTGCGCCAAATCAGCAAGCGGGCCGGCCGCCACCTGATTCATCACAGCGACCGCGGCATTCAGTACTGCAGCCAGGAATACCTGGCCCCGTTGGCCGCGTGGCACGTGCAGGTGAGCATGACCGAGAACTCCGACCCGCTGGAAAACCCCGTGGCTGAACGTATTAATGGCATCCTCAAGCAGGAGTATTTAAGTCACCAGCCGGTACGTTCGCTGGATGAAGCGCAGCAACACCTTGAACGAGCCGTGTTTCTCTACAACTATAAACGCCCCCATCTGAGTTGCAACTACCAAAGCCCTGATGAAGCACATCGCAGCTGGGGACCGTTAGAGCGGCGCTGGAAAAACTACTACAAACCACCCGTTGCAAACGAGCCAAAGGAAAGTAATTTTAGGACTACCACCGAAACGGTCAACGCAGACCCGGACTACCATTAAACGGTCAACTTATTTCAGGACAAGACAAAGATACTTCAACGTAAGCGCTAACGCTCCTTTGAGTGAACCGCTCCAAAAGGGCTCTGATAGTCCCTTGAAACCTGCGCCTTGGGAGCGGTCGAGTTCAATAAACTGGTTCAATTAGCTAAGTACAGAAAACCCTTTCCGGTGGATGAGTTTCGTGAACTCCTCTAATGCAGCGTTTGCTCCAGCTTTACCGCCGTATTTTGGCTTTCTTATTTCAGCAAGAGCATTCTTCAAGCGCCACGGCACGATACTTATTTTATGGCTACAGCACGAAAACGATGGGAGTAGACATTTGCGGATTTCTTGAAATAGCGAATGGGTACGAGGGGTACCTGGAACAGGATTACGTGTGGTTCACATGCCTCGACCTCAGTAGCTTAAACTTGCTCACCGGTGACGTGTGCGATGTGTTATTTGGCGAATCGAAACAGACCGTGCCGCCAGCCACTGCCCGTGGCTTGCCGGTGCCGCTGGCGCACCGCCGGGGATTTCCGCCAAACCTGGCGTGGTGGACGGCCCAAGGGGTCCAAGAATCGTTAGGCAACGATGCCACCCAAATGAGCATGTGGGGCTATACCTTTCTTTCCTATGATGAAATAGCAGCCATCCACTGGCAGGACCATCCTGAGGCGGAACAGGAGTTGGCGTGGCCTCTTGGGTGGAGCCTGTTGTTTCAGTTAATGAAAACATTGGATGAAGCCTCGAAGCACCAGCGGTTAGTCGTTTGGTTTGAGTGGCGTTGAACGACCGAGCTGTATCCCGCTGAGGCCAGAGGGCAGCAATAGGCAGTGCTTGCTGGCCGAGTAGGCCAAGAAAACGGTGGTATTTGTGCTAATGCCTTCGACTATTTCACTTTGTCACATTTGTTAAACGGTCATTGAAGTAAGGTGTCAGATGACTCTATAGGGGACAGAAGTTTCGATGATGTAAGCTTCAACTTAGTATAGGTAATCATTCATTGTCGGCACTCAATCTAGTGTCTTCTGTTTGATTAGCGGGCACTTTGCACCTGTTCTAGCGTCTTGTCTAGCTCTTCACGGCAATCAGGGCGGGCCAATAGTTTATCAAACAAGTCAAGAGCAGCCTTGCTATCGGCATCGTCAGCAAGGTGATGTGGAAGTGAGATATACGCCTCTATCAAAACTTCCAGTGCTCTACTAGCTGGCCAATAACCTCGGGAAACTGGAATCTGTGAAAACAGCGTATTTAAGGCATCAATACACTCAACCGGATGGTTCTTAACGCTTTTGGCTAAGTAGTCAACAAGGAAATGGTCCCTGTCAAAATCGGCTGCACAGTTGATTAGATAGCGCGGGAGTAACGGTGCTATTCTTTCAAAATCGGCCGGAGGAAAGTGAATAAAAATGGAGTCGTACGCCCGCCGAAGCTTTTCTGTCGGTGCTGGCACGAGAAACATCTCAAAGGCCTCAAAGAAGACTTGCTTATCCGGCCAGTCGTCATATCCGTTAGTCAACATCTTGAGCGAAGCCGCGCGCATATCGGGGTTGATAGCCCATAGCTCAATCAGCACCTCATAAGCTCCAGGCTTGTTATTGGCCCACATCACCGTCAGAATATTGGTAATGGGCTTATGGGCTTTTTCTTCGCCGATAGCCTGCTGACAAAGAATAAGAATGGCATCATAATCGCGCCAAACTAAGTACTGCAACGACCACATCCCTGGTTCCATCAGTTCAAAATCACCGCCTATCAGACCTACAAAAAGCGCCACAATGTCTTTAGGTGGCACCTGGGTATTCAGTAGCATGGCTACATGATAGGCGGCACCAGCCCGAACATACCGGGAGCCTTCCGCAGCCACCAGTTGCAGCGTATCTAAAACCTCAGAAATAACCTCGTCAGGAAGCTTTTCTTGCAGCAGATTAAAAATAGCATTGCCACCTGGTGAGTTTAAGGCATAGGTTGTCAATTCTACTTTATCACCTGAAACAGTTGGCGGCGTAGTAAGATTGTCGCGCACCCGCATCAAGTCTGCACGAATATCTTCCGGGTCGGCTTTCCGCTTTTTGCCGTCGGCATCAACGCGGACATTCCGGCGAATACGTCGAACTTCTTCGTGTGTCAACAACTCAAGCTGGAAAGCCAGGTCAACCAGCGGCTGAGCCAGTTCGAGGGCTACATCACCGAAGACGGGCAACAGGGTAGCAACACTCCTGTCTTTATGCTCGACCAGATATTGGAGAACTGATTTCCAGCGAGCTGGCGCTTCTTTTACCAAACCAGAAAGCTGCTGTATCAATCCTTCGTACGTTCCTTCTTCACTGTGGAACGGGCGGTCTTTGTCGCGGTATTTTCGCAGTGCTTTGAGCCAATCATTGGCCGTGACAGCGTCTATTTTCCAGTTTTCTGCAGGAGAAGGGTAACCATGGGTCACCTTGATTCCCATACCAGTCATTTCATTGGGAATATTTCCCCACTTGCGTAATAGTTCTTGGTATAGCCGCACTAATTCCGGGAAAGCAGCAAATCTGGGTGGGGTCAGTGCCAACAGGTAACGTAGCGTTGCCTGGCCAAATCGGCTATAGGCTTTGCGCTGACCATCGTGCACGTAAACCTCCTCGTCAACCAAGGTCGTTCGGCTAGTCAGGACGGCTACCAGCAACCGGCGTTGGTCAGGCGAGGCTGCATCCCACACCATTGAGAAAATAGTGAGCACTTGGTAGCCTATTTCACGATGGGCTGCTTCCGCTAACCAACCGGGCTTGACAAATAGTGCAACCAGCGCGTTAGTGAAAGGGGGCAGATTTGCGGCTACCGCTGCCAATGCGGCGCTAACGAGTGTTTTAGTGCGACTATTCAACCATTTCACAACGGTTTGGCAGTCTTTGGCAGTGAATTCACTACTCTGCTCAACCAAGTATTTCCACACGTAATACTGGACGGCATCCGGCGCATTATGTGGTTCCTCTTTGTCTGCCGAATCCCGTTCCAGAAAGTATGGCGGGGGCAGAAGAGTATACTTGCTTTTCCAGTTCCGATAGTGTGGTTCCCGGTAGTTGTTCGCTTTCTTAATCCAATCCCGGAGCAACTGGCTACAAAGGTCAAAACATACAGTTGGAGCCGTTTTATAAAGGTTTTTGAAAACTTCGGCCTGAAAGTAAGCCTCGTGTTCAACATGGGCACGGGAGGAATCAGGCCAATCAACCAACTGCTCGTACACCTTGTTCGCCGTCCATTCTGGTAGATAGATGGCCGCCTTTTTGCAACAGCCGCCAGAAGATGAATTGTTGATTCTGCGGCACTTCTTCTATAGTGAACAACTGTTCAAACAATGGGACAAACAGCCGATGCTCACGCGCTTTAGCGTAGGGAAGCACTGCAGCTATCCACGCCGTCTTATGAATGTTGTTTGGGAGTGCGTCAACCTGCTCCAACGCCAAATCGGGGGCGTGGTTGGTAAGCCGCCAGAACAGCGCCCGGCCAATGGCTGTATCCTCCGGCGCTATTGACTCAGGCAACAGCAACTGGAATATGGTAGGAGAAACCAGCCACGTAAGCCACGGCCGCGCCCGAATAGCTTCCAAAAAAGCTACCCGTAGTGTCTCATCGCTCAGGATAAGCTCCTGCACAATGGTGAGCTCTTCGGCAGTGGGCTCCTGCTGCGAGGCAACCTGTTGGGCCAATAACAGTCTGATGTGGAAGCGACAGGCCGGCGAGCCAAGAAGCTGCTGCAGTGCTTGCAAATATTCAGGAGACCCGACGCCCCGCAAATACACCAATACTTGTTGAATCAGCGAGCGTTGAAACAAGCCTTGACCCGAGCTAAGCACGAAATCAGCAAGGGGCTGGCCAGAAAATGCAAATTGACGGGCAAATAAGTATTCGAAAAAGGACTGGTGAAAAAGGGCAACGTGCTGGTTAGACGCGCCGGTGGTAACTAAAACGCCGCGGCTGCACAGGTACTCAAATACCTCTACATCCTGTTCCCGGTAGTTAAATTTGGGCAGGGTTAATGTTTGGCCTGTATGCATGGCTACCGCAAGACTTGTCAAATAATTCTTGACTCGAGTTGACGCCATCCCTTCGGGCAGACGGTTACGACGCACCAAGAAGTCGTCGAATAGCCGGCCGTAAAGCCCCTGCAAACTGGTAATGGGCTTTTGGCTCCGAGCCGCATCATCTAATGCACAATAGATAGCCAGATGCAAGGGAACTCGCAACAGTTCCTGCAGGACGACTGAAAGGCCACCTAAATTGGGGGCTGCTTGGGTGACCTGCAAGGCTTCTTCCACTGGCTGAGACTGAGCAAGGGAACCTCGACCCGTTGCGCCTGACGGAAAGGCGCTAAATCGACATCGTGCTGTAGGTCGAAGGTGCGGCATGAAAAGACAAACCGGATGTTTGGCAAAACATACAGCTCGGAAAGCAACTCCGTGTAGCTCTTCAATTGTCCGTGGTCAGTGGACAGGCACATGGACAAGGCATCGAGCTGGTCGATGATGACGACTGCCGGCCGCTCGGTGGAGGCTGCCGCCGTGAGCCTGTTTGAGGGGGTGGTGCAAGCCGTCACGCTGAATCTGGCTCAGCAGTTCGCCTTTGGTACTGCCCTTTACCCGGTCCGCCTTAAGGCCTAGTACCGGTACATTTTCGTGCTGCAATGCGAGGCAAAGGGCGCGCGCCAATACAGTTTTACCTACCCCTGCGCCACCAATCAGAATCTTGCTTTTTCGGCTAGCTGCCGACTCGCCCGGTTGGGGAGGTGACAAAGGGTTCAATACCCAAGAGAGGAGCTCGGCAACCTCTGGGCGGGTGATGTGATGCGCGGGCAGGTGGCCAATGGTGTAGGGCTCACTGGTAAGCGACGAACTAGCCTGCCGTAGCTGTGCCATTACATCCGCAACAGCGGGTGGTAGAATGAGTGGTTGGCCCTGCTGAATCAGTTCCTGCCGGATGAGGTCAGGCGTGAGCCTTAATTGAGCAGCACCCGCACGGAGGGCTAGTGCAGTAAGGCTATTCTTAGCAGCAGTAGCGTCAGCGACATGGGGCTGCAACCGTAATAGCAGATTCTCAGAGAGCAATGGAACAGGAAAAGCATAAAGCTCCACTTGCCGGAGGAATCGAAGAGTATCGCTACGGGAGGGATTAGCGCTAGCAAATTCCTGTTTCAGATACGTTTCGATTGCTTTAAAAACCTGGTAAGGTCCTCCTGCTAAGTCGGCTTCCAAGTTGGCCAGCTCAGAAGTATTGACCCTTTCTACACAGTCATCTAAGTCACGGTTTACTGGAGATTGGGATATCAGCAGCAGCCGCGCAGTGCTGTCCTGCTGGTGTTGGCTGAAAAAGTCATGGAGTATTTTGCGGTCTCTGAGTTGCTTTGCATCCCAACTACCATTGCTGTCCCGGTACTTTAAGCTAATGTATTCACTAGGCTTGCTGCGATGGGTAATTAGCAAGTCATCCACTGCAGACCTCTGCAGTGCTGCTGGATTAGGCAAACCGTCAGCTGGCGTTGGGAGCTCGACGTGGTGTGCTTCGGGCCGCAAAAAAATGATATCGTCTTCGGTAATAGCTTCTGCGAAGCGAAAAGCCGTGTACAGTACCTGATACTCTACTCCGGATAAAGTGGCCGACCCTCCTGCGCGTGACATGGATATTATGTGTTACTCATATCGAAGTGCTTGATATGAAGATCAAGATAATAAACCGTTATGGGCTCACCGAATGAATCTCTTTCTAGCTCACTTCCAAGTCAGAACTATTTGTATCATTATATAAACGCACGTTCGTAGTATGTTGCAACGAATAGTAAGAACTTATACGTCTTGCCCGATGCCGTGTGTAACACTGTTAATAAGAATTACCGCACAATAAGCCAAAGCAGAGCCCTACTACAGCCGTACTCGGTGATCTGCTTTAACTGAAAATTGAGCGCTTTCATACCGCAACTAATACAGCTTCTTCTATCGGCGACAGCATAGCCTCATAGTTAGAGTTCAGCGCAGGGTAGAGCAGCAGCAACGCTGCAATCCTACGCGCTATATGCGTAAACTCCATTACTTCCTGAAGCTGTAGCGAGCGGCCCAACACCTCATAGCTGCGGTAGCTAAGCCATTTTTGAGCACTTGGTACCCGCCTATATTGTAATTCCATACCCCCATCGGCACGTTGGCCCAATACACATCCTCGTTAAGATGCACGTTAACTGTTTGAATTCCCCACTCCGCCGCTCTGAATTCCTCCGCAACGCGCGGCGTACTCAGTAAGCCAGGGCCTGGCATGACTTGCCCTTTATGGCCAAGGTATCCCCAGCGGGCTTTCACTTCAAAATGTTCCGCATTTGCATCCAACTGTCGCACGCCATCATAGTGCCGAGGCATAGCTATGGAGATCAGTTCTGATGCCAGCGTACCCTGCGTAACGCCCTTCACCGGTGCGGCCACGTTAAGCAAGGCCGCCAGTTTGCGGCCCAGCATAGCACTACCAGACAATACTGCCGGATCCGGTGGCAATGGCAGCCGAGGCCAATCCTGCTGCAATGCGCCAGCGTTGTGCGCTTGGTATGCAGGGGCATGCATCACTGCTAACGCGTGGTAAAACAATGACTCTGGCGCTTCCCCCGTTTTATACAAGTATTTCCAGGCCAGCTTAGAAAGATTGTAGACAGGCTCTGAGTCAGCCACCTGTGGCGTGTTAAACAACGGGAAAAAGTTGGTGCCACGCTCATTGACGTGCAAACTGCCAGCAACGGTAGTGAAATTCGAAGGTGAGTAGGCTTTGCGGCTTGCCTGCATTGCTTCCAGCCATACTGTGCCATGAGCCAGATTGCGTTGGTAATCCGCTCTTTCTCTATCCAAGAGTTTGGTATGCGGATTCCAATACAGCCAACGCAAATCGAATGGCCGGTATAGATAAGGGATTATCTGGCCGGATTCATAGCCGTGATTGAGCAGAGTATGTCGCGTTTGAACTGCATTAAAACCCGTAGCAGATTCCATCAGGCGAGGCACTAGTTTTGTCAATTCCTCATTCGATAACGCTGCATTGAAGTAGGCACGCATGCGTGACTCTAGTCGGGCTTTATCACCGTCTACTAAGGCTTCGTCTCGGCTAGTTTTAATACCGGGAAAGGACACTGGGAAAAGCTCTGGCAATGTGGGATTATCCAGATAGCCAGCGCGCACTGTTCGGGGCAAAAATGTAAGCCCTAATTCAGCAACGGGCGTCACACGCTGGTAAGGTACATCCGGTCGTCCTATGCTGCTCAAGTCGTCGGCAGGTGCTGCCAATAGCTCCAGCTGCTTCAGTTTATCGGAGCCGCGGATATCCCGATAGGCTATATTCTCCGTCCCCGCTGTTGCTCTTGTGCGCACCAATGTAGCCACAGCGGTACCCACTTGGATACCTTCCCGGTTGGCCTTTGAGCTGAACACGCTTGGGTCAGGCTTACCGTCGTAGGTCTTTCCTGTTCGATACTTATCGCCATGCAGGTTGTCTATATAAATTAGGTCGAACGCCGTCAACAACCGCTCCCGTAGTCCGGGGTGGCTTAATCCATCTAGCCACGAGTTATTCGACACGTAGCAAACCAATCCGCGCCCTGACCGCTCGGCGATTTGGCGTTCCGCAATGCGAAAGAATCGGATATACAAATCGTTGAGCCCTTGTCCCTGCGGCTGAACCGTCCGGGCTGGGTTGCGGTAAGCATCGGTTAGGCGGCGTTCCTCCGAAATGGCCAATCCAGAGACCCCATCGTAAGGCGGATTTCCCAGAATTACCATAATCTGCTCTTCTCGTTTCACATGCCGCGCCTGCTCCGCTTCTTGGGCCAGCGCGGGCAAAATGACCAACTGCTTTTCATGCTCAGCGGGGTCCCACCCGGTCAGCGCGTTGGTTAGGTAAATAGCAGCCTTCTGGCCATCCCCTAGTGGGGCACCTGCCGCCCGCAGGGAGCCCTAATTGTAAGTGGGCTACTACAAACGGAGCTGTCAAAATCTCAAAACCAAACAGGCGACGAGTTGCAGCCTCTCGCAGCATTGCTCCGGCTAAGGCGCCATGCGTTTGCAGTAGCCGCCTACCCACGAAACGCAGTACCTCCACCAAATACGTTCCCGTCCCACAGCATGGGTCCAAAACCACTACTCGCTCATCTGCTAGGCCTTCTTCGATGCCCAATTTCTCTTTGAGCATCTGGTCTACCTTCGCTATCATGTAAGAAGCTAGTTCGGGCGGTGTATACCACACGCCCATTTCCTTCCGCAATTGCGGGTCGTACGCTTCCAGGAACGGCTCGTAGAAATATTGAATGGCTGTGCTGTCAGCAAATCGGTTGAAAAACCTGTCCCTTCGTACTCGGCACAACGTGCGCCCAGTACGGGTCATCAAGTCCCGCATTTTCAAGCGGTCCACACTGGACGATGCGCCAATGTGCTCAAACAACACTTGCAAGACCGGTATTTGAAGGTAATGGGCCGTGGTGCGCCAATCGAATTCATCCTTGCGGTCCGGCTGCTCCCGATGCCATAACACCCATGCCGAGAATACCCCATAAAACAGGGTTTGAACGATGGTAGCGTGCAAGAAGCGTACGCCTTTTGGTCCATCGAATCGTGCCCCCAAGCTCTGCTCCAAGGCGGTTATCAACGGGACCAGTTCGTGCAGGTCCACCCCGCTGAGCCGGTCTCGTGCCTCCCGAGCGAAGGAGGCCAGCAGCCACGCTAGTTCCCGAGGTTGGTCCAACGGAGCGCCATGCAGCATGCACCGCGCTAAGAACTGCTCTGCCGCATCAGCCTGCTCCGCCGATAATATCTCAGGTTGCGCGCACAGGCTCCAAAAGCTTACTTCGTCAGGTGCCAACTCTAGTGTATCCAGCACCATCAGCTGGTTGAATTCATTCTTACCCAAGAAAGCAAAGTGCCGCAGGTTTGTCACCAACACCTGCCCATAATGCTGCCAATACTTTGAAACCTGTTTGCCTTCCAATAACGGCTTTAGCGACGCACCTGGTCCTTTCACCTCCCCAGCGCCGCGTTCAGGCTGCTGCCCAGTCATCCGCAACGGTCGCGAAGAACGCCCCGACGGCACCGCAAATAATCCGAAATCCGGTCTACCAGCTCCTAAGTCTTGGAGTTGAAATACCGATCGTACGGGCTGACGCAACGTTTCACCTATTGCATTGAGCAGGTTCTCCAATGGCCCGTAAAACGATGTTTCCTCAGTGCCACCTCCTGTTTGGTGAATAAAATAAAGGTCACGGAGATAGCGAGTTAGTAAAGGTTGGGGCATACCAATAATTTGAGCAATGGTAGATAGGCGTGCAAACTAGGTAGATTACAATTCAATTGATTCTATTTGCCAAGCGCCTTTTCTCAATTTTAGTAGTTTTACTCGCTGCCTGCAAGGCAGAAGTCATCATTCTTTCCCTGATGGACCGCAAAAAGCTACAACTCCTGCGTGAAAAAATAGGAGCCATTGTGCTACCTGATGCCAAGGACCGGTATGGCCGTCAATACGGTCAGGACGAAGCCCTTCAAAAAGCTCTGGCCGCGACTGCTACTACCGCGGTCGGGCTGGTGGGTAAGGCCAAGCTAGTGCGTGGTGGCAGTCATCAAAAGAAATTGGTGGAGCTGGCCGAAAAGTTGAAAGTTACGGGTAATGCCTTCAGTCACTCGCTCGTTGACATGACCACCTTGCGCACAGCCCGCACCAGTCTCCTGCGCGTTCTCAAAGCTGTCGACGACGAGAGCCGCAAAGTATTCATTGTCCATGGCCGCGACGACGCCATGCGCAAAGATGCTCAAGCAACCCTCAACCGCTTCGGCATTGATGGTATCGTTCTCTTTGAGGAAATCAATGAGGGCCAAACCATTATCGAAAAGTTTGACCGCGAAGCTCGTGCCTGTGGCTACGCCGTCGTCCTTTTCAGTCCCGACGATTTGGGCGGCATCCGCGTTGGCAAAACTGCACCCAAGCTTTCGCCCCGTGCCCGCCAGAACGTTGTACTTGAGCTTGGCTACTTCGTTGCCCTGCTCGGCCGCAAAAACGTCTTTGTACTCGTTGCCGGTTCCGGCCTCGAGCAACCTAGCGACTTCCATGGCGTTGTCTACGAAACCTATGACAAGGCCGGCGCATGGAAGCGTCGCCTTGCCAATGAGCTGTCCGGCGTCGGGTTTTACATTGATCCCGCTGTCTTAAAAAAGTTGTAGACTCAGTTGTATTAGGCTTTTTTAACTACGGTGTTACCCGTAATCACGCCAACGAGGTAGCATGTTTATTGGCTTTGTAACAATCTAAAATCATGATTTGCATTTATTGCATGAGCATAATAGCACAGTTGATAGCGTTATGATTGGCCTAATTCCTGAATTTGTCGTACCTTTGTTTTAACAGTACTCGCCACGCTTCTCGTCAGAACAGCGTACCAGGGCGAGTCTTTTTTGTCCCTATTTCAAAGTTTGGACTATTCCGATAAACTATGGACTATAACAAGCAAGCTGTTTCCATCATTGACCAAATTGCGCTACTGCGCCAACGAGGTCTTGCCATTGACGATGAAGTAGCGGCTATTCGTCACCTCAGTAACATCAGTTACTATCGTCTGGCTGGCTACTTGCTTCCGTTTCAGTCAGACAAGTCGCTACATATCTACAAGATAGGCAGCCGCTTCGAAACTGCGCTGGAATTGTACCGATTCGATCAAAAGCTACGCGTCTTGGTCTTCGATATTATCGAACGCATAGAGGTCAGCATTCGCACTCAACTTATCTACACCATGTCCATGAATCACACGCCTTGGTGGTTCGAGGATGTCACCCTTTTCACCAGCTCAGACGATCACGCCGAGGCCCTGGCTTCCATCGACGCCGAGTTATCTCGCTCCCACGAAGAATTCATCCTCGACCACAAGGCCCGCTACGGCACTGACGTCCGCCGCCCACCGGCCTGGAAAACCTTGGAAATCGTTACATTAGGCACCCTTTCCCGCTTATATGGCAACATCCGCAAGGAGCTGTCGGGTCGGGATGAAATTGCTGCTTACTTTATGGTCCCACCACAGAAGTATCTCTCGGGCTGGCTGCAAAGTATCACGCAGGTGCGCAACGTATGCGCCCACCATGCCCGGTTGTGGAACCGCACCATTGCCGCAGCGCCTAAGCGTATCAAGCGGCCCAGGCCTGAGTTGTATTATGCTCCCATCCCACAGCTAGTACAGAATAAACTTTATGCTGCGTTGTGCTGCATGAATCACTTGCTTTTCACCATCTCACCCGAGTTTGGCCTGGGCCTCCGTTTGCAGGGGCTATTTGCTATTCACCCCAACGTAGATCCCTCCGCCATGGGTTTTCCCGTCAATTGGCAGCAGGAGCCTATCTGGAGTATCCCACCGGTTATTGCACAATAGCAACAGCACCAAATGATGTCAAGCACTCACCTATAACGGTCATCGGGTCCCTTGCCATATTGCGATCCCTTAATCACGCTGGCGGCCGATTACATAAAGAAGGCAGTAGTAAGACACTCAAACAGTTAGTTAAAAGTGGCTTGTAATCTATAAGTAAGTACCTGATTTGCTATAGCAAATCAGGTACTTACTTATCAAGTTCGGCAGTAGGCGCTTTACGCCCATGGGGTGAAATGCCTTTCCCCGCCGCGTCCGATAGCCCGATTCATTAAGCCGCGCGGCAATCTCCCGCAACGTTACGCCCGTGGCCCGCAACAACACGGCGAGTTGTGCGGCCTGCCGGTTACTCAGATTGGTCTGCGCATTGCGCTGCAGCGACACCAGCGCCTTCTCCCGCGAGGCAGCGGTTAGATTAGCTGGCGTACCAAGCTGAAATCCGCGCGCCTTCTTGGCGGCCAAGGCATCGCGCGTTCTAGTGGAAATGGCCGTCGCTTCTTTCTGGGCCACAGCCGCCAGGATGTGCAGGGTAAACTCGTCGGCGGCCGGCAGGTCCACGGCCTTGAAGCGCACGTGGCTTTCCATGAGTGTTGCGAGGAAGGCTACGTTGCGCGCCAGCCGGTCGAGCTTGGCCACGAGCAGCACGGCGCCTTCCTGCTTGGCGTATGCAATAGCGGCCTGCAGCTGGGGTCGCGCGTTCTTACGGCCGCTCTCGATTTCCACGTACTCCGCCACGATGCTCGCCTCCGTGCCGACGAAG
The DNA here is from genome assembly GCF_024700075.1 of Hymenobacter sp. J193. Classification (NCBI taxonomy): domain Bacteria; kingdom Pseudomonadati; phylum Bacteroidota; class Cytophagia; order Cytophagales; family Hymenobacteraceae; genus Hymenobacter; species Hymenobacter sp. J193. Next base: position 207,285 of record NZ_JAJONE010000003.1, read on the forward strand.
GTCCTTACCGCGGCCTGCTGGGCTTCGAGCCCGAGGCCAGACTGGCCCTGGCGGGCGGTGCTCACGCGGAAGTAGGCGACGTAGCGCGTCATGACACCTTATATAAAGGAGTGGAAAAAGCGCAAGATAGCAGTTTGTCACATTTGTTAAACGTCCGTTTAAGATATGTGACAAAACGCAAGAAAAGAAGAATTAGGTATGCGATACCTGACAACAAACTATCGCTTGACTACATCAGGTTGCTAAAAGGTGCTCTCACCATTAGGAAGTAGTATCTTGAGCCGGCTAAGATTTTATGCGTTTAGTTGTCTATGATCCAGGTTGTACCTCGTTTAACGATTGGTCGGATACTCGGGTGGTGTATTCTTATTTTGCTACTGGCACAATCGGCTAGTGCTACGCATATCGTTGGCGGTGAGCTGGACTTGCAGCACCAAACGGGCAGTACGTATGAGGTGGTCGGGTAAATGTGGACAGAATAGGGCCTTATCTTTCGAACGTCATGAAAGACAGCCCCCAACCTAGCAAACGCCGGCGCTACGATGCCGCCTTCCGGGCCGAGGCCCTGCGCCTGGCCAGTGAAAGCCGCTCGACCCAGGCCGCGGCACGCGCCCTGGGTATTGACCCTAAACGCATTTATAAGTGGCAGAAGGAAGCGCTGACCCCAGTGGCCGCCGCTCGTGGGGCGGAACTGGACCCGGCCACCGCCGCCGAATTGCGCCAACTGCGGGCCGCCAATCGGCGGCAGGCGCAGGAACTGGAAATTTTAAAAAAAGCCATTGCCATCTTCTCACAGACACCGGACCAATGAGCCGCTACCGTTTCATCGAGGCGCAGCGGGACCAGCACCCGGTGCGGCTACTCTGCCAGCTGGTGGAAGTGCCGGCCAGCGGCTACTATGCGTGGCAACGGGCTCAACAACAGGTTGTAACTCGGCCGGAGCCGGCCTGGGAAACGGCGCTGGTCAAGGTCTTCGGGGTTCACAAGCGCTGTTATGGCACGCGCCGCCTCCAGGTAGCGCTGCGCAAAAACGGGCACCGGGTGGGGCGTCAGCGCCTGCGGGCGGCCATGCGCCGCCGGGGCCTGCACGCGCTCCAGCCGAAAGCCTTTACGCCGCGCACCACCGATTCGACCCACGGGCTGCGGTGCGCGCCGAACCGACTGCTGGACCAGCCCAAACCCACGCAGGCCAACCGGGTCTGGGTCAGCGACATCACCTACCTGCCCTTGGCCAACGGCGAGTGGGCTTACCTGTGCGCTTTTCAAGACATGGCCAGCAAGCAGGTAGTCGGCTGGCGGGTCGGAGCCACCATGCCCGAGGAACTGGTGACCAGCGCCTTACAACGGGCTTTTTGGTCCCAGCCGCCCACACCCGGCTTGCTCGTCCACTCGGACCGTGGCGGGCAGTACTGCGGCAACGCCTACCGCCAACTACTGCACGACCACCAGGCCCTGCGCTCGCAAAGCCGCCGCGGCGACTGCTACGACAACGCCCAGGCCGAAAGTCTGTGGTCGCGCCTCAAAACGGAGGTCCTGGAAGTCCGTGAGCGGCCCGTTTTTGCTGACCTGGCCGACGCGCAGACCAGCGTCGCCGACTATTTTGACTATTACAATCATGAGCGCCTGCACTCCAGCATTGACTACCAGACGCCGTATCACGCTCACCAACAGCTTCTTCAATTTAGTGCCCTAAACTGTCCAGCCTAACTGGACCACCTCAGTACCGACTTACGCTGAACTTATATTTTGATGATGTCAATGGCAGTCTAGGCGCGCTGGATGATGAGCTCACGGCTGGAATCTTTGCGAAGGGTAACAATCAGCTTATGCAGCGGGTGAGTTTACCACTACTAGCAGCACGTTTGTCGCTTACACCAATCCAGCGTGCGAGAGCCCCTCCTTGCGCACCCGCCGCTTGGTCTATACGCTGTTGATAGAATTACCCGCTGCCACTATACAAATGCAGCTGGATACTATGTCGCCGTAGAGCGCTGTTGCCGTAACGGAACGATTAACAACATTGAGGAGCCAGGAGGCGCGGGGCAAACCTTTTATTTGGAGTTTCCGCCCGTGGTGCGCAACGGACAACCGCTGCTTAATTCCACGCCCCAAATCTTTCCGCCCCTCAGTGATTATGCCTGTATACAGGAGCTATTCTACTTCGATTTTGGCGGTCAGGATGCGGATGGAGACTCTCTGGTGTATGATATGGTTACACCGCTGAACGGGCACGCAACCGATGCGGATGGCAAGCCTGAAACGCCTTCCCCGGCACCCTATTCCCCCATTCGTTGGTTACCCGGTTATGCTACCGACACCCAGATAAAGGGGGCTCCCGCTTTAGGTATCGACCAGCATTCCGGACGGCTAACCGTGCGGCCTGCCCAACTAGGCCTGTTCGTTTTTAGTGTTCGCTGCTCAGAATACCGCCAGGGCATCAAACTTGGGGGAAGTTCGACGGGATTTTCAATTGAAAGTCCTCAATTGCCCTCCCAATCAAACCCCTGCGCTAACGGTCCGCTACCCGACTTGCGAAAGCAGTATCAGCCGGGTAAAGACACCTTGCGCCTGTCAGCCGGTGCAGACCGCTGCCTAAGCCTGCGCTTCACCGATCCTGATACGGCTACACAGCTTACCATTTCGCTGCGCCCCGTGAACTTCAAAGGCACATTGCCTTCCTTGACGCTGAAACAGGGAACCGTACATGCCCCGAATGCCCCTGATACCCTCGTCTCTCAGCTGTGTTTTCCAACGTGTATAGATACTGGGGGAAGGTGTACCTGCTAGATGTTATTGTAGCCGATAATGGCTGCAGTTTACCTCGACGCGATACCGTGCAGGTAGCGTTCATTTCTACAATGGTGCCCAACTCCGCACCTGTACTGAGCACTACCGCGCCTGCTCCCTTACGGGCTCAGCCGGGTGAACTGATAACCTTCGACGTAAACGTCCGTGATCCGAATCGGGATGCTTTTACCTTGTCTATGCATGGACAGGGGTTTCAGGCCAGTGCCGTAGGTGCGGCGCTATCACAAACGCGGACTGGCCATGAGGTCCGCGGGAGCTTCCGGTGGCGTATACCCTGCTCCGCGGTAGGGAGCTACACATTTGCCTTTGTGGGTGCTGATGCCCCCTGTGACCGTCCACAAGCGGATAGTATCCTGGTGACTATTGAGGTTGAGAACCACAATGCTCCCCCTGTGCTAACCACTACTGCCGATTCGAATCGTCCACTCGTAGTGCAGCCCGGCCAAGTGCTGCAATTCGCGCTGCTGGGCACGGATGCTGATCAGGATACCGTTAGCCTGGCTATGCAAGGACAAGGATTCCGGCCACAAGATGTAGGCGCACAGCTCAGCCAGAATAGAGCGGCTGGTGAAAACCGCGGAACCTTTCGATGGGTAGTACCTTGCCCTTCAGCGAGCAACCTGCTCTATGAGTTTACCTTTACGGCAGCCTCAACCGCCTGTGATCGAGCGCAAACGGCGAGCCTTACTATTCCGATCCGAATTGACCTTAGCAACAAGCCACCAGAGATAACGGCTAACGCCGGCACAACGCCGCTGCGAGCGCAACCGGGAGAGCTGGTGTCGTTTGATCTGCGAGCTACGGATCCGAACAACGATTTGCTCTCTCTGTCAATGGCAGGGATAGGGTTTACGGCTACCAGCGTTGCGGCCGAGCTTACGCAGACGACTACTGGCAATGTACAGCAAGGGCATTTCACTTGGCGGGTACCTTGCCCGCAAGAAGGTAAATCCTTGTATGAATTTGAGTTCACGGCTAAAGATGCCCCTTGTGGCGAGCCAAAAACCAGTATCCTACGGGTGGCTATTCAAATTGTCAACCCTAATAGCGCTCCACAGCTGACTTCGTCTCTGTTTGCCGGGAGTACAACGCCTCTTCCACTACAGCAATTGCCCGGTTCTGTACTAGAGGCGAAGATCGAAGGAACTGATGTTGATAAGAACGCCCTAGTGCTCACGGCACGTGGCGTAGGATTTGAGCTGGCGGCTGCTGGGATGAGCTTCGAGCCTCACAATGGGCAAGGGCGAGCTACTGGAATATTCCGGTGGAATGCGAGTTGTACGGTGACAGCGCCACATGGCTACGAGGTTCTCTTTGAGTTGCAGGAAACGACGTGTAACCCACAGCCTCAACGTAGGACCGTGCGCTTTGAAGTGCAAAACCCAGAGGCAATAGCCTTTACACCTCCCAATATCTTCACGCCAAACAATGATGGACTGAATGATGCCTTTGAATTACCTGACTTGCCACCGGACTACTGTACTCAACGGTTCGCAGGTATCAAGGTATTCAACCGTTGGGGCAAGCAGGTATACAATTCCACTCAGCGGGATTTCCGTTGGGATGGCAGTGGCTTGCCAGGTGGTGTGTACTTCTACCTGATTGAATACTCCAATCAGCGGCAGTATAAGGGGTATATTACGATTGCCTACTGAGTCAGCGGTGTCTAAATCAGGTTTGCTTAAGCACGCTCTAAAAAGATGCTAACAACCGTTTACCTTTATTGCTTAACTACCTAACTACCCCTCCATGAAAACGCATTATGCCGTGCCGCTTTTACTGAGCGTCCTTTCGCTTCAACAATGTGGCAGTAAATCAAAAGAACAGGCGCAGCCGTCTATCCCAGCTAATACCGCTACCGTCGATGTAGAGGGGAAACCATTTGATAGTACAGCAGCCACAGCTACCGCAGTCGTTCGACCCGCCTCTAAAGAGTTATTGGTCACCTTTAATGCGACGAATGGCTCACGCGTCGTCGTGCGGTTGACTGACTTCAACAGCCGCACTGGCCGCTTCACCATCACCGATCCGGCTTCTGCAGATGGGCCGTATTATACAGAAATGGTGAATAACCGAGCCTTGTACTTTGATCCGCGTAACTGCTCTTCCCAGAACCGGATGGTTGAGATCATCGCGTTCGACAGTCAACGCAAAACCATTAGTGGAACATTCAGCGGCACCGTCTGCAGTCCGGGCAGTAACACCCGCTCAGTTGCCTTAACCAACGGGAAATTTAACTTGACCTATACAGTACAATAAGTAGAAAAGGTACTGGGACTGATGTCCCAGTACCTTTTCTACTTATTGTACTTGAGGTGGTCGGGTAAATCTGGACAGAATAGGGTCTTAACTTTCGCACGTCATGAAAGACCGTCCTCAACCCACTAAACGTCGGCGCTACGATGCCGCCTTCCGCGCCGAGGCCCTGCGCCTAGCCAGTGAAAGCCGCTCGACCCAGGCTGCGGCGCGTGCCCTCAACATCGACCCCAAACGTATTTACAAGTGGCAGAAAGAAGCCCTTACCCCCGTGGCGGCGGCCCGTGGGGCGGAGCTCGACCCGGCCACGGCGGCGGAGTTGCGCCAACTGCGCGCCGCCAATCGGCGGCAGGCGCAGGAGTTGGAAATTTTAAAAAAAGCCATTGCCATCTTCTCACAGACACCCAACCAATGAGCCGTTACCGCTTTATCGAAGCGCAGCGGGGGCACCACTCCGTGCGCCTGCTCTGCCAGTTGGTGCAAGTACCTGTCAGTGGCTATTACGCATGGCAACAAGCTCAGCAGCAAGTAGTAAATCAGTCAGAGCCCGCTTGGGAAACGGCGTTGGTTAAGGCATTTGGGGTGCATAAACGCTGCTATGGTACGCGTCGACTGCGCGTTGAACTGCGCCGCAAGGGCTACCGCGTCGGGCGGCAGCGGCTCCGCACGGCGATGCGCCGGCGGGGACTGAAGGCGCTGCAACCCAAGGCCTTCACCCCGCGCACGACCGACTCCACCCACGGGCTGCGGTGCGCCCCCAACCGGCTGCTCGACCAGCCCAAGCCTACGCAGGCCAATCGGGTCTGGGTCAGCGACATCACGTACCTTCCCCTGGCCAACGGCGACTGGGCCTACCTGTGCGCTTACCAAGATATGGTCAGCAAACAGGTGGTGGGCTGGCAAGTGGGCGCCTCTATGCCCGAAGAATTGATTACCAGCGCCTTGCAGCGCGCTTTTTGGGCGCAGCCGCCCACGCCAGGCCTCGTCGTCCACTCTGACCGAGGCGGGCAGTACTGCGGCAACGCCTACCGACAGTTGCTACGCGACCACGAGGCAGTGCGCTCGCAGAGTCGCCGCGGCGACTGCTATGACAACGCGCAGGCCGAAAGCCTCTGGTCACGCCTCAAAACCGAAGTACTCGAAGTCCGAGAGCGGCCCGTTTTTGCCGATTTAGCGGACGCGCAAGCCAGCGTAGCCGACTATTTTGACTACTACAATCACGAGCGCCTACACTCCAGCATTGATTATCAGACACCGTATCACGCTCATCAACAGCTCCTTCAACTTAGTGCCCTAAACTGTCCAGCGTAATCGGACCACCTCAGGCGTACCCTATTGAAAGGGCAGAGTGAGCACTGTCCTGCGTGGGCTGCCTACCTCCCCCGTGCTGAGGTCGAACGAGTATCACTGAATCGATGGCCAAGGTACCACACCATTGCCGATTCGAGGCAGGTCGCGCAGTAGGACAGGGATGCAGCGAGAACACCATCCACGGCGTCTCTGGAGCCGATAACAGCGTCGTATCAAGTGGGAAGGATCGGGGCACGGAAAGGGTATCGCCTGGCAGCAACGCGACGAGCGGCCGCGCAGGCCGAAGGCTGGTCGAGTCCAACCACATTATCGCCGAATGGTAGCCCTGTGGTCGGCGGCGCAGGTACACCAGGGCCCTGGGATTGAAGCAGACCGTGTCAGTCGACGCATTCGTAAAGCGAAAGGAAAGAGAGATGGAATCGCCCTGCGTGACGAGGCGCGTTGCAGGCACTGTTAGGCGAACAGCGCGCGCGAGGGGATACGGATTCGAAGGAGCACGCCTCACGGGCGAACACGCTAGGAGCAGTCCCAGGGCGGCGAATTCTATCCTTGTCTTTCGGTAAGCAGTTAGTCTGTGACGAATAGGAGGCGGCTGAGTAGCGACGGGCATAATAGAGAGGTATCGTAACCGAAAAATACTAAACGTTTACGCCCGCTTAACCAAGCCAAAATTTACCAGCTTTCCGAGGCCCTGGGTATACCTTACTTTATGTTAAGAGATAAAATTCAGATAAGGGAGTCGCTTTCTAGAAGCGCTCAGCACGGAAAAAGTACTGTTTACTACTAAAGGGGCACGTATCCTGGTTGGTTAGGCTGGCGGGCGCGTCCATATAATTCTTGAGGAGAGAGAGTTAGCTAGGGGACGAGACTTGAGAAGCCCGTACTCATACTTGTAAGTTGGGTCATCTAAGTCAAAAAGTCGCCAGGATAGACCCCGTCTTGGAGCATGAACGACATGGTAGCACTGATTTCAATCAGGCCTGACCCTCGAGCACCTAAAAATTCTAAATGCTCAACATTGGCGAGAGACGTTTCAAATTGAGGACGTAACTCCAAGTTTTTGGTATAGAGTGTGGCACCAGGCCGGGGTTGCTGATAAATCACCATACGGTCCGCAATAGTCGATTCGTCAACCCGCAAATCAGGTAACTCGTCATCCTCAGGCAGTAGTGGCAATGCTCCTACGATAGACCAGAATCCATGCCTAAGGGTGGGGAGCCGGCCTGCAAGTAGGATGGGTTGCATCAGGTAGGTATGCAGGAGAGCCGCGTCAATAGGTTCATCGACCAACGAACGGTAATCAAAAATCTTGATGAGGTCTGGATAGGACTGGTTGCCTTGTACACCAATGACATTAACATATTTCGCGTAAGCGAAGCCCCAGTTGTGGTATAGTGGTATCCGTAAAATGTGCCCAGACTTAAGCCGTTTCGCCATATTGTCTTTTAGTAGTCAATTTATGATAAATAGAAGCCAAACATAAGGCTACTTATTGAGGCTGTCCGAGAAGTCGTTTTATGATAAGTATGAATAATCGTAAACGGACTTATTAAGACTAGACTGAAATTATCAGCCAATTCATAGGTGAACTAAGTGAAAGGGCAACTGGGAAAAAGGCCGCTGGAGCCCACAGCTTATCCAACGGCCTTTTTCTCGTGCTATGGCAGTGCGCCCGGTTAGGATTTTGCCAGCCAGTTGCAGAGCATCAGCCCAAACAAGGCCAACGCGGTGCAGAAAAAGCGGAAGTCTATCTCCTGCCTCCATAATGCCGCCCGTTCCTGGCGGGTGAAGGGGTCGAAAGGCAGGTTTCGCCGCCGTTCCATCAGGGCGCGGCCATACTGGTAGAGGTAATAGCCAGCCGTGGGTATGCCGCCCAGCAACAGGCCCCAGCCCAGCAGCACAAACATGTCATATGTATTCATCAGGGTGCAGGAATAAGTGAAAAAATGCAGCAGCAGTAAGGGCTAGCTTCGTTCACGCTCCATCAACGTGGACCCACCACCCGATTCCCGGGCTACGTCACGCGCGCCCTGCAGGCGGGCGCCCCGGTCTTCCCCATTTTCCTTCACCTGGATACCACTGCTGTTGGCGGCCTTGTCCAAGGTGTCGTTGATGTGCTGGATGTTGGGCGTTTTGGTATGGTAGCTCACCGGCATCTCGACGTGGTTGCCGACTACTTTGGCCTCGCCGACGATGGCCCCTCCCTTACTCAGCTCGCCGCCGATGGTCTCGGCGCGGGCCTTGCCCTTCTCGGGCGTATCATCAATTGAAATCACGGCCTGGTTGAACTTGCCGGTGCGCGTTTCCAGCTCCGGCCCCGGCTGCTGGGGCTTCTGTTCCTTTACCTCGATGCCTTCGCTCTTCGCGGCCGTATCAAGCACTTTGTTTACGCGCTCCAGCTGCTCCTGCTGGGTTTGGTAGGAATAGCGGATGGCAGTACCGGGAACACCGTCGCTCCGTTCCCCCCTGCCCCGACTTGCGCCCCGGCTTTCTGCAGGGCCTCGCGCACGGTGGCCGAGCGCGTGCGCTCCTCCTCCGTGTCGCTTACCAGCACCACCCCTTGCCGCCAATTGCCCGGGCCATGGGGCGGGCCGGCCGCGTAGGCCGATGCAGCCGCAACCGTTGTGCCACTGATGGCCGGTACTTCACCCCCCGTACAGGCGTTGCCGCTCCCGCTGCTGCGTCATGGATTCCTCCAGGTTAATTCCGGGTTGGCGGCCTGCTGTTTCCAAAGTCTGGGCTATGCCGGCGCTCTGTGGGCCCAGCGGATAGCCTCGCCGTGAAATGCTGGCGGCTCAGGTCCTGCCCGCTCTCGCGCTTTTGCAACTCGCTGACGATGGCCCCCTGTTGCTGCAGATCCTGACGCAGCTGCTGGGCGCGTTGCTGCAGGCCTTCCTCAACGATACTGATGCCGACTGTCCGGAACGGCTGCTCGCTCACGCTGGTCGTCGTGGCCACGGCCGGCTGGAGGTGCTGGCGCGGGTTCATTGGCCCGTTCCGGGGTGCGCACGGCGGGGCTGCCTCTACGGCCCGCTCAGCGCCTGGGACCGAGGTGCTTGCCTGCTGTGGCCCGGTTTACCTCGCGGGCCGCGCGGTGGGTTCCTAATACCTCCAGCACTTTGTCCTGCGGCACGGCGGCGGGATGGTAGCTGACGACCATTTCGCGGCCACCAGCCCCATCGGGCAGGGTACCGCCTACCTGCGCTCCTACTTTTACCAATTGCGCCGCCACCGGTGCCAGCTCATCATCGCGCCGGTCCCGCAATACCTGCGTTTTTAAGCCTTCCGCCGGATAGTAATCGCCAGCTTTGTTGCCCCACGCTGGCTGGACCAGTGCCCTGTTGCCCGCCAACGGCAGCCTCGCAGCCTGGGTCCTTGGGGTGGGTTGCCTCCGGGGCCGAAGTTCAGGAAACGCCGGGTTCGCGCTAGCGCCGCTCCAACTCCCAGCTACGTTCCATGGCCCTGAGCCACCCCGTTCCTTGTAGAGTACTGTATCGGCTTGCTGCGCGGCCCGTAGCTACTCCTGTATCTGGGGTAGCTCGGGCTGGTCGATGCGGTAGCCCACCATGATGCGCAACGCTCGCGGCCAGCTGGGTCGCGGTGTCGTTCCACGGCCGTAACAGACGCCCCGGCTTGCTCAAAGTCCTTGCGCATCACCGCAACTTATCCTCGTTGCTGGCCGCCTGCCCGGCATATTGATTTCGGCATAGCGGTAAAGGTGCTCCACGGCCGGGGAGCCGCGCTGCTGCTCGGTGGCTAAGGTCGAATGCTGGCGCTTTTGACGCCCCTACTTCCGGCTGTCCCCCCCGCTCCAACTCCAGCAGGCGCTCGGCTGACAAGGCCGGGTTGCTCATTGAGCGCCGGAAGCTGGCCCTCCTTTCTGCGTTTCCGACAAAAGCCGGTGGATCTGCGGCAGCTCCGTCTGGTCCAGGCGGTGAAGCGACCATCGCCAAATATGTACGCCCCTGCCGGCTCCTGCTGCAGCGGGCTGGGGGTCCCGCCGGCCCGCTCCAACTGCCGCACTGATTCCTGCAGACGCTGCGCATTTTCCACACCACTACCAGCCTCCAACTGCACAAAACGAACCGGATGCGAAGCATCAGGCGTGTGCATACTGCGCGGCACTTCCTCGTAGCTTGGGGCTTTAGTTCCGGCTCCCTCCATTGCTTTTTTCCCGGAAAAATTTGGTCCAGGCCTTCCATAAGGTGCATACCTCCTCCCAGCTCGCTGGCACTCCTGCCCGCGGCCGCTACAAACGGCTTTGAAAGTCAGCTGACGATTGTTTTTATACCGGTGTTTTTTCCAGTCTGCTCCGGACGTCGTTCCAGCGCATCCGCCGTGCGCCGGGCCGTTTGCCCTATGCTCGACCTGCTGCCGGCGTGGCTCCGCCTCATCGCTCCCGGTCAGCGTTAGCCAGGCTTCGCAGGCCTCCTTTGCTGCCGGGCTCCTTCTTCCACTCTACCGGGGCTGCGTTTTGGGCGCATCTGGCACGTTCCCGATGCCCAGGGGATTCTGCTCCGTTTGATAAGCAATGCGTAGCTCCTCGCGCACGAAGCCCGCCGGCGCTTCGACGCGCTGCTGTACCAGGATGAGGACGCCGTCGAGCGCAGATCATCCAGGATCTGTGGGGTACGCGTAATAACGTCCTGGGCCTCTGTCAGGCGGACCGGGCCAGCCCACCCTTCACCGGCTTCCCCAACGCTTACGCGGCGTTCCACATCGTAGCGGTTGCCGCCATTTCACTCATTTGCCGGGTAACTCGGCTGATGGCGCCCATGACGGAGTCCTGTAAATGAAAGCCTAACCAGCTGCGTCTGCTCCCTGCCTGAGCTCTGCCCCGCCAACGGGGCGATAACCCCCCGCTTTTCGCACCACATCGGCCTGCTCCCGCAGCTCGGGGCTTACAGCTGGAAATACGCTGGTCACGAGCGTAGGATTCTGCATTCAGCCCTGCTGGATGGATACGTTGGGCGCAGCGAGTTTACCGCCCTGCCGGCAGCCTGTTCTTCCTGGCTGAATACGGCGGCCCCCGCCAAGCTGCTAGGCCTGCGCGGGCTCCTCGACCATCACGCCGGGACTGCGCTCAGCGGCCCGCGGTACGGCTTCTACGCCTGCAGCCGCCTGGCTTCAGGAGTGCCGGATCATCAATGCAAATCTATCCATCGCTCTTGGTTTCCTGGAGCAACTTCGCGCTGCACGATGTTGCCCACGCCGGCGCCCACAGCCAACAGATCCGAACATACGGGTACGCCCAGTTTTCTCCCCGGCTTTTTCATCGAGTACTATTACAGCGCCTCGCTGCACACCACTCCCCCTAGTTCCTGAACCGTCTGGTAGCGCTCATGCATTGACTTGTCCGCCTGCTGCACGGCCCCCAGCACCAACGGCCCTGGCTGCCGCTTTTCCTGCAGGGCTGCAAATTTCTCCGCTATCGCTATCGCCCCATTCAGGTTTTTCGCGGTCAAGGCCGGTAAAGGCATAATATCCCGCTCCAGTACATTCCGGCTTATTTCAGCAGAATCGGGCCGCCTGCGGGGAGTTGCTTGCTCTTCGAGGCCTTTGCTTAACTCCTTCGTAGCTGCGCTGAAAACCGCCCTACTGTTCCCAAAACTGGCTATCCGGCAGCTCTACTGGCTTAACAGCGGGGGCGGTTGTTAGCTGCCGACGCTCCTGCGCGTGCGCCTCGGTTTCAGTCAGCGTGACGCCAGGGGCGCGCGTGATAATTTCCAGCGCTGGAGCTGCTGATTGCCTTGCGTTGTGGATCGGGGTCGGTCACCAGGTACTGCGCCTGCAGGTGCGTGGTGCGCACACCACTGGCGTGGTCAATTTCCTGTTTCCGGTCAAGGATTGATAGGCCAGCCTTACGAAGGTCCCTGCTCAATCTGGCCGGCTGCTCCGCCCCCATTCTGCCGCTGGCCTTGTTCGACAATCTCCAGCATCAAGGGGCGCTCGATGGGCGAAAACATAGCCTGCTGGGCAGTCACCCCTTTGTCGAATCCGGCCTGCTCGCGGGCGCGCTGCATCCACTGTTCCGTTTGCTGATCGGTCAGATCTAAGTTATAATCTTGCTACTCAGGGCCCGCTATCAAAAACCCAGGCGATTGTCTACGCTCCGCCCCAGACATGCCCGCTTCACGCTGGGCGTGCAGCTCCTGCAGCAAACCGCCCAGCTGGCGGCGATTGGTCGTTAATTCACCGTCACGCGGGCTACAGTCTGGTCGCTGCGTGCGGACCAGCTCCAGCAGCGACGCGGCTTGCTCTCCCCCTTCCCTTGCGCCTGACGTCTGCAGCCTTTCACCACGGGCTGGCCACGACCGCCCTCCCCTCGCGCTGGCGCTCGGTTTTCAAGGTGACTTTCAAATCCGTGTGATACTCGCCCCCGCATTCGGTTGCCGAGTAACGTTGCCGCGCTGCTGCTCGGGCGTTTCACTACCTGTTTCCAGGGCCCACGTTTTGCCGCGGTGCCCGGAAGTCGTTCATGTGGTGGGGGTTGAAGCGCACCCCGGCCGCATCGTTATCGTTGCATAGCACCACCTCTTTCCCATGCTGCCGGTCGATGTCTTTTTGCATCAACTCCACCTGCCGCTGCGAGACGGTGCCGCTGCTGGTGATGTACATGGTACTTGGCCCTGATCCGCCTGGCTGCTCCAGCTGGTACTTGCTCATGGCGTCAATTGAAACTTTCCCCGATGACGATACACTCTACGGCGCTCCCCTTGCCCTGCGTAGGGTGGCTGACCCAGATGCCGTCGCAGGATCCGGGCATCAGTGACGGGAAATTGGTTGCGCTCCTCTGTAGGACGAAAAACCACCTTCGATGAGCAGCGGGAACACCGTGTTCTTATGCGGGCCGTTCTGGCCCGGTCCCGGCGGCCTGCCCTTTCAGAGGCCGGGGCGTTGATCGTCTCGTCGCTCAGGCCCCGCTCACGCAGCAAGCCCCAATCCGTCAGGGCCGGCTGTACGCCCAGAGTCCGCTTCAGCAACTCATCTCGCCGTTGGGGGGGTCCTCCGGCACCGAGGCATCCGGCCCCCGCTCGGCCTGGCGCGTGCGCGTCGGTTCCGGCCACGGGGCCAGCTGCTACCGATCCTCCCCGAAGCGCCCTCTCCCAGGTACTGACGCAGCTGCTGCCGCGTCTGGCCTAGGTTCAGACCATCGGGTCTTTACAAAGTCTACTACCGAGCCGCTGTCCTTCGTGTCGTGGGCGTTTCTCTGCCACAGATCTTGCCTTCCATCACTTTTTGCTGACAATCAGGTTTCCCCTCCCTTCTCAGCTTATGCCGGGAGTCGTTACAGACCTTGTCGGTAATGTCATACCCCAAGCAGCCGGTGGCCAGGGGCACGATAAATTATTTGGTCTTTGAAGCCCGTTCCAGCTCCGAGTCGTCGTTTGGCCGCGGGCGGCCCCCGTTGGTGTGGTGAGTTCATGGGCAGTTGGGGATGAAGAAGGAAAATGGACATTAAGTAGACAATACTACCCAATGAAGCCTCCTTTACCACGCAATTAATCTTAATTGCTGTACTGCGATTAGAAAAAATTGCGCAAAGTCTTTTTGATTCGGTTTTTTCTTTATCTTTAACGGCGAAATGCAATCTAAGTTAATCGCGTAAAGCCGCGTAGAACCCTTCCGCTTTATCTGATTCTCGCGCCGGGTGAAAGCTTTCCGGCATGGGTATCCTGATGCGTGTGGTGATCAAGCGCATGCGGCGAGCAGCCCACAAACGGGAACAGAATAAGCGGTTTGGCGGCTCTCAAACCACTGCCCCGGGCAGAATCCTAAGATGCTGCCACGCAGCACGCCGGCGGGCCCGACTTTAATCCCACCAAGCAGCCTAAACAAGTATGCAAGAGTACCTGGGCAACCCAGTCGAAGTGGACCTCGTGCTTAACGCTGAAAGAACCAGCCTTTATGGAGGCCTGGCCCTCCATTCCCCCTCCTTTTTCACCATTACCCTTTCTCATTTTTTCTTTTCTAATTGCCATGGACAGTTCAAAGCAAAATCACTGAGGCCTGGATCAGGCCTGGGAGCTACCTCACCGTGGTGGCCTGATGCAACAAATCAACATGAACAAGGCTGATCTCCACTGTCCATGGCCAGTGGGACCGCCACCCCATCAGGGCAGGCTGATGGCCGCTGATTGGCTTTATCAGAGCGACTGAATGCCACCAGAACTAATGGCGTCAGCTCACGATGACTTCCTTCAAAGCCCTGATGTTGCTTATCATACCAGGGCGCTCTATGGGATGTTCCTGAAATGATCGGCCTGGTTAAAACCGCCAGGAAGTTCATCAGTGGCAAACGGACTATATCGACCAGCATGATGTGGCTGGCCAGCAACGTCGTTATCTCTTCTGGGGCTTCAACTCACCTCAAATCTCAAATCATCAGGCAACACCGGCAACAGCGGTGGCGGCGGTAACGTGGAATAATGAACGCAGTAGGGCGGCACCTGCGCCGCCCTACTTCTTCTTTTTCATAAGCACGTTCGATGCGCTCCTACAAAAAGCATTGAAAGGCCGGCCCAGGTTCTCGGAATGGATATCCAGAGCCTGG